>NC_014844.1:1814554-2116980 GCF_000176915.2 Pseudodesulfovibrio aespoeensis Aspo-2
TGGTCAACGGCGTGCGCTACCTGGAAACCGGCGAGGAGACCAACACCATCGGTGTCTTCTTCCGCTTCGACGAGGCCGAGGCCAACGGCATCACCATCCGTGAATACGGCTTCTTCGGCGGCGACGTGCAGTACGTGGAAAGCGTCACCGGGGATCTCGCCATGGGCGGCGTGTTCCATCAGGACACCAACCCGACCGGCGAGGTGCTGCACCCGGGCTACCTGTACGAGGTGAAGAACATTCCCGACTTCAACAAGATTTCCGACACCCGCGTGGAGCTGGTCGGGATCATCAAGATCTAACTGGAGGATTCAAACATGAGCATCTCACGCGAGACATTCGACCCGACCAAGAACTACAAGCGCATCCGCTACCATCAGGATCGCGACCTGCTGGATTCCGAACTCAACGAGCAGCAGGACATCATCAACCTGGAGCGGCGCAAGATCGCCGACATCCTTTTCAAGGAAGGCTCCATCATCATGGGCCTCGAGGTCAGCGCGGCCGCCAACGTCCTGACCCTGGCCCCGGGCGTGGTCTACATCGACGGCCATCTGGAACAGGTGAGCGGCGCGACCCTGACCTATGACCCGGCCACCACCAGCGGGGCAGATTACGTTTACGTGGAGCTGCTGAAGTACAACTACGGCTACACCCAGGACCCGGCCTTGATCAATCCGGCCACCGGCGAGCCCACCGCCGAGCGGGAAAAATGGGTTCTCTCTCTCAAGGCGACGGATACCAGCGGCCAGACGCTGCCCAACAACGTGGCCGAGCGCCGGGTGATCCCGATTTACAAGTTCGACCGCGAGAGCGGAGACGTCACGCCCACGGTGCAGGAGAAGTCCAACCTCTACCTACGTGATCTGCTGGGCACGCTGCCGGGTAGCCGGATCACCGTCTCCTCGATCACCGAGGACCAGCTCTCATTCGCCGCCGCCGAGGGTCTCAACTCACTGATTCAGAACCTGGCCGAGCGCACCTTCGACCAGGCAGGAAGCTACCTGGTGCGGGGATTCGACACCTTTATCGGCGGGGTCGATGACGACAGTGTGGAGGCGATCACCAACGCCGGACGCGCCTACATCCAGGGCTTCCGGCATCAGCGCGATCTACCCACCTCGACCCTGGTGCCCAAATCCATCGCCACCAAATCGGTGCGCGGCGAGCAGAAGACCTTCGACATCAACAAGCGCCGCTATCCGGTCAACTCCACGCCGCTCAAGGAGACGACCCAGGTGGAGGCCATCGTCGAGATTACCCGCAACGTCACTCGTGGCTCGGTGGGCGGCGGCGAAGACCTGCTCGACCCCAATCCGGTAGTGGACATCCTCGAGGTCAGCCAGGGAGCGACCATCTTCCAAGAGGGCGTGGACTGGCAGCAGTCGGGCAACCATGTCGACTGGCTCGGCTCCGGTAACGAACCGGCCATCGGCACCACCTACACGGTGCGCTGGACCTACACCAAGCAGATGGTCAAGGGCACCGACTACGTGGACAGCGGCTGGTTCGGACAGGCCAACCATCCGGCGGCCGGAAACTATTTCTATCTGGTGACCGCCTACAACGCCACCGGCGAGACGGCCTTCAACGCCGCTGCGGTCGTTGCCCGGGCCACCACCGCCGGGGAGATGAACAAGCTCTCTTGGCTACCGGTCAGCGGCGCGACCGGCTATCGCGTCTACCGGGCCGCCACCAACGGCGCACGCACCGACTACAAGCGACTGATGGAACTGGGCAGCGAGGCGCTCTCCTACGTCGACGACGGCGTCGAGGAGATCGGCACCGCTTCGCCTCCGTCCACCAACACGGCCGGACTCACCATGTCGCCGGTGCAGCTCGAGCTGGGCAACCTCAATGTGATCAACTTCGGGCGCGGCAGCCTCGGCGACCAGCCGGTGAACGGTTCCAACTGCAGCCTGGACTACGACTATTACCTTGGCCGTCGCGACATCGTTTACGCCACCACCACCGAGATCAAGCGGCTGGAAGGGGCTCCGGCCGATTTCCCGAAGCTGCCCATCGTGCCAGAAAACGCCCTGGGGCTGTGCAGCATCGACTGCCCCCCCAACTCCATCGACATGGAGATCCGCAACTTCGGCCTGACCCGCATCACCATGGACCAGATCCACGACATCATTCAGGACGTCGAGGACCTGAAGTACAACGACGCCCAGTACCAGATGAACAACGAGCTGCAGAACCGGGACGCCCAGACCAAGAAAGGCATCTACTCGGACGACTTCTCGAACACCGCCCAGTCGGACATCTACCACGCCGAATGGGACGCCCGGGTCAACGAGATCGCCCGTTTCGTCGCGCCGGACCGCATTCCGCACTCCACCGTGCTCTCGGTCGATCAGGCGGGCAGCAACGCGAGCTTCTTCGGCAGCCTGGCGCTGCTGCCGGGCAACGAGACCGTGCTGGTGGAGCAGAACGACTGGTCCGAGGAGCGCAACATCAACCCCTACGCCGTGTTCGACAAGCCCCCGGCCATGCTGCAGATCACGCCCAACCTCGGGCGGCGCGGCCAGACCGGCATTGCCGTCACCGGTATCAACTTCACCCCGAGCAAGTCCGGCATCGTGCTGCGCTGCGACGGCCAAGTGATGGCCAGCAACCTGATCAGCGACGAGGCCGGTCGGGTCAGCGCCTCCTTCACCATTCCGACCAACGCCCGCAACGGCAACCGCATCGTGGAGATGGCCGACGGCGTCTACTCGGCCCGGGCCAGCCTGCAGATCAACGATCCGCTGGTCATCACCCGCATCGAGCGCATCATCGAAAACCGCATCATCCGCGTGCCCGTGGTGCAGGTGGTCTGGCGCACCCAGACCATCTTCGTGCCCCGCGATCCGCTGGCCCAGACCTTCAGCTTCACCCAAAACCAGGTGATCTCCAGCATCGGACTGCAGTTCACCGCCAGGGACCCGAGCATCCCGGTCACGGTGCAAATTCGCGGCGTCACCACCGGTCTGCCCAACGGCGTGGTGTTCGCCGAGAAGGTGCTGGCCCCGAACGAAATCAGCCTGAGCGGCGAGACCCGCATTCGCTTCGACGACCCGTTCTACGCCGAGGCCAACACCAGCTATTCCGTGGTGCTGCTGACCAACAGCACTAATTACAAGGTCCGCACCGCCACCCTCGGCAAGATGGGCCGCTGGGGCATCATCACCCGGCAGACCTACATGGAAGGCGTGCTGCTGGAGAGCTCCAACGCCGAAACCTGGACGCCGCTCAACGGCTCCGACCTGGCGATGAAGATCTACGGCTACAACTTTCAATCCGAGGGCATGATCCGCTTCCAGCCGATCACCGGCGTGCAGTTCTCCGACATCAACCTCGACGAGTACTCGGCCATCCCCCAGGGCACCGGCCTCGACTGGGAATACTCCACCGACGGCGGCGTGACCTGGGACGCCATGGTTCCCGCAGAGGAGGAGCGGCTGCCCAACCTCGCCACCCGGGTCCAGATCCGCGTGCGCCTGAGCAGCTCGCTTTCCAACGACACCCCGGCCATCAACTTCCGCGACGTCAACCTGGTGGGCTACCTCAACAAGACCACCGGGGCATACCTGACCCGCGAGAACGAGCTGACCCAGGGCGTGGAATCGACCAAGGCCTATGTGCAGATGCAAATCCCCAGCGGCACCACCCTGCAATGGTTCGCCAGCAACGACGGCGGCCTGACCTGGGAGGCGATGACCATCCAGGACACCCGGCCCATCGACGAGAACTGGACCGAGTACACCCTGGTGCGCACCTTCACCGACAACACCGGCAACAAGGTCCGCTACAAGGCTGAGATGACCGGCACGCCGCTGATCTACCCGCGCATCCATTCGCTGGGCGCGACCCTGAGCTAAGGAGGCACGGCCATGATCGTTCGACGCAAAGGCGGCCTGACCGAGTTCATCCCCACGCCGCAGGAGAAGCGCGACGGCCTGATCCGCGACCACGCCCTGGGACTGCTGGAGAATCTGCACCAGCGCCTGGCGCGGCTGGAACGGGCATCAAAGCTCCCGGCCGCAGAAGCGGAGGCCTTCACAGCTCTGCTGGCGCGGATGCGGGCCGACGAGTCGCGCAACCTCGAGCTGCACGCCAGCCTGATCACCTCTGATACCGCCTCCGGCTGACCGGCTCACTGCCACCGCCAACCCAGAACCCCGGATATGGTCAGCCCGTTCCGGGGTTTCTGCCGCCTATGCGCCGCCAAATCCGGCCAAGTTCGCAAGTCATTGAAAATAAAGGTGTTAAATGTCGGCTTCGGCTGTTCTTCTACTTGATTTGTGTCCAGAAAGAAGCATTCATTCATGGTGTAAGCGGAGGCTGAAAAGCCTTGCCTGACAACGACTTAGAAGCGCAATGAACGACGGAGGCACGCATGAACCTGAAAGAGATCCACTACGGGATCGAGATCGAGACCGTAAAACGCACCCGGGAGCAAATCGCCTGGGCCATTCACTCGGTGGTGGGCGGCACGGTCCGCCATGTCGGCATCCCCAGCAGCTACGACCCCTGGGAGGTCGAGGACCTGCGCGGCCGCGTCTGGAAGGTGGTGGGGGACGCCTCCCTGACCAGCGTCCCGGCTCATCTGCGGGCCGAGGTGGTCAGCCCGGTGCTCGGCTACGACGACATCCCGCAACTGCAGGAGGTGGTCCGGGGCATCCGCCGCGCCGGAGGCAAGATCAACAGCCAGTGCGGCATTCACATCCATATCGACGCCGCGCCCTTCGACGGCAGACACCTGGGTAACCTGGCCAAGATCATCTACAAGCAGGAGCCGCTGATCCTCCACGCCCTCGGCATCAGCCGCGACCGTCTCAACCGCTACACCCGGCCGGTCAGCGATGAACTGATCCAGCGTATCGAACAGCATCGCCCGCGCACCAAGGACCAGCTCAACCGAATCTGGTACGGCTACCACAACCGCCAGCCCCAGCACTACGACAACAGCCGCTACCACGGAGTCAACCTGCACAACGTCTGGTACCGGGGCACGGTGGAGTTCCGCTGGTTCGAGGCGACCCTCCACGCGGGGCGGATCAAGGCATACCTGCAATTCTGCCTCGCGGTCGCCGCCAAGGCGCTCAACGGCCGGGCCGCCTCCAGCCGCAAGCGGGACTTCGACCCACAAAGCGCCAAGTACGACTTCCGGGTCTTCCTGCTCCACCTCGGCCTGATCGGCGACGAGTTCAAGACCGCCCGCAAACATCTGATGGCCAACATGCCCGGCGATGCAGCCTTCAAGAACGGACGCCCCAAACCGGAGGAGGTCCTTCCGGACGAAACAACCACCACTCTCACCAACGAGGCCGGGCAAGTTCCCGGCCTCACTGTTTAAGGAGGTGCCCCATGAAGATTCTGATCCGCTCCACCACGCTGGACGGCGAACCGATCCCCGGCAGCGGGGAAATGCTGCAGGCCGCCGACTGCCTCGAAGTTGTCGAGCTGATGCGCGGCCAGACGCCGTTTACCGCCAGCCGAGCGCCCCGGGACTACATGACCGAGGTGCTCTCCGGCATCGAAGGCGGGCCGACCCAGCCTTTGCCGGAGGACGCCGCCTCTGCGGCCGCCGAGTTTCTCACTCGTCTGGCGCGGCACGGCCTGATCGAGTTTCTGCCCGACGACAAGGCCAGCGATCCCTGGCCGGAACGATTCCTCGAAGCCTTGGAGACGGTGCGGCTATCCGGGCGCACCAACATGCTCGACCACCCGGAGGTGACCCGGCTGACCGCCGAGATGGGCTACCCGGAGGTGGCCGAGTGGCTGGCGGACCACCGGCGGGAATACGCGGCCTTCGTCCTTGAGGGGACGAGACCGCTCGGCAAGAACTTCGGCGGCAAGGAGGACACGGCTCCATGTGCGGACAAGTAGGCATCATCTTCGGTCGCAAGCGCAGACGGCCGAACGAGCGGGATTACCTGTGCGAGGTCTTCATCCGCATGCTGCTGCACAGCGAGGAGCGCGGCCCGCACGCCTCCGGTCTGGCCTGGCTCAAGACCGACGGCAGCCACCGCATCTTCAAGCGGCCGATGCGGGCGCACGAACTGGTCTACGAGAAGCCGTTCCAGGAGCTGCTCGGGCAGGTCGACAACGAGACCACCATCCTCATGGGGCATACCCGCTGGCGCACCCGGGGCAACGAGTTCAACAACCGCAACAACCATCCCATCCGGGCCGGGATCGTCATCGGCACTCACAACGGCACCATCTACAACGCCGATTATCTGTTCCGCCGTCTGGGGCTGCCGCGCTACGCCGAGGTGGATAGCGAGCTGATCTTCCGTCTGGCCGACCGCTTCGCGCCAGAAGGCCCCATCGACCGGGAAGGCTTGAAGAAGGCGCTTGCCCTCTGTCGCGGCCAGATGAGCGCCGTGCTGGTCTCGCGGCTCGACCCCGGCACCATCACCGTGCTTAAGGGCAACAAGCCGCTCTGCCTGCGCATCCACCGTCAGCACCGGGTGGTGCTCTACGCCTCGGACGACGCCTTTATCGACTTTGCCGTGGACAAAGAGAAGGGCTGGCGCGAGCTGGAGGTGCCGCCCATGACCATGCTCACCATCCGCCACGAGGATGTGCGGGCCATCGAAAACAGCGAATTCCGCTTCATACCCCAGGAGCGCAAAGGGATACTGCCCGAAGGAGTGAATGCATGAACATTGGAGACACCGCGAAGCTGAACACAAACCCGGAAGACAGTCCCGAGACCATCCTCCGACTCTTCGTCTACGGCACCCTGAAACGGGGCTACTGGAACCATCAACGCTTCTGCGCCCAGGCCCGCAGCATCGAACCAGCCGTGGTCTGGGGCAGGCTCTACCATCTCCACGCCGGGTTCCCGGCCCTCGAGGTGCCGGAAGGGCTGATCCTGTCTCAGGGCACCGCCGATCCACTGGCCGACGCCCGCAGGCAGGAGGATATCGGCACACCACGCTTCGGCCGACCGACCGGCGATTGGGATCTGATCCATGGGGAACTGGTGACCTTCACCGACCCGCAACGCAACCTGCCGCCTATCGACCTGCTGGAAGGCTTCCGGCCCGGCGGCCAGAGCATGTACCAGCGGGTGATGGTGCCTGCAGCCAGGGGCTCAATCGCCTGTGCTGTATGGACTTACACCATGCATGCGCCTCAGAACGGCGAACGTATCACCAACGACAATCAGGCCGTTTTTTGGAAAAGTCGTCTCTATTCGGCACAAAACGCTTGATTTTGGCAATCCATCAATGTAGTTTATGGAGCTTAATTTGCGGCACTGTGTCCGGATTTCGGGTTTCCCGGAGACCTTCGGGCTTTTACCGAAAACATGATGAACGAAGGACGAAGGCTATGGATGAGAGATGGCTGACGGTCGATGACATTTGCAAATACCTGAATGTAAGCAACGAGACGGTCTACAAGTGGATCGAACAACGGGCTATGCCCGGTCATCGCGTCGGCCGTCGCTGGATGTTCAAACAAGACGAAGTGGACGAATGGGTCCGCTCCGGCGGTGCGGCTGACAAATCCGATAAGCCGGACACCGAGCAATAAGGAGCGACCATGGCCGAGCCGATTCACGACAAGATAAAACGATCCCTCCAGGCAGCCGAAGGCTTGTATCACCGTCTGGTGTTGCTGGTGGGTGAGACCGGTTCCGGCAAGACCGGCGTTCTTCGGGATATTGCCGAGGAATTCGGCTCATCTGTCGTCAACGTCAATCTGGCGCTTTCAGGCGAACTGCTTGAACTGACGGCAAAGCAGCGGTCGCTTCGGTTGCCGGGCATCCTCGATCAGATCGCGGACCAGGCTCAAGCACCCGTGGTGCTGGATAATCTCGAGATCCTTTTCGACAAGGATCTCCAGCAGGACCCCTTGCGCCTGCTGCAGGGCATTTCAAGAAACCGGGCCGTGGTGGCTTCGTGGAACGGAATCATGAATTCCGGGAGGCTTTTGTACGCCGAAACCGGCCATCCCGAGTACCGCAGCTATGACTCGGTCGATGCGCTGATTGTGGGCATGGATGGCACGGCCACTGTCGATTCGGCAAAAAACAATAGAGAGGCAGGACAAGCATGAAATACGGAGACCTTATCCAATTCGACCCGATTGAGTCGGTCGTTCAGTTGCGTGACGCGGACAAATCGAGCGCCGCACACACCCTCGTGAACACCTATGTCATTTCCGAGGAAATGGCCGAACGGCTCACCCAGCTTGTCATTCCTCAGATGCAGTTCGACCAGCCGGTCGACAACAAGGGCCTGCTGGTCGTCGGTAACTACGGCACCGGTAAGTCGCACTTGATGTCGGTGGTCTCCAGCCTTGCCGCAGATGCCTCCCTGCTGGAAGGGCTGAAGAACGATGGTGTCCGCGACGCAGCCTCTCAGATCGCCGGTCGGTTCAAGGTCATCCGTACCGAGATCGGTGCCACCACCATGTCCCTGCGCGACATCCTGGTGGCCGAACTGGAAGAGCACCTCGAAAAACTCGGCGTGGAGTATGTGTTCCCCGAAGCCGGGACCATTACCAGCCACAAGCGGGCCTTTGAAGACATGATGGCCAAGTTCGGCGAGGTCTTCCCCGAACACGGCCTGCTGCTGGTGGTCGACGAGCTGCTCGACTACCTGCGCACCCGCAAGGACCAGGAGCTGATCCTCGACCTCAACTTCCTCCGCGAGGTCGGCGAAGTCTGCAAGGACCTGCGCTTCCGCTTCATGGCCGGTGTCCAGGAAGCCATTTTCGACAGCCCGCGCTTCGCTTTTGTTGCCGACAGCATCCGCCGGGTGAAGGACCGCTTCGAGCAGATCCTCATTGCCCGCAGCGACGTCAAATTCGTTGTGGCCGAGCGTCTGCTCAAAAAGACCACCGAGCAACAGGCCAAGATCCGCGACTACCTGATGCCTTTCGCCAAATACTACGGCGGGCTCAACGAGCGCATGGACGAGTTCGTCCGGCTCTTTCCGGTGCATCCCGATTACATCGACACCTTCGAACGGGTCACCGTGGTGGAAAAGCGCGAGGTGCTCAAGACCCTGTCCATGGGCATGAAAGGCATTCTCGGCAAGGACGTGCCGCAGGACGAGCCAGGCCTGATCGCCTTCGACAGCTACTGGAACACGCTCAAACAGAACGCTTCTTTCCGTGCCATTCCCGAGATTCGGGCGGTCATCGATTGTAGCCAGGTGCTGGAATCCCGCATCGAGAACGCCATCACCCGGAAACAATACAAGCCGATGGCGCTGCGCCTGATCCATGCGCTGTCCGTCCACCGCCTCACCACCGGCGACATCTATGCCCCAATGGGCGCGTCCGCCGAGGAGCTGCGCGATCGCCTCTGCCTGTTCGATCCGCTGATCGCCGAGCTGGGCAGCGACGAGCCCGACAAGGATCTGCAGACCCATGTGGAAACGGTCCTGCGTGAGATCCACAAAACGGTCAGCGGCCAGTTCATCTCCTTCAATGCCGACAACCGCCAGTTCTATCTCGATCTCAAAAAGACCGACGACTTCGACGCCCTGATCGACAAGCGGGCCGAAAGCCTGGGCCAGGCTCAGCTCGACCGCTTCTATTACGAGGCGCTCAAGCGGGTCATGGAGTGCCAAGACGCCACCTATGTCACCGGCTACAAGATCTGGCAGCACGAACTGGTCTGGCAGGAGCACAAGGCAGCCCGCTCCGGCTACCTCTTTTTCGGGGCACCGAACGAGCGCTCCACCGCCGTGCCGCAGCGGGACTTTTACCTCTACTTCATTCAGCCCAACGATCCGCCGCGCTTCAAGGACGACAAGGTCAACGATGAGGTCTTCTTCCGCCTGAAAGTCACTGACGAGGAGTTCCAGACTGCGCTGAAGAGCTACGCGGCGGCACTGGATCTTGCAGCCACCTCATCGGGACACGCCAAGGCCACCTATGAATCGAAGGCCAACGGTTTCCTGAAGAAGCTGGTCCAGTGGCTGCAAAAGCACATGAGCGATGCCTTCGAGGTCACCTATCAGGGCCGCGCCAAATCCATGACCGAATGGGCCAAGGGCAAATCCATCCGCGACCTGTCCGGCCTGTCGCCCCACGAGACCATCAACTTCCGTGACTTGGTGAACACTATTGCCGGTGTCTGCCTGGCACCGAACTTCGAGAACCAGGCCCCGGACTATCCGTTCTTCTCGGTCCTGATCACCGGCAACAACCGCGCCCAGGCCGCGCAGGACACCCTGCGGGCCATCGCCGGGCAGAACCGCACCAAGCAGGCCACCGCCGTGCTGGACGCCCTGGAACTGCTCGACGGCGAGAAGATCGACCCCTACAAGTCGAAGTACACCAAGTTCATCCTCGATGCCGTCAAGGCCAAGGGGCACGGCCAGGTGGTCAACCGCAGCGAGATCATCCAGGATGACCACGGGCTGGAATACATGAACCCCGGCGGTGGTCGGCTTGAGCCGGAATGGGTGGCGGTCATCCTGGCTTCGCTGGTCTACTCCGGTGACATCGTGCTCGCCATCCCGGGCAAGAAATTCGACGCCACCGGCCTGCAGCAACTGGCCGCGACCGGCATGGACGAACTGGTCCGCTTCAAGCACCTGGAGCAGCCAAAGGAATGGAACCTGCCCGCGCTCAAAGCGTTGTTCGAACTGCTCGGCATGACGCCGGGCATGGCCCAGCTCGTCACCCAGGGCAAGGACGAACCGGTGCAGAACCTGCAACAGGCGGTGGGTAAGATCGTCAAGCGCATCGTCATGACCCAGCAGACCCTGCGCGAAGGGCTCTCCTTCTGGGGCCTGGATCTGCTCGCGGGCACCGACCTGGCCAGCCAGGCCAGCGGACTGGACGAGGCCAAGGGCTTCTTTGAATCGCTCCAGGCCTACTCCTCGCCGGGCAAGCTGAAAAACTTCCGCTATAGCGCTCCCGAAGTGCTGGCCCACGAAAAGGCCGTGAAGGCGCTGGATGAGCTGGACGCCCTGCGCGAGTTCATCATGGACCACAGCCCGACGGCGTCCTGGCTCTCCACCGCCGAGGCGGTGCTGCCCGCCGACCATGACTGGGTGGATCGCATGAAGACCACCCGGCAGGACGTGCTGGATGCCCTCAAGCAGGCCGACCTGACAGAGCTGGCCAGCCAGTCCCAAAGCATCGGGGCCAAGCTGCAAAAGCTGAAGAAGGATTACACCGTCGCCTACATCGGCCTGCACACCAAGGCCCGGCTGGGCGTGAACGACGACAAGCGCAAGGCGGGACTGCTCAACGACCAGCGGCTGCAAACCCTGCTCAAGCTGGCCGGTATCGACCTGATGCCCCGGCAGCAGCTCACCGATTACCAGAACCGCCTGGCCGGACTGAAAAGCTGCTTCGCCCTGACCGAGCAAAACCTCGACGCCTCGCCCATTTGCCCGCATTGCGGGTTCCGGCCTTCGGTGGAAACCGGCACGGCGGCAGGCTCGCAGATGATCGACCAGATGGACGCCCAGCTCGACGCCATGGTGACGGCCTGGACCTCGACCATCCTCAGCAACCTGGAGGACCCGATCACCCAGGCCAACATGGACCTGCTGAAGATCGACGACCGCGAGCCCTTGGAGGCCTTCATCAAATCGAAGGAACTGCCGGTGCCGCTGGACAGCAACTTTGTCCATGCATTGAAGGAAGTGCTCTCCGGCCTGGTCAAGGTCACCGTCAAGGCGCAGGAGCTGCAACAGGCTCTGCAGGTTACCGACGGCCCGGCCACCCCGGCGGAGATGAAGAAACGCTTTGAGGAGTACATCGATCAGCTCACCAAGGGCAAGGACCCGGCCAAGGTGCGGATCGTCATGGAATGAGGACAAGATGACCCAAGATGAGCTCATACAGTTGCTGAGTGCGCATGAGTGGACGGATGTCGAGTTCAAGGAAGCTCGCCAGGCCGTCCCCAAAAACGCTTATGAAACCGTGTCGGCATTTGCCAACACCGCTGGCGGTCACTTGGTATTCGGCGTCAAGAAAGATGGCGCCCGGTTTGAAGTGGTCGGTGTCCTCGATGTCGACAAGGTGCAGAACGAATTTGTGTCAACCTTACGGCAGAAAGAGAAAATCAGCCTGATAATCAATGTTGAGGAACATCTCCACAACATAGACGGGAATGACCTTCTCGTTTTTTATGTGCCAGAGGCCACACGAGCCGAAAAACCTGTTTTCCTCAATAAAGACATTCGAAAGGCTTTCATCCGCAAGGGCGGTGCCGATGTTCGCTGTAGCCAAGAGGAAATTCAGCGGCTGATTAACGATGCTTCTGCGGATCGATACGATGGACAGATCATTGAATTTGACCTGCAGTCCTGTTTCGACCCTTCCACGATATCTTGGTATCGCAACGTTTATGAGCGAAAGCCCGGAAATCGATCTTACGCCGATAAGAATGACATCGAATTTCTTTTTGAGCTTGGCTTGATCAGAGAAACTCAGCAGGGCTGGAAAGCATCGCGTGCCTCCATTCTTTTGTTCGGCCGCGATGGATCGTTCCGAGATATCATGCCCCGGCCGGTTGCCGACTGTCAGCGGTTCGGAACTGTTTTTGGAGAATACACACCCGGATCAAGGTGGGCCGATAGGATTGTGCTCGACTTCAATCTTATCCGCTCCTGGCAGTCTCTGCTTGATTGGTACCAAAAGGTGGCGACGACCCCGTTTCATGTTGATCCGACCACAATGCAGCGCACGGATATGCCACCAGACTATATCGCCTTCCGAGAATCTGTCATCAATGTGCTCATCCATCAGGACTACGCGGATCACAGTCGAAAACCTGAAATACGACACTTCACAGACCGAACCATCTTCTGGAACCCTGGTGATGCCTTTGCCTCCTTTGCCGACCTTTTAGAGCCAGGGGAAAAAGAGGTTCGTAATCCGCGAATTGTTACGGCCTTCCGGCGGATTGGCTTGAGCGAGAATGCGGGTTGGGGCCTGCGGGATGTGTTCACCAACTGGCAGCAGTTGGGGAACGTGCCCCCAGTCATTCACAATGACAAAGCCACTAAGACGTTCGAACTTGTATTGCCCAAAGAACTTCTCCTCTCCGAAGAGCAGATTATGTTCCAAGCTCAACTTGGCGTCCATCTGGACCCTGATGCAGCCAGGCTATTCGCGTACATCTGCCGGGAGAAAGAGATCAGTGTGGCGGATGCCAAGGCGGTTCTGGCACAATCCACGGCGCAGTCGCTGGTAAAGCTACAATATTTGTTAAATCAAGCGCTTATAAAGGAAATTGAACCTGAGAGCTTTTATGGACTGGCTGAGCATCTTCTATCCAGATTTCCGAGTGACCAACCTAGTGACCAAGTAGGCGGGAGGTTAGTCACTCCGTCGACTGACCAACCTCAAGTTTCTATTCCTGATACGACCCCGCCGAGATTGGAGCTTTCAGAACACCATCGGGCGGTCATTCGGTTGTGCGAGATACCTCGATCCGCTGGCGATCTGATGGGCGAATTGGGCTTGAGTCATCGGACATTTTTTAGAAGCACGGTGCTGGAGCCACTGTTGGCTGGAGGTTTGATTCAGCAGACTCATCCTGAATTGCCAAATCATCCCAAGCAGGCTTATGTCCTGACCGAAGCCGGATTACGTTTGTCCGAGCTTATGAGAACTCAGGGCCAGACTCAGAATGACGATAACCAAAGGATTTAAATATGAGCGACAACATGCTGTTTGACCTCGATAGCGAGGAAAAGAAAAGCGGACCCGTAAAGTGTCTTGGACGTGAGTTCGAAAATGATGAGGCTCGCCGCGCCCACTTTATAGAGGAGTTGCGCAAAAAACTCCAAGACCCGGAATTCCGCAAGATCGAAGGATTTCCCAACGGCAGCGACGAGGATATCCTGAATCTGAGCGACCCGCCTTATTACACCGCCTGCCCGAACCCTTGGATTGGGCATTTTATTGCTGAGTGGGAGGCTTTAAAGCCTAAAAAACCAGATAACTACAGTTATCATCGTGAACCATTTGCAGCGGATGTTAGCGAAGGAAAATACGATCCAATATACAAATACCATCCATATCCAACAAAGGTTCCACACAAAGCAATAATGCGTTACATCCTCCATTATACAAAACCTGGAGATATCGTATTTGATGGCTTTTGCGGAACCGGTATGACAGGAGTCGCCGCTCAAATGTGTGGTGACCGTGATGCCGTTATTTCCCTTGGGTACCAAGTTAAGCAAGATGGTTCAATTCTACGCGAGGAGATTGATGAAACTGGAATAAAAACGTGGGTTCCATTTTCTCAGATTGGCATTAGGAGAGTTGTTTTAAATGATTTATCCCCGGCCGGAACTTTTGTTACATATAATTATAATACGCCCATAAATATAAGTTCGTTTGAAAAGACGGCGAATCGCATCCTCAAAGAAATTGAAAATGAATGCTCATGGATGTACACAACCAAACATTCAGATGGGCGTCTTGGAACTATTAACTATACAGTTTGGTCAGACGTTTTTGTGTGCCAAGAGTGCTCAGGAGAGGTTGTTTTTTGGAATGCTGCTGTAGATAAAGAAGCTGGAAAGGTAAGGGACGAGTTTTCCTGTCCTCATTGCAGTTCAAGTCTTACCAAAAGAAGCCTTGATAGGGCTTGGATAACATTTTTCGATCCCATTATAAATCAGACACAGAAGCAGGCAAAGCAGGTACCTGTGTTGATCAATTATTCGGTTGGATCTTCACGTCATGAAAAAGTCCCGGATCAGTATGATATAGATACACTTAAAAAACTAGAGGACCTCAAGGTCCCATATTGGTTTCCATCAGAAAGAATGATTTTTGGAAAAGAAACAAGACGAAACGATCCTGCTGGTTTAACACACATTCATCATTTTTACTCTAAGAGGAATCTTTACGCGCTGGCAAAGTTGAAGTCTTTGTCTCCGTCTGCAAAGTTTAACCTCTTGATTACGAAGGTTTCCTTTCAAATAACCAAGCTTTATAGATTTACATACCAGAGCGGTGTCTGGGGGGCAGGAGGTGGGCCACTGTCCGGAACGCTTTACGTTCCATCACTCGTAAAAGAGCTGAATATTATAAAACAAATTAAAGACGCTCTAAAACAAAGACGAGGAATTTCTCATCCCGCGACTTATGGGAGTTTTGTCGGGTCTACACAATCAAGCTCGTGGCTACCATCAATCCCTGATAACAGCCTAAGTTACATATTTATTGACCCCCCGTTTGGTGCAAATCTTTATTATTCAGAGTTGGCATTTCTCTGGGAAACTTGGTTGCGCATATTAACAAATAATAAAGAAGAAGCGATCGAAAATGATGCTCAAGGAAAGGGCCTAGATGATTATCGACTTCTGATGCAGAAATGTTTTTCTGAGGCATATCGTGCCTTAAAGCCAGGAAGATGGATGACCATAGAATTCTCTAACACGAAAGCTAGTGTTTGGAATAGCATACAAACAGCCCTGCTCGAGGCGGGTTTTCTTGTCGCCAATGTGTCTGCCTTGGACAAGAAAAAGGGAAGTTTCAAAGCGGTAACTACACCAACTGCAGTAAAACAAGATTTGGTCATCTCGGCATACAAACCTAATGGTGGCTTCGAGGAGAGATTTTCTTCTGAGGCTAACACAGAAGACGGAGTTTGGGATTTTGTTAGAACGCATCTAAAATATCTTCCAGTCATTAAGAAGCAAGCAGGAGAGCTGATCATTATTCCTGAGCGCGACCCCCGTATCCTGTTTGATCAGATGGTGGCCTATTACGTTCGCAAAGGCTACCCAGTTCCTATCTCCAGCCAGGAATTCCAGCTTGGACTGAGACAGAGATTCGCAGAACGAGATGGCATGTTTTTCCTGCCTGAGCAAGCTGCCGAGTATGACAAGAAACGTCTTACTGTTGAACGTTTGGTCCAGCGCTCCCTTTTTGTCTTTGATGAATCCTCGGCAATCGAGTGGCTGAGAAGCCTGTTGCGTGAAAAGCCGCAGACCTTCCAAGATCTTCATCCTCAATTTCTCAAAGAAATCGGAGGTTGGAGCAAAAACGAGAAAGCCCTCGAGCTTTCAACTTTGTTGGAACAAAACTTTTTGCGATTCGATGGTCGCGGCGAGGTTCCAAGTCAGATTCACAGTTACTTATCAACCAACTGGCCCGAGTTAAGGAATCGCCCAAAAGATGATCCGGCTTTAGTAATGAAGGCGCGGGATCGCTGGTATGTGCCTGACCCTAATAAGGCAGGCGACTTGGAGAAGCTTCGTGAGAAGGCCCTGCTAAAAGAATTTGAAGAGTACAAACAAGTCAAGAAAAAGCTTAAGGTCTTCCGGTTGGAGGCTGTCCGGGCAGGTTTTAAGAGCTTATGGCAGCTACGAACGCCTGAAGCATACAAAGCCATCATTGAGGTGGCGGAAAAGATTCCGTCGAATGTTCTTGAAGAAGATCCGAAGCTGCTCATGTGGTATGACCAGGCAATCACTCGAAGTGGCGGCGAGATTTCATGATTACGGAGGATCGCAAATTCCTGGATCTGGATCATGTGTGCGACCAGATTGTTAGCCAAGATGATCGCGCCATGTTCAATGAGGCAATTCGGTGTTATCAGATTGGGTCTCACCGGGCTGCGGTGATTTTGGCTTGGTGCGTAACGGCGGACTGCCTTTATCGTAGAATCGATGATCTGGCAAATGAAGGAGACGGCGTAGCTCAACAAGCCCGAAATGACCTTCGAAGTGTTGTGGGGCAAGCGTGCTATGAGGAAAACCTTATTGTACAGGCAAAGAAATGCGAGCTGTTTGATGATTACGAAGAAAAGTGCCTACGTTTTGCTCGAGACACTCGGTCTAAATGTGCGCATCCAACAGGAGTAATTCCCTCTGCGGAAGCGGTGCGCAACATCTTTCATATCTGTTCTCAAACCGTCTTGTGCCGAGACGGATATAGGGGCATGTCATTTGTTAGGCAGTTCGTTCAATCAAAACTCGATGATAGGCATCTGTTTACCGACAAAAATCGCGTCCAGGAAGCATGCCGTTATTACTTTGGAAAGGTGCCGGAACGAATTCGGCCACAGTTCGCAGCTTGTTCTGCCGACCATGTGCGAAGTGGCGTAAGCCTTCAGTGGAAACAGAATGCGTTTCGCTTTTTCAAAGAATTAATCAACTGCTCATCAGATGAACTTGCGCTGAAAATATCCCAAAAATTCCAGCCAATAGAATCAATTGACAGGACTCTGTTTTCAGTTTTCGTTGGAATTGATGAAAGGGATAATCTTTGGGATGGCCATTCCAGAAGTCAGGCGAAAGCACATCTAAGAGACGCGCTCAAAACGGGGAGAATCGATTCATTCGAATTTGATTCCTATGGAAACCTTTGCGCCTTATGCGATTTTGAGGTTGAAGACCAAGATCTTTTTAAAGAACGCTTTTCGCTTATAGCTGAACACCTCTCTCAGCATCCGGTTTTAATCTTCCGTAGGAGGTCAGAAATATTGTCTCTTATCACAGAGGCAATGAAGGATGATCAACATCGGCAACAGATTTTCAAGGGTGTTGCATGGTTGGTATCTGGTGATCTCTTCATGCAAGAATCCGAGGAGATCACGCGATTCGTTGATGAACTCATCGAGAGCGATTGGCGGGAGGAAAATGTAAGCGACCTCTTCTTGATGTGCTCTGATTGGTCGGACATCTTAAAGGTTCATCTACTCAAAAAATCGGAGCGGTTTTTCGAAGAGTGCTCGGAAGATTTCCCTGATGACCTAGTTCAGTTATTTGATGCGGCAAATAGTCTAATTTCTTCCAATCCTTCCATGCTCCCCTCCGAATTTGAAGTGGCCATAAAGGGGATTATTGACGGCGACCAAAATGTTGTCTGGTTTGATGACAAAGGGTCGGCATTCCGAACCTTTGTCGGTCAAATTGACTTGATCCGTACTCAGCATGGGGTCCACCTTCCAGTACTTTCTTCGTTAATCCTGCCTGAAATCGAACCTGAGGAGCTTGTTGAGAATGAATAGCTCCATATGGCAATACAGCACCGTTCATAACAGCGCCTGCAAGGTCATCGAAGAACAGACCTTGTGGGGGCAAACGGTTTGCCGTGTCTGGTTGCCGAACCAGGACGCGGTGGTGCGCGTGCCCCGCTCCGCATTGCGGCCGCTGAGTGCCGACTTGCAGCCGGAGATCGAGGCTGGACGCATTGCCTATGTGGCCGCCGCAGCCAAGGTAGCCGAGGTGCTCGAAGGTTCCACCAGCGCCACCGAGGGCCATGTGCTGCTGGCTCCCATGGAGTCCAACGTCATTCCGCTGCCGCACCAGATCCACGCCTTGTCTCGGGCCATCTCCGGTGACCGCGTGCGCTACCTGCTGGCCGACGAGGTGGGTCTCGGCAAGACTATCGAGGCCGGGCTGGTCATGCGCGAGCTCAAACTGCGCGGACTGGTGCGTCGGACATTGGTCGTCTCGCCGAAGGGAATCGCTACCCAGTGGGTGGCGGAAATGCAGACCCACTTCAACGAGCAGTTCCAGCTCGTGCTGGGCGACGACATCGGCACATTGCAACGCCTGGCTCCAGGGGCGGATCACCGGAGCTCAGCCTGGTCGATGTTTGATCAGGTCATCGTCTCCCTGGATTCGGTCAAACCCATGGACAAGCGGCGCGGCTGGACCGCCGAGCGCGTCGCCGAATACAACCGCAGCCGGTTCGAGGATCTGATTACCGCCGGTTGGGATCTGGTGATCGTGGACGAAGCGCATCGGCTGGGCGGCAGTACCGACCAGGTCGCCCGCTACAAGCTCGGCAAGGGGCTGGCGGAAGCCGCGCCCTATGTGCTGCTCCTTTCGGCTACACCCCACCAGGGGAAGACCGATGCCTTCCATCGGCTGATGAACCTGCTGGATGACGATGCCTTTCCGGATATGGACAGCGTCTCCCGCGACCGGGTGGCTCCGTATGTCATCCGTACCGAGAAGCGCAAGGCCATCGATGCCGACGGCAAGCCGCTCTTCAAACCCCGGCGGACGCAGATGGCCCCGGTGGCCTGGGAGAGCCGTCACCAACTGCAGCAGCTTCTCTACGAGGCGGTGACCGACTATGTGCGCGAGGGCTACAACCAGGCCCTGCGCGAGAAGAAGCGCCACATTGGTTTTCTGATGATCCTAATGCAGCGCCTGGTGGTCTCCAGCACCCGGGCGATTCGCACCACGCTGGAGCGTCGGCTTGCGGCACTCAAGGATGGTGAGCAACAAGCCAGCCTGCGCCTGGCGGAACTGGAAAACGGCGCGGACGGATTGGAAAGCCCAGACGATGAAATAGCCGAGCTATATGACATGGACGGCCAGGAGCTGCTCGATGAGCTGCTGAAATCCCACGTGTCGGCTCTGCAGAGCGAAGGAAGCCATGTTGAGACCCTGCTCGACGCGGCGGTCCGTTGTGAACAGGCTGGACCGGATGCCAAGGCCGAGGCTCTGATCGAGTGGATCTACAAGCTGCAAGCCGAGGAAAACGAACCGGATATGAAGGTGCTGATCTTCACCGAGTTCGTGCCGACCCAGCAGATGCTGAAGGAGTTTCTGGAAGCCCGGGGAATCTCGGTGGTCACCCTGAACGGCTCCATGGCCATGGAGGAACGTGGGGCAGCCCAGGATGCCTTCCGCAAATCGCACCGCGTATTGGTCTCCACCGATGCGGGCGGTGAGGGTCTGAACCTGCAGTTCGCCCATGTCATCATCAACTACGACATCCCCTGGAATCCCATGCGGCTGGAGCAGCGTATCGGCCGCGTGGACCGTATCGGCCAGCCCAAAACCGTACAGGCGATCAATTTCGTATTTGAGGATTCAGTCGAGTTCCGGGTCCGCGAAGTTCTGGAGCAGAAGCTCTCGGTGATCTTCGACGAGTTCGGCATCGACAAGACCGGCGACGTGCTCGACTCGGCCCAGGCCGGTGAGTTGTTCGAGGATGTGTTCGCCTCGGCCATCCTTAATCCTGACGGCATCGAAACCTCCGTCGATCACACGGTGGCCAGGATTCGGGATGAGATTCAGCAGGTGCGCGAGTCCTCCGCCATCTACGGCATATCCGAAGAGCCGGATGTGCAAACCGCTGAGCGTCTGCGCTCGCATCCGCTGCCCCACTGGGTGGAACGGATGACGGTGGGCTACCTCAATTCACACGGCGGCGCAGCCAGTCGCAAGCGCTCATGGTGGGATCTGAATTGGCCGGATGGCCAGGAACACCGCAAAGCCGTATTCAGCGCTCGGGAAGCGGATCGTCTAACCGACGCAACCCTGCTCAATCTCGAAAACAGCCGTGTCCGTGGTCTTGCCCTGAACCTGCCCCAGGTCGCGGCAGGTCAGCCATTGCCGTGCGTAACCGTAAGCGGGCTGCCAGCCAGCATCTCCGGACTCTGGGGGCTCTTTGAGATCCGCCTTCAGGCCGGAATGCACCAGAAGACACAACTCCTGCGCATCCCCATGGTGCGGCGTGGCTATGTCAGCGTGTTTTTGAGCGAGGAAGGCAAACTGTTTCTGCCCACGGCCCGGCATATCTGGGATGCGCTGCAGACAGCGGAAGCCGAGGTGCAAGCCACCCTCGGGCAGGATGACTCTATCACCGCCCATGAGCGTTTGCAGATTGCTGCCGAACAGGCCGGACAGGAGCTATTCGATGCATTACAGCAGGCGCATCTCGCCGCTGTGGCTCGCGAGGAGGAACGTGGCATCGTTTCCTTTGCCTCGCGCCGCAAGGCCATAGAGCGGGTTGGATTGCCAGAGGTACGGCAATTCAGGTTCTCTCGTTGCGATGCGGACGAATCCGAGTGGAGGCATGAACTGCAATCGGCGAGGCAGATCGTGCCGGAAATCCGGCCGTTGTTGATGCTGCGGATCATCAAGGGAGGCGCTCAATGAGTAGTTGGCGAGACGCCATCCTGAACGATTTTGTACCGAACGTCAGCAAGCTGACCTTGGTCGCGGACCCGGATTGCCTGCTGACCGAGGAAAAGCTGGCCTTGGAACTTCGCGGGCGCGGCTTCGACCTGATAGAGTTCAGTGACCCGGTCGAATTCAGATACGCCTATGAGTCCAAGTACCGTTCGATCTGGGACCGGGGTGAGCACACCGATCTGGTGGTGGTCCTCCGCTTGCAGAATGCGGAGCTGGAATCCCTGCCATACGATCTGCTCCAGGCGGGCCGGAAACTGTCATTCAACTTGGGGGATCTCTTTCCCAATCTGAGCTATCCGGTCATCGAGAAGCTCGACCGGAGCCTGTTGGACGCGCTATTCGAGGCCCAGCGCAAGTCGCCGCCGGATCGCATGGGCGACAACGCCACCAAGGATTTCATTCTCCGTCATGTGTTCGGCATTGCGGCGGAACTGATCGCCAACGAGGTGGAGCTGCTTCGCGCCTTGCTCCGCCTGCACTACGGAAAGCTCCAGATTCCACTGATGCTGGCCGAGCGGCTCATCCAGGTTCTCAAAGGCCATGATGGGTTCAAAGCCTGGCCGCTTTCCGAGATCGTTCCGGACGATGAGGCCTTCTTCGCCTTTTTGCAGGAACGCTGGCCGCTCTTTCTTTCCCGGCTGGGTAGCGCCAATCAGGTGCGGGAAGATTCACCGGAATACGGCCTTAAGTATCCCGGCCCTGACCGCCTGCCGTTCGACCATCAGGACATTAAGGTCTACATCGACAACCTGTTCCTGGAGGGGAAACTCACCCCCGTCGAGGCCAAAGGCATTGAAGTGGATGCCGGGTCCTGGGTTCGAAGCGGCATCGCCACGTCCGGCGTGGACAATGACGCACTTCGGATTTCCCACCTGTTTGACCTTGTCGAAAAGGAACTGCCCACTGCGGAAGCGCGTTACTCTGATTGGACCGCTTTTGCATTGAAATGGGCCGAACTCTCTTCGCTGGTTCACTGCGGCAACAGCACCGAGTATCAGACCCGGCTCAGGGAAATCGGCGATGCACTGAACACGACCTTCGCCGGTTGGCTGACGGACCACTACTCCAGTCTGATTAACTTGCCGCCGACCAATCCTGCCATGCTCCACCATGTGCCGCGCCGCCTGGCTCGGGATATCGAGGACTCCGGTAGCAGCCGTGCCGCGCTGATCGTGGTCGATGGCCTGGCCTTGGACCAGTGGGTGACCATTCGCCAGCTTCTGCAAAAGCAAGATGCCAATCTGGTCATGCGCGAATCCGCGACCTTCGCCTGGATTCCGACGCTGACCTCGGTATCGCGGCAATCGATCTTCTCGGGCAAGCCACCGCTCTATTTCCCGTCATCCATCAACTCGACCAACAGCGAAGAGAAACTCTGGAAGCAGTTCTGGGAAGGCCATGGTCTGTCCCGGTTGGATGTCGCTTACCAACGCGGCCTCGGCGACGGCGATGCTGCGGGCGTCCTCGACTCCGCAATCCACCCCGGGAAGACCAAGGTGGTGGGGCTGGTCGTGGATAAAGTGGACAAGATCATGCACGGCATGCAACTCGGCTCGGCCGGGATGCACAACCAGATCAAGCAGTGGTGCCAGGGTGGTTTTCTGGCTGCGCTGGTCGGCCAACTGCTGGAATACGGCTATGAGGTCTGGCTGACGGCCGATCACGGCAACATCCAATGCGAAGGTAAAGGCCGCCCGTCTGAAGGCGTGATTGCAGAAACTCGCGGCGAGCGGGTTCGTGTCTATCCAACGCCGGAACTCCGCGCTCAGGTGGCTGGGGCGCTCCCGTTTGCCCACGAGTGGCAGCCGGTCGGGTTGCCCGCAGATTATTTCCCCCTGGTGGCCGGTGGCCGCGACGCATTCGTGAATCCGGGAGATGCCATCGTAGGTCACGGCGGTGTAGCCATCGAAGAAGTCATCGTGCCCCTTGTGAAGTTTGAAAGGAGGACACGGTGATGGGCAAAAGACACGAAGCCATCGGCATCAAGCAGGCGATTCGTTTTGAGTGGATGCAGAAAGCAGCCAATCTGCTGCTGGCGGGACTCGACGCCAAAACCATCCGCCAGGAGCTGCATGAGTTCCTCGCGGATCGAAAAGGCAACGGCTCCGAAGGCGAACGAAGCGATCAGACCCGGACCTTTGTCGTCAACAATCTGATGAAGATCTGGGTCTCTCCTGACCCCGAGTTGATTCCATTCCGGGATGCCTCGCTGGCGTTCCTGAGGGAAACCCCGTCAATGGCCCTGGCGATCCACTGGGGGATGATTTCGGCGGTCTATCCGTTCTGGTTCAATGTGGCCCGGCAGACCGGCCGTCTGCTGGCCTTGCAGGATCAGGTGACCCAGACGCAGATCATCAACCGCCTGAAGGAACAGTACGGCGACCGGCAAACCGTAAGCCGCTATGCCCGGTTCGTCATCCGCTCCTTTGTCGCCTGGGGAGCCCTGAAGGATTCCGAGGCCAAAGGCTGCTATGAGAAAGCCGCTCCGGTGAGCATTGCCGAACCAAACCTGGCCATCTTGATGTTCGAATCCGCACTCCTGGCCACCCCGGAGGCCAAGGGCGCATTGGGGCTGCTCCTGAACAACCCGGCATTCTTCCCATTCCAGCTCCCCGTGATGACCGGTGATTTTGTATCCCAGCGCAGCGCCCGGATCGATGTGGTTCGCTATGGACTGGACGATGAGCTGTTGAAATTGAAGGGCAACTAAATCAGGGATGGGACGTGAATGCCTTGGGATTCAGAACAAAATAGATATGAGAGAATCATGCGCATGACGTTGTTGGCAACATATCGATATTACGGCGAATGGTCGTCAATTTTCAGATGGGATCTTCAGCTCCATTTTTTCTGGGGATTGGAGCTCAATAGCAGTACTGGCTCCCGCCCGTCGGACAGTGCTGTATGAAAGGAAAGAGGAGGAGTGTAAATGAAAATGATAGTTGAGTTTTGGAATTCCCATTCGGAAAGCATTATCGGTATTGGCTATAAGGCCCTGTTGTGCGTCGCGATTCTTTTTGCCAGTACCCTTGTCGCCAAAGGTGTAAGGCGTTCGATTAATAAGGCAAATGACCGCTTTGAGAAGCTTGATGCCACTCTGGTGCCTATCCTGTGCGCTACGGCTACCTATGTGGTCTATATCATTGGCGGCGTGTTCATTCTTGATATTTTCGGGGTGAACACGACGAGCATCATCGCTTTACTGGGTGCTGCCGGCATTGCTGTCGGCCTGGCGCTCAAGGACACCTTAAGCAATATCGCGGCTGGAGTTATGTTGTTGTTTCTGCGACCATTCCGATCCGGTGATTTTGTCGAGATCGGTTCTGTCATGGGGTCCGTCAGAGAGATCAATCTTTTCACCACCATCCTGGAGACATTCGACGGCCTTTACATCTCCTCGCCGAACAGCGTGATCTGGGGGAACAGCGTCAAGAACTATACCCGTAATGGCAAGCGCCGCATGGATATCGTCATCGGCATCGCCTATTCCGATTCTATAGATACCGGCCTTGATGTGTTGAAAAGAATAGCGGTGGAAGAGCCGCGTTTTTTGCAGGACCCGGCTCCAGAGACGATGGTTGTCTCCTTGGCCGAAAGTTCCGTGAACCTCCAGCTCAGGGGATGGACAACCATTGGAGACTATTGGCAAACCTGCTGGGATTTGAACAAACGAGTCAAAGAGGAAATCGAGAAGGCGGGGCTGACCATTCCATTTCCGCAACGGAGCGTCCATGTCGTGGCAAATCCGGGGACAGCCGAGGCGGCGGAGGCTGGTGCATGATGCTCGCCTTTGCCAGTGATGCATGCAGCCTTGTCCAGCGGGTTTGGTACGAACGCCTTTTTTCTCTCCTGCTGATGGCCGGGTTGGCCACACTTCTCACAGGCTGCGAGAACACCGATATGCAGATGGCCACCGAGGCTGGAATTGATGCCTATAAAGCCATCACCCTTTCTGGGGAGCAGGTAGCGGAACTGGCTGGGAAGTCATCGGCCTTCATGGACAGCGAGCAGGCGATTGCTCCGGCCGACAATCACTATGCCAAACGGTTGCGGTCGTTGGTTGGCGATCTGCATGAGCAGGATGGCTACACCTTCAATTACAAGGTCTATTTGCGCGACGAGGTGAATGCCTTTGCGGTGGCGGACGGATCTATCCGGATCTTCAGCGGCCTGATGGATATGCTTGATGATGGCGAACTTCAATTTGTGATCGGCCACGAAATGGGGCACATCGTGAAACAGCACACCGCCAACCAATTGCGCCTTGCCTATGCCGCCAGCGCCCTGCGCAAGGGCCTGGCGGCGCAGGAGGGAGTGGTGGCGGATATTGCCCGCTCGCAATTGGGAGGCTTGGTCCAACGTTTGACGGCGGCGCAATTCTCGCAGCTTGAAGAGAAAGTGGCGGATGACTATGGCCTTTCCTTCCTCAATGCGCAAGGTTATCCACCCGAGGATGTGGTTTCGGCCTTGAACAAACTTGCCGGTCTGGGTAGTGGCCATTCCTTTCTTTCCAGCCATCCCGATCCGGCCTTGCGGGCCGAACGAATAAGCCTGCAGATTCAAGGCAAGGCCCTATCCATTGAAGAGACACAAAAAAACCTGCTGATAACCATTAAACAGAAGATGAACGAGTGGTACAACCATTTGCGGAAGATCGTCGCGGGGCTGATCAAGAGCCTTGCTGGACAGTCTGATATAAAAAGGGGGGCGGTATGACACTGCCCTTTTTCGCTGTTGTTTTTGGTTTGGCGCTTCTCGTCTGGAGCGCCGACCGTTTTGTGGAGGGATCGGCCTCCACCGCCCGCCATTTCGGGATGCCGCCGCTGTTGATCGGCATGGTGATCGTCGGGTTCGGCACCTCCGCGCCGGAGATGGTGGTGTCGGCGCTGGCCGCCTCGCAGGGTAACCCGGGCATCGCGCTGGGGAACGCCTACGGCTCGAACATCACCAACATCGCCCTGATCCTGGGGGTGACGGCCTTGATCAGTCCCATCGCCGTACATTCGCAGGTGCTGCGCAAGGAACTGCCAATCCTCACCGGCGTGACTGCCCTGGCGGCATGGCAACTCTGGGATGGCGAGATCACCCGGTTCGATGCTGTGGTATTGCTCTGTGTATTCGGCGGGTTGATGGCCTGGACCATCTGGCAGGGTATGCAGAAAAAAGCCGATGCGCTTGGGAGCGAGATGGAGCAGGAACTCGACGTCCGCGCCATGCCGATCCGCCGTGCGGTCTTCTGGCTGGTGGTGGGTCTGGTGTCGCTTATCGTGAGCTCCCGCATCCTGGTCTGGGGCGCGGTGGAGATCGCCCATGGATTCGGGGTCAGCGACCTGATTATCGGCCTGACCATCGTCGCGGTCGGCACCTCGCTGCCGGAGCTCGCCTCGTCGATTATCGCCACCCGCAAGGGGGAGCATGACATCGCCCTCGGTAATATCCTCGGCTCCAACCTGTTCAACACCCTGGCGGTGGTGGGTATCGCTGGCGCAATTCATCCCATGGCGGTCGGGCCGGAGGTCTTCAACCGCGACATACTGGTGATGGCCGTCCTGACCCTATCGCTGTTCGTTTTCGGCTACGGTTTTCGTGGGCCGGGACGTATCAATCGCATCGAGGGCGCGGTGCTGCTGGCCTGTTACATTGGTTACACAGCCTACCTGGTTACAACGGTACTGGCATGAAGCGTAGGTCGGTGAGCGTAAAAGGCCTGGAAACCTCGCGGCAGGATACAAAAAAGGCAGTTTCGGCTCGCTGGACTGCTTACGCCTTACTGTTTCTTGGGTTGAGCTGTGGCGTGCCTTTTTTTATTTATCGGCAGGTCGGCGCACAGTCATTTTCTATCAATCAGCACCTGTGGTCCTGGCCGGTTATTTCCGCACTCGTCCTGCTTCTGACGATTTATTTTGTCAGTGATGCACTGCGCCTGCACTTCATTCTCAAGGCGTCGGGGCACAACCTCGCCGCAGGAAACCTCGGCAAACTGACGTTCATCAATATTCTTTTTTCCAATATTACCCCCATGGCGACTGGCGGAGGTTTTGCCCAGGTTTGGTTTCTTTATCGACGTGGCGTTTCGATTGGCACGGCCACGGCGGCGACAACCATTCGAACGTTTATTGCGATGTTTCTGATTTTTCTCCCCATACCGTTCCTTGTCGCGGGAATGCCGTATTTCCGGGATGGCGGCATGATGACCAGTGTCGGCTGGATTTTGGCCAGTGTCGCCATCGGCTACCTCGCCTGTTTTCTCGTGTTGTTGTTTCGTCTACGCTGGCTGCTGCGGCTCTTCGACCTGGCCGCCAAAGGGCTGGTCTGGTTGCGCCTCACCAGCCATGAAAGAACGCGGCGTATCAAAGCTAAATTTCTCAGGGAAGCGGTACGATTCTCGCGCTGTTTGAAAATTTACGTTCGGGGGGACATGAAATACGTATTCCTCTCCGTTTTCTTTACCTTTATCTTCCTCCTTTCTTTGTTTTCGTTCCCCTCTGTACTGTTCTGGGGCGCGGGCTATCAGACGAATTACTTTACAACCACCGGCCTACTGGTGGTGTCGACCTGTATCATGTATTTCGCGCCGTCGCCTGGAGGTGCTGGATTTGCCGAGGGTGTTTTCGGATTGTTTTTCGCCTCGCTCATTCATGCGTCCGAACTGGTCGGCATCATACTGGTTTGGCGGTTTTTGACCATCTACCTCGGCATGCTTATTGGAATCCCCGTAACCTTGCATGAGCTGACCCGTTGGAGGATTGGCAATGGCTAGATTGTCATGGTGGCGGGCGCTCTTCTATCTGAACATGCTTATTCTGTTCCTGGTTATTTTCTATAAGATCTACCTCAATTTCTTTGAACAGGACTACGGTGCCGTCCATGCTGAACAGGTTGAGAGCGTCGAATCGATTCTGCATGGAGAAGAGACGTTCAGTTTCGCCGTTGTTGGAAACATCAATAACTCTGTGGGCATTTTTGAGCGAAAGATCATTCCCGAACTCAACCAGAGCGATGTAGCGTTTGTCGTTTCCGCCGGAAACGCGGTCAGCGGTGCGGGCGAAGATAAATACCGCGCACTGCACCGGACCATGGGTCATCTTGAAAAACCCTATCTCCTGACTTTTGGCGATAACGAGCACGGCACTTTTGGTGGGTTCCGATACTATGACCACTACGGGCCATATGTTTTCGCATTTTCAGCGGGGAACAGCAGATTTATCTTTCTCGACAGCTCCGGAAAAACCTCCTTTAAGTGGCAGGCCCGCTGGCTGGAGGAAGAGCTTGAAGTCGGTCCGAATCAGAATGTTTTCCTTTTCGTCGGGCATCCTCTTCTGCCGGTTGACAAAAAAGGCACATTCGATTTCGAAGATGATTATCTGTCAGATGAGGAATTCCGTAGTCTTCTCATGCCCATGTTTCGGGATTCCAGAATAAAAGCGGTCTTCTCGTCGAATTTGCCGCTCTTTTCAGTCCAGGAATACAACGGTACACCTTATGTTGTGACGGGTGGCGCAGGTGGATTTGTTCTCAACAATGATCGCAGTTTTTATCATTACGTGAAGGTCCAGGTCAGCCGGAGCCAGGTGGATATCGAACCTGTCAGGCTGAATATCGGACAGCACACGGTCTTTCGTACAGTTGAAAGCATCTGGTTTTTTATTCATTCGCTGTTCTATGTCGGTTATCTCAATTACCTGCTTATTGTTTGCTTTCTCATTGTCAGCGCTTACTGGCTATATTCACTCCTGTTGAAAGAACGGGATTACTATCCTGATTTCAATCAGCCATCCGAACCGAATCTTGATCGAGAGATCAAGATCGCCATGTTCACCAATAGCTATCTGCCCTTTATTGGCGGCGTTCCGATTTCGATCCATCGACTCTCTACAGTTCTCAAAAAACTGGGGCATAACGTCCTGATTCTGGCACCACAATACGAACAAAGCGTAGAGCCGCCGGTAGAACGTGATGTCTTCAGGCTTCCTTGTCTTTTTAGGCAAGCGGCCGACAAGGGGATCGTGGTGCCAAACATTTTCTCCTTGGCGGCAATCAGAAAAGTGCGCGAATTCGCGCCTGACGTGATTCATATCCATCATCCCTACTGGATGGGAACAGTAGGACTCTGGATGGCAAGGCGATTAATGATACCGGCGGTCTACACCTACCATACACGGCTGGAACATTTTTCTTACGCAGTCCCTTTGCCCAAAGCCCTGTTTCGTAATTTTCTTTCCCACGCGCTGGTGCGGCGGCTCGGCAACCGATGCAACGCCATCGTCGTTCCTACGGAAGCTTCTGAGCATTATCTTCGCATGATTGGCGTGAAGACTCCCGTGTTCGTCGTGCCTACAGGTATCGAAACCGACAAGTTTGCCAAACTGTCTGAACTGGAAGGAGCCCGATTGCGCGCTGAGCTTGGCATAGCAAACGATGAACTGGTGCTGTTGAGTGTTTCCAGATTGAGCGCCGAGAAAAACATAGACTTCATGCTCGAAGCGGTTTCCCGTCTGACAAAGCATTGTTCGCGGAAATTCAAGCTTGTTCTTATTGGTGAAGGCCCTGAGCGGGAACGTCTTTATAAGATGGCCGAGACTTTAGGTTTACAGGATACCGTGCTCTTTCCAGGCGCGGTTCCTCCCGAAACCATGCCAGCCTACTACAGCCTGGGCGATATCTTTGTTTTCGCGTCCACCTCGGAAACACAAGGGATGGTTATCCTTGAAGCGATGGCAAGCGCAATGCCCGTTGTGTCGATCAGGGCCAGCGGCATCGATGATTTTGTTGTTGACGGCATGACCGGATTTAAAACGATGCAGAATATCTCCGCCTGGACAGAAAAAGTACAGCTCCTGCTGGAAAATGACACGTTGCGACACGAGTTGTCCGGCCATGCGGCATCAATGGCAAGCAGGTTTGGAATAGACGAGTTTGGCAAAAAAATGATACGAGTTTATGCTCATGTTTTATTTAACAGAAAGGAGACGTGCAATGAAATGCCCGGTGTGCAAAGAAACCAATCTGGTAATGACGGAAAGACAGTCCATTGAAATCGATTATTGCCCTGAATGTCGCGGGGTATGGCTGGATCGTGGCGAGCTGGACAAGATCATCGAACGGTCGACGCAGGAGGCTGCACCGGTCCGGAAAGAACCCTATCAGGATCTTGGGCGCGACCAGCAGCGTTATGCCCAGGGGGACCGCCATCACGATTACAAACACAAGCACCACAAACGAAAGAATCTGCTCGGCGAACTGTTCGATTTCTGATTTGGGAACCGAACCGGCGTCCGAAAACCAGATTCGAAGTTGTTGCGGCTCAACGCCAGGTATCCGTTTTTACTGCAAACCCGTCACCCTCGTCCGGTGCCGGGAAATCAGGGGAGAAAATCGTTTCTCTGGTCGGGTTGGCGGGAAGTGGTTGTGCGAGATGATTTCGGCGTTTATTATCAAGTAGTTACGAGGAGCGTGGGCTTTGAGACTGTTTTGCGGTAGGTCGGCGTTCCCTCCACCACCCCCCATTCGCGCCGCGAAGCCCTGATCGACACCGTCGATCAGGGCTTTCTGCCTTGGGGGCGGGAAATCCTGCAATTGCCAATTCTCGCCCATGATTCCTCCTTCGTCTCTGCATTCCCCTCTAGTCAATCCATGCGGCTTTCTGTAGAGTTCAGGCCGTTGCCCGGCCTGGCCGGGCGGCCAATCCCCGCACTCAGGACCAAGGAAGCACATGCCCACCCTGCACTGGCTCACCCGCGAAACAGACCTCAAGCTCTCCGGCCTCGCGCCCTATCGGCTGCTGGAAGCTGTTGACGAACACTCCCACGGCGACCCAGCCACGGGCAACATACTCATTCAGGGCGACAATCTGGACGCCCTCAAAGCCCTGCTCCCCTATTATGCGGGCGCAGTGAAATGCATCTACATCGACCCGCCCTACAACACAAAGAGCGCTTTTGAGCATTATGACGACAACATGGAGCACACCAAGTGGTTGTCCGTCTTATATCCGCGCCTTGAGATTTTGCGAGAACTACTGACTGAGGACGGGGCTATTTGGGCATCTATTGACGATCATGAGGTGCACTATCTTAAGGTCATTATGGATGAGGTATTCGGTCGTGGCAACTTCCTTGCCAACTTTGTTTGGCAAAAGAGCTATGGAGGAGGTGCCAAGGCCCGTTGGTTTGTCGGTCTACACGAACATATACTCTGCTACGCAAAGTCTCTTGATAGATTACCAGACCTGTGGCTACCTCCAGATCCTGAAGCAGCGAAAAAATATTACAAATATAAAGGGGGCTGTACCAGATAACTCCTCTGGGTTATCAGTATGGCAATGCGAAAAAGTCGTTTGAGCAAGGACAAGCAGCTTCGTTTAATCGAACATTTTGTTGCCGGCACGACAGCTCGTTGTGCTGCTGATCTGGTTGGTGTGAACGTCAAAACAGCCGCCTATTACTTTCACCGGCTCCGGGAAATCATAGCGGAAGAAGAGTCCTGTGAAGGGATGGATTTTGGCGAATTTGAGGTCGATGAAAGCTACTTCGGTGGCAAGCGAAAGGGCAAAAGAGGACGTGGGGCGGCTGGTAAGGTTCCTGTTTTTGGAATCCTTAAAAGGGGTGGGAAGGTATATACACAGGTGATTCCTGATGCAAAAGGTAAAACCTTGCTTCCCATTATTCAGGAAAGAATCCAGCCAGACAGTGTGGTTTACTCGGACTGCTGGTATGGCTACAATGTCCTCGATGTGTCAGCATTCAAACACTTCCGAATCAACCACTCGAAGCTGTTTGCAGATAGCCACAACCACATCAATGGAATCGAGAATTTTTGGAACCAGGCCAAACGCCATATGAGGAAATTCAACGGCATTCCAACCAAGCATTTTTCTCTGTTTTTAAAGGAATGCGAGTGGCGTTTTAATAACAGCAATCCGCGAAGTCAGTTTAAACAGCTGAAACAGTGGGTTAGAAGGTATATGGGCTAGTTATCTGGCACAGCCCCATATAAAGATAGCAAGTTTGTTGCGAGGGGGTCATTTAGATTACAAGCACTTGCCACTACCAGCATGGATGAACGACAAAACCTACGTTATCCATTAATACTGGCAGATGGCCGCGAAATATGGCCAGAAAAGCAATGGCAATGGTCGCGAGAACGTGCAGAACGCGCATTGGCAAATGATGAACTTGTTATATCAGAAAAGAACGGTAAAGTGACAGTTTCCTACAAGCAATACTTGAGAGATGAAACGGGCGAAGAACGGCGCAGAAAGCCTACATCGATTATCAATGGGTTTTATACCCAACAGGGAACATCCGAAAGTGTAAAGCTTTTTGGGCAAGCATCAAAATTTCAGTTCCCAAAGCCTGAAGGATTGATTCATTCAATATTTGAATGTTGCACCAACCCAGGCGACCTCGTCCTAGACTCCTTCCTCGGCTCCGGCACAACCGCTGCCGTGGCCCATAAAATGGGCCGCCGCTACATCGGCATTGAAATGGGCGAACACGCGGTGACGCACTGCGCGCCGCGCCTGCGCAAGGTCATTGACGGCGAACAGGGCGGCATCTCCAAGGCCGTGAACTGGCAGGGCGGCGGCGGATTCCGCTTCTATCGCCTGGGCGAGCCCATTTTCAATGATGACGGCAGCATCCGCCAGGGCATCACTTTCGCCCAGCTTGGGGCGCACGTCTGGTTCTCCGAGACCAAGACCCCGTTGACCAACGCCCCGGATTCCCCGCTCCTGGGCATCCGCGAGGGCACGGCCTATTACCTGCTCTACAACGGCATTCTGAAAGACAAGAGCGTGGGCGGCGGCAACGTGCTTACGGCCAGAATCCTGGAAGGCCTGCCCGCGCACGACGGCCCCAAGGTCATCTATGGGGAACGCTGCCTTTTCGGCGAAAGCCGCCTCAAGGAAAAGCGGATCACGTTCAAGCACACCCCCTATGACATCAAGGGCCGCTAAAGGAGCTCACGCATGTTCACCCTGAAGGAATACCAGAAGCGCACCCTTGCGGCTTTGGAGACATACCTCGCCTCTGCCCGCGTCATCGGCCCCAAGGAAGCCTTTGAACGCTTCGTGAAGACCAGCCCGACAGACACGCGCCCGCAGAGCTACGCGCACCGCTGGGGGCTCACGGATGTGCCCTATGTGTGCCTGCGCCTGCCCACGGGCGGCGGCAAGACGCTCCTGGCCTCCCATTGCGTGGAAATAGCGGGCCGCACCTTCATGGAGCGGGACTTCCCGCTGGTGCTTTGGCTGGTGCCCACCAACATGATACGCCAGCAGACAGTCGAGGCCCTGAAAAAACGCTCGCACCCCTACCGCGAAGCCCTGGATTCCATCTACGGCCAGGATCGCGTGGAAGTGTTCGACATTGGCGACATCGTCAATATCCGGCCCAAGGATTTTTCCGACAAGGTCTGCGTCATCATCGCCACCATGCAAACCCTGCGCGTTGCCGAGAGCAACAAGGAGGTCCGCAAGGTCTACGGCCACAATGAGAATTTCGAGCCGCACTTTGCGGGCCTGCCCAATGTCGCGCCCGGCCTGGACCGGGACGAACACGGCCAGGTGCTTTACTCCTTCGTAAACATACTGCATCAACTCAGACCCCTGGTCATCGTTGACGAGGCGCACAAGGCCGTGTCCGGCCTCACGGGTGAAATGATGCAGCGCATCAACCCTGCCTGCGTCATTGAGCTGACCGCCACACCCGTGGAAAGCAACGTGCTCTTCCGCGTGTACGCCTCGGAACTCAAGGCCGAAGAAATGGTCAAGCTGCCCTTCATGCTCACGGAGCATGACAATTGGGAACAGGCGATCAACGGCGCGGTGCAGACCCGGCGCAAGCTGGCTGAACTGGCCCCAGGCGATAGGGAGAACTACATCCGGCCCATTGTCCTTATCCAGGCCGAAAAGATCAACCAGCCCCACACCGTTGACGCGGTCAGGAAACACCTCATGGAGAATGAGGGCGTGGCGGAATCGGAAATCGCCGTTGCCACGGGCGAACAGCGCGAACTGGACGGCATCAACCTGTTCGACAAGACGTGTCCGGTCAATTTCGTCATCACCATCGAAGCCCTGAAAGAGGGCTGGGATTGCTCCTTTGCCTATGTATTTTGTTCCGTGGCCAATATCCGGTCGGCAACGGACGTGGAACAGCTCCTGGGGCGCGTCATGCGGATGCCCTATGCCAAGCGGCGGGCCATACCGGAGCTGAACAACGCCTATGCCCACGTCATTTCCTCTTCCTTTGCCGAAGCGGCCCAAGGCATGCACGCACGGCTCATGAACATGGGCTTCCACGAGGACGAGGCCGCAGCCAACCTGCAACAGGTGCAGCTCGTCTTGCCAGAGGTGGACCTTTCCGCCATGCCCCTTTTCAAGACCACCGGGGCAACGCCATCCGAGCCGCCGCCAATGACCATCACGCTGCCCAAGGCCCCGAACCTGGAAACCCTCCATGAGGATGTCCGGGAGTATGTGTCCGTGACCCCCAATGCCGATGGCACGGTGCAGGTGGCGTGCACGGGCATGGTCCCGACCGAACTGGAGACGGCGCTCATTGCCGCCAACCCGAAGAAGGAAGACGACATCCGCAGCACCGTGGCCTTGCACCGGGCGCGGGTGCGCGCCGCGCAGCCCCCCACGGCGTCGCAACAGGGCAAACGGTTTGACGTGCCCCGGCTCATGGTGGAGGTATGGGGCTCCCTGGAACTCCCCGAACAGGAGACCATTCTCCTTGCCACGGAGTGGACCCCGCTCAAGCACACCGTGCGCATGGAGCCGGGCGAATTCGACTATGACGAAACTGCCCGCACCTTCCGCTTTGACCTGGACGGGGAGCAGATGCGCTACGAACTGGAGAATGCCCAGGTGCAATTCTCCCTGCTGGCCTCGGCCTCGGAGTGGAACAACCTGGAGCTTGTTCGCTGGCTGGACCGTCAGTGCCGCCGCCCGGATGTGCGGCAGGCCGACATGCTGGAGTTCTGCCGTCGTTGCGTTGCTTCGCTCCTGGAACGCAGCGCTGTTGCGCTGCCCACGCTCTGCCGTGCGAAGTATGCCCTAGCGGCAGCCTTGAAGGACAAGCTTTCACGCCTGCGTGAACAAGGGCTGAAGGACGGCTATCAGCTTCTGCTCTTTGCGCCCCAGGCCAAGGTGGAGACGAGCTTCAGCAATGCCCTGGCCTTCCCCGCTTCCGGTTATGCGGAAAGCATCCAAGCCTATACGGGAGTCTACCGCTTCAAAAATCACTTTTACCCGCTGGTCCGCGACCTGAAATCAAAGGGCGAGGAATTCGAATGCGCCTTGGCCCTGGACGCAAACCCGCAAGTGGAATGGTGGGTGCGCAATGTGGACCGGCAGCAGGGTTCTTTCTGGCTGCCGCTCTCGAACGCTAGGTTCTACCCGGATTTTGTGGCCAAACTGTCGGACGGACGCACGCTGGCGGTGGAGTACAAGGGCCAGCACCTCGTCAGTGGCGATGACTCCAAGGAAAAGGAGAACATCGGCGCGTTGTGGGAAGCTAAAGGCAACGGCAAGGCCCTTTTCCTCATGGCCGTGAAGGTCGATGACCAGGGGCGGGATGTGCAGCGGCAGATTCAGGGGAAGATTACTGGATAGCGAATTGCTGGTGGGAACCTATTGGGGGCAAACGATATTTTTTGCATCCCCCCCATTCGCGTCACGAAGCCCTGATCGACACCGTCGATCAGGGCTTTCTGCCTTGGGGGCGGGAGAACGCCAGCTTTGTTCACACGGAGGATCTCCGTCCGAAGCCTTCTGCTGACCTTGATATTTTCTTCTCGTTATAATTGCCCTCTTTTCCATATTGAACTAGATTCGTTGCATGATCACACTCAGCCGTCATGTGTGGAAAGCGTTGCCGGAAGCCATGGTCAGAGGCTCTGTTCCTGGTGCCCTGCTCACAGCCCTGTGCCTCATCCTGTTCGCCTTGCCGGGCTGTGGCGACAGTTCGCCCATCCTGGTGGGGTTTTCGGGACAGCTCACAGGCAAGGTGTCGGACATGGGCGTGGGGGGCAGAAACGGCGCCCTGCTGGCCGTGGAGCACATCAACAAGGCCGGGGGCGTCAATGGCCGCCCGCTCAAGCTCGTTGCCGAAGACGACGGCAACACGGCAGAGGGCGCCCTGGCCGCTGACACGGCGCTGATCGACGCGGGCGTGGTCGCCATCATCGGCCACATGACCAGCTCGCAATCCATGGCCGCCCTGCCCTATGTCAACGAAAGCGGGATCATCCTCATCTCGCCGACCACCTCCACCCCGCTGCTGACAGGAATCAAGGACAACTTCACCCGCGTCATGGTCGAGAATCCTGTCCAGAGCCGGGCGCTGGCCACATACGCCCGGACCATCCTGGACATCAGAACAATTGCCAGTATCATGGAAACAGACAACCTGAGCTACTCCATGACCTTTGAGGAGACCTTCACCTCGGTCTTCGAGCAGTTGGGTGGCACCTTCCTGTCGAGCTTTGCCTATTCCGCCTCCGGGGCCACCAACTGGACCGCGATCATGGCAGAGTTGCAGCGGTTGAATCCCGACGCCATCCTGCTGACCTGCCCGGCCCAGGATTTCGTCACCCTCGCCCAGAATATCCGCTCTTCCGGGATCACGGCACGCCTGTTTTCCGGGGCCTGGGCCTATACGGACAAGCTCCTGCTCTGGGGCGGCAGGGACATCGAGGGGAGCATCTTTGTCATCGACTTTGCCTCGGACAATCCAAGCCCGGCCTTCACAAGCTTCATAAAGGCATACGAGACGCGTTTCGGCAGCAGCCCGAATTTCGCTTCCGCCTTTGCCTACGAGAGCGTCCTGGCCCTGGCCAACGGGCTGAAAAAAACAGATGGTTCGTCCGAAGGACTCCTCGCTGCCATGACTTCGGGCGAGAGAATCCAGGGGGTCACAGGCTCCTTCAGCCTTGATGAGTATGGCGATGTGACCCGCGAAGTGTTCATCGTGACTGTGCGCGACGGCAGCTTCAGAACAGTCGGGATCAGGTAGGGCCGGCTCCATGCGACCAGATGCGACACCCACCATGCCGACACTCTCCCTGAACAATCTGCTCCAGCGGAACCTGATGCGGTGGGTGCTTGTTCCAAGCCTCTTTTTCATCCTGCTGCTGGGCGGATATATCGCCTATGAGAAAACCCGTGATTTCGAACTGCGAAACACGATCCTGGCCCAGTCCTTGAGCAAGCAGATCACCACCCACGTCACGGACGCCGAGGCCGCCATTGGCAACCTCGCAACGGCCCTGGAGCGCTACGACCCCTTCTGGTATACGACGGCGCTTGCCAATTTCCTCAGGTCCTATCCGCATGTGGAGGGGCTTGCCTATCTTGATCCCCAGGGCCGCGTTCTCAGCTCCTCGCCAGCCGGGAGCGACTTGCTGACCATGCAGCTGTTCCTTGAACGGGTCACTGAAATCCCGGCGATCATCTCCAACCCCATCAGATCCCCGACCAGTCACAATGTCGTGGTCTACATAGGCTTGCGGACGCCAAGCGGCAATGTGCTGGTCGGCGAACTGAGCATGAGCGCGTTCCAGCGCCACATCGAGGAGTTGCTTCCGCCCAGCGGGGGCCGCGTCATTCTCAGCGACAGATACGGCAACCTCGTCTCCCACCCCGATCTCCACAGGGTCGCCATCCAGGACAACATCGGAAACCTCGACATCCTGCACAGCGTGGGCAACAGCGGAAGCAACACGGCCCTCTTTGGCGACGACGGCACATACTACATCGGCACGGTCTCGCGCATCCCCCGGCTCGACTGGATCATCCTCATAGCCAAACCGGCCAGCGAGGTGTTCCTGCCCATCATCACCCCGATCATCATTCTCCTGAGCCTGATTCTGCTCGCCTTCTTCCTGTTCGTGAACATGCTCAAATACCGGTTGCGCGAGACCATCATCAGCCCCTTTGCCGCTTTCACGGAATTCATCGAACAGACTGCGCGAGGAAATTACCACCATCAACGGTCAAACAAGCAGACTTTCGCCGAACTGGCCATCATCGAGCACAAATTCGACGAAATGGTCATGCAGATGACCCAGCGCGAGAGCCAGATCAAGGAGAGCGAGGAGCGGTTTAGACAACTCGTCGAGAGCATTCACGAATTCTACTGGATCAGCGAACTGGCGAACGGCAGGATCATCTACGCCAGCCCCTCCTACGAAGCCATCTGGGGCCGCTCACGCCAGTCGCTCCACGACAACCCGGAGACATTCTTCCTGGCCATCAAGCCCGAAGACCGGCTGTCTGTCATCGAGGCATTCTCGGCACTCAGGGTCGAAGGAATCGAGGTCGACGAGGAATTCCGGATCACCCTGCCCGACGGCGGCGAGCGCTGGATCCGCGCCCAGGCATTTCCGGTCCGCGACGAACGCGGCGGCAGTGTCCGCCAGGCCGGAGTGGCCGAAGACATCACCGAGCGCAAGGCCACCCAGCAGGCGCTCATGGAGGCCAAGCATTCCGCAGAGGCGGCCAACCAGAGCAAGACGGAATTTCTCACCAACATCAGCCACGAGCTGCGTACGCCGCTCAACGGCATCCTGGGCATGCTCCAACTGACCCGCGAGACGCGGCTCAAGCCCGAACAGGCGGAATACATCGACACGGCCATCAGTTCGAGCAAGGTGCTGCTCAACGTCATCAACGACATCCTCAACATCGCCCAGATCGAGGCGGGCAGGCTCACTCTCCTCGACGCCCCTTTTTCGACAAACGAAGTGCTGGAGACCATCTACCGTTTCTTCAGGCACTCGACAGAGGCCAAGGGGGTCGAATTGACCATGGATATGGAGCCCGGGTTTCCGAAAACCCTTGTCGGCGACGAGGTGCGCATTCGCCAGATCCTGTTCAACCTGTTGGGAAACTCAGTCAAATTCACCGACCAGGGGCATATCAGCGTGCATGCAAGCATCCTCCCTGTCACCCCCCGGCCCGGCAGGGTCACGGTCCTGCTTGTCATCAAAGATACGGGAATTGGCATCCCGTCGGATAAAATAGACTACGTCTTCGAATCGTTCACCCAGGTGGACGGCACTTACACCCGCCAGTACCAAGGCACCGGCCTGGGCCTTGGCATCGTCCGCAGCCTTGTGTGGTCCATGAACGGCACCATAGCCGTGGACAGCGAGACGGGCATGGGCACAACCATCTACGTGACCCTCCAGCTCAGCCTGCCCAAGGGCGACGACCAGGTCGACGAGCCGCCCCGGCCCGTGCTCCGCGAGCGCACCGGGCTGGCCATCCTGGTGGTCGAGGACGACCGGGTCAATCAGCTGGCCATCAGCCGCATGCTGGAGAAGATGGGCCACTTCCCCACCTGCACACCCAATGGCGAAAAGGCCCTTGAAATGCTCAAGGGAAGCATCTTCGACTGTGTTTTCATGGATATACAGATGCCAGTGATGGACGGAATGGAAGCCACCAGGATGATCCGCACCGCGCCGTCCCTGGCCGGGGTCGCGTCCATCCCCATCATCGCCCTGACGGCCCATGCCATGCCTGCCGACAGGGAGGCCTTCCTCAAGGCGGGCATGAACGACTACGTGGCCAAACCCGTGTCCTTCGAGCAGCTTGCCGAGGTCTTGTCCCGCATCATCGCCTGACCGGCGACCGGCACACTACCATTTGGAGCGGCCCACGGGCATGTAGAAGAATTCGACCCGCCTGTTGATCTGCCTGTTTTCCTCGGATGTGCTCGGCACGATGGGTTTTGCCCCGGCATAGCCCACGGCCTTCATGCGGTTGGCCGAGATGTCCGAGTGGGTCAGGATGTAGCGCAGACAGGTGGCCGCACGGGCCGCTGAAAGCTCCCAGTTGGATGTGTAGAGGTCCGACTCCGGGGTTTCACTGTCCGTGTGTCCGTTGATGACCAGGTTGAAATTCTTGTTTTCCATCCCGGCAATGACCACCTCAAGCGCCGGTTTCGCCTGGGGCGACAGTTCGGCTGATCCCCTCTGGAACATGGCGCTGTTGTTGAAGCGGAGCATCACGCCCGACTTGTCGCTGCTCACGCGGGCCATGCTGGTCAGATCCCTGGCCCGGATGAAATCCTTGAGGCGCGCGCCGACCTCGACGATCTCGCGGTTCTCGCGCACGCTCTGCCGCTCCTTGAAGGACGAATCGGCAAAGGGGTTGGAGAGGGCTCCACTGTCCTCGTACTGGACGCCCAGAGCCTCCTGGATGGACCCCATCAGCAGCCGGAAGTTGGTGATGTCGGTATTGGTGAACGACAGGAGCAGCACGAAAAAGCACAGCAGGAGTGTCACCATGTCGGCGAAGGTCGCCATCCACGCCGGGATGCCCGGGTCCGGCTTCGGCTGCGAGGGCTTGACACCGGCCTGAAGCTCGGGCTGCGGCTTGGATTCGGATTTCTTGTCGGCCATGGTTTCTACCGGCTACCACGCATCGCGCTGGGGCATGTGCAGGTAGAATTCGACGCGCTGGTTTTTGAGGCGGTTTTCGTCTGAATCATTGGGCGCAGCTGGCCGGGTGTCGGCATAGCCCACGGCCTTGGCCCGGCTGATCCCGATGCCGCTCTCGCGCAGGATGTAATCGAGGGCCACGGCGGCCCTGGCCGACGACAATTCCCAGTTGGACGGAAACTTGAGCGTGGATATGGGCCGGTCATCAGTATGGCCGCGCACCACCAGGCTGAGATTGTAGTCCTTGAGCACCGTGACGACCTTGTCCAGCACCGTGTCCGCATCGGCGGCCAGATCAGCCGTGCCGGGCGCGAACAGCATGGCGGAATCGGCGCTGAAGATCACGCCGTCCCGATCCGCCGCAACGCCGGTTCCTTCCTTGAGCTTGATATCCTCGTCTTCCATCAGCGACTTGATGCGCATGACCACTCCGAGCAGCAGCCGCTCGTCCGTGGAAATCTTCGCCATGAGCTCCTTGGAAGACTGACTGGTGTTGAACGGGGCCATGTCGTCAGACACGGTCCGCAGCTCTCTAACGCCAAAGGCCCCCTTGAGCGAGCCCAGGGCATCGCGGTACTTCTCCTCGCTCTGCTCGGCAAAGGACAGGAGCAGCACGAAAAAGCACAGCAAAAGCGTCATCATGTCGGCAAATGTCGCCATCCAAGGCGGGAGTCCCTCGTCGCGGGGCGGCTCCCGCAGGGGTTTTCTCTGGACGACTTCTTCCGCTTTCCTGGCCATGATTCACCGGACCAAAAACCCTAGGCCTGCTCGCGCATGGCTGGCGCAAGGAACGCCTGGAGCTTTTCCTTGACCACTGTGGGGTGGTCGCCGCGTTGCAGCGAAGCCACACCCTCGATCATGATCTGCATGAACAGGGCGTCCTCGGCCGAGCGCTCCTCCAGCTTCGTGGCCATGGGGAGAAAGACGCAGTTGGCCAGGACCGCCCCGTAGAACGTGGTCAGCAGGGCAACGGCCATGGCCGGGCCGATGGAGGACGGGTCCGAGAGATTGGAGAGCATGTTCACCAGACCGATCAGGGTGCCGATCATGCCAAAGGCGGGAGCCATCGTCCCCATGCCCTTGAAGACCGACTGCCCCTGCCTGTGCCGCTGCCGCATGAAATCAAGCTCGATCTCCATGACCGACCGGACCAGGGTCTCGCTCGACCCATCCACCACCAGCATGACCCCTTTCTTGAGAAACGGATCATCAATGGCGACCTTCTCCAGGGAGACGAGGCTCTGCTTGCGGGCTGTGTCGGCCAGCGAGGTGATGAGTCGGATGATGTTCTGGGGATCGTTGGATTTGATCATCAATGTCTTGAGCCCCACCTTGATGGTCCCGATGACCACGCCCAGCGGAAACATGACAAAGGTGACGGCAAAAGTGCCGCCGACGACGATGGCAATGGAGGGGATGTCCACAAAGCCTGCGGCGTTTCCGCCCATGAAGATGGCCGCAAAAACCAGTCCAAAGGCCCCGACAAGCCCGATTAAAGTTGCTATATCCATATTTTATCTTCTAAGCTTATGGACCGATGTGCCGATTTTGACTTCATCGTTCTCATGGTAAAAATAGACGTCCTCAAGATAATCATCCACCTTCAAAAATGCGGAACCGATACTTATCTCCACACCGGGTTTGACCAGGCCGGGCACCAGCACCTTGCATTGGTCCACCTGCTCGGTGCCCCGGATGCCTTCCCACAGCTTGACCTTGAGCAGCTTGAGCAGGTCTAGCTCGCGCCGGGCGGACTCAAGCTTTTCGGCATATTCGCGCTTATGGTCCCGGCCCTTGCCCAGCGCCTTCTCAAGGATCGTGATGTCGGTGTGCAGTCTGTCGATCCGGGTCTCGTACTCGACATCGGTGAAAAGCAGGGCCGGATCATACCCCACCACCAGCGCGGTGTCCGTGTCCAGGCCGCCGCCGAGCTGCTCGCCGACATAGATATACTCGTGACAATAAATGGTGCCGCCGGTCAGCCTGCCGCCAACAGCCAGCTTGCGTCCGGCGTACACGTTGCTGTGCATCAGCGCCCCCTTGATCAGGATGTCCTCCCTGGCTTTGAGGGTGCCGTATTCGCAAAAGGCGAGTTTCATGCTCCTGCCAGCTTCGAGAAACGCGGTCTTGGCTCCCTTGACGCCGCCCCGGCAGTTCAGATCGCGCAGGGCCTCGATGCGCGTCCCCTCGATCTGCCCCTGGATGGTGATATCGCGCCCCCGGATGGCGAACCCCCCTCGCGCGGAGCCGCCGATGATCACGTTGCCGACGAAATTGATGTTGCCGGTATGGAAATCCACCTCAGACGGCAGGGTCAGGGTGTCGTTGACCACGATCCGACCATCCTGATAGCAGACATAGCCGCTCACCGCAGCGTAGAGATTGTCGGGGTCCCTGCGCTTGATGCCGGTCCCTTTCCCGGCTGGGAACATCTTGTCCTGGTGGAGGAACCGGGGATCGGCGCTGCGGGCCGCCTCGTCGCTCAGCTCCTCCCACTGGGCGATCACGGCCCCGGCCTCGACATTATGAACAAAATTCAATTCATAATGATCGACGCTCCCGTCTTCCTGGTGCTCGGGCCGAAGGCTTTGCTGATCCACGTCGGGGTCAAAATGGTGTTTGAGGAAAAAAGGCATTTCAACCCTGCGCAATAATGGTGAGTGATGCGGACATGACGCGGACGAACTGCGCTCGGCAAATTGAATTTGATACTTATTTTGCAGTCATATAATCATATTCAAGTTTCAATTCGGCGTCAATTGATTTGCCGAAACCGCCCGGGCCGGAGCCGCCCGCACCCCGGAGTCTAAAGATTGTGTCTCAATTGCCGATAATACAGACGTGAAAGGCGAATCAGGTGGGGAGTATTCGTGTAACACCAGGGAGGGAGACCATGAATTTCTCCGAAATATCCAATGATATCAGGCAGAGTTTGCGCTCGGAGAGCGTTGCTCCGGCCCAGGCAAAGGTCCGGGCTCCTGCTCGTGACGCAGAATCCGAAACGGCTCCATTGGCTGTGAACAGGAGTGGTGAGAATGCGCTTGCCAACAGGCCGCACACGCTCTCCAAGGACGAGGCAACAGCCCTGGCCGCCGATATCGAAAAGGTTCTCGAAGCGAACAACGTCAAGTTGAAGTTCAACATTATCGAAGAGAATGACACCGTGCAGGTGGAGATCGTGAACAACGAAGGGAAGACCATCCGCAAGATTCCCAGCGACGACATGATCAAGCTCTCCAAGTCGCTCGAAAGCCTCGACCGCGGATTCATCGACGCGCGATCCTGACCGACCGCGCAACGCTGATCGCCGATGCCCCCGTCTCCCGACGGGCGGGGGCGTTTTTGCGTTCTCCCCTCCCCCTTGCCAGGCGTTCATTCGTGGTGCATATTGTCCATGAGACTCACACCCACCACGGAGGCAGCCATGTCCGGCATGAGCATATCGACAGAATCCGTATCCGCGCTGACCGAAAACCTGATGCGCGGGGCTGAAACCGTCTCGGATACCACCAGCACCATCTTCTCGTCGGTGAACCGGGGCGGCGTGGATTCCATGGAACAGACCGTGGCCGGTGCCGAGGTGGCGTCGAGAACCAGCGAGTTCTTCGGCTCCGGGACAGACTTCAGCTCCACCGGCACCGACTACGACACCCAGCAGGCGGTCAACAACACCGTCATGAGCGGCAACGGTTCCATCGCCGACATCGTCGTCTAGCCCTGCCGGGCGCACCGACGCCTTTCCTTTCGCATTCACCCCCAGCCAGGAGATCCCCATGACCAAAATCATGTTCATCAAGGCGTCGCCCCGCGGCCAGCGCTCCCATTCCATCGCCGTGGCCGAGCGGTTCATCGCGGCCTGCCGGGCCGCCGACCCCAAGGCAGTTATTCTGGAGCGCGACCTCTTTGCCATGGACCTTCCCACCCTTGACGGGCCGACCCTGGCTGGCAAGTACAACATCATGCATGGCCGCCCCTTTTCCGAGGCCGACAGGAAGGCGTGGAGCGCGGTGGAAGCGGTGATCACGGACTTCAAGAGCGCAGACAAGTATGTCTTCGCCATTCCCATGTGGAACTTCTCCCTGCCCTACCGGCTCAAGCACTACATGGACATCGTGGCCCAGCCCACCTACACCTTCGAATCCACGGACCAGGGCTACAAGGGACTGGTCAAGGCCAGGGCGTTCATCGCCTATGCCCGCGGCGGCGACTACCCCGATGGCTCGCCCTACAACTTTCAGCAGGACTACATGGCCTTCTATCTCGGCTTCATCGGCATCACCGACGTGCAGAGCGTGGCCGTGCAACCCACCCTGGCTGGCGACGGCCCGCGCGACGCCTCCAAGGCCACGGCCATTGAAAAGGCCCTGGAGATCGCCAGAACCTTCTGACCTCTGCCCGAAACGACGCGAAAAGGCCCCGCCATGTCTCACATGGGGGGCCTTTGTTGATTCAGGGTGAGCGGGCCGGACTACCAGGACTTGGCGCGCTGCGCCTCAAGCGCCTGCTCCTGCTCCTCGAAGGTGGCAAAACCGGCATGGTGCATGGCATCCTCCACGGTGTTGTGCCACTCCCAGCTGGCGTAGATGACCGGCTTGTGGAACATGCTGCGGAACTGCTGCATTTCCTGGCGGTAGAACTCCTCCTTGGGCGTCTCCATGTGCTCGCGAAGCTGCTCGCTGAAGCGGTCCAGCTCGCCTTCGTACCACTCCATGAAGTCCTCAGGGGACTTGTATTTCTTGAGAATATGCCCGTAGCTGTTGGTTTCCAGCAGCTCGCACAAGCGCTTCATGTGCTGCTTCTTGAGCCAGCCACCCAGGTCGCTGGGCCTGATGTTCTCGGCCTCCACGGCGGCCATGTCGAACTTGGTCTGCTGGTAGGTGTCGGGCACCACCGAGGCGGACACGATGCCGGCAATGGCCACCAGCCCGCGCAGGATGAGGCTGTTACTGACGCCCTGGCCGCAGAAGCCGACCTTCTTGCCCGCCTTCTGTCCGGCGAAGATGGCCGAGAGAATGGCCCAGACCACCGCCGGGTCCTCTTCGTCGTAGATGTGCTGGAGGCTCGCGTTGTCGCGGTCCGTGGCCAGCACCATCTGGGTCATGTCGTTGGAACCGATGGAGAAGCCGTCCACCTCCTGGAGGAACTCCTTGCACAAAATGGCGTTGCTCGGAATCTCGGCCATGAGGATGACCTTGAGGTTGTCCCGGCCCGATTCCAGGTTGTGGACCTGCTTGAGGTAGCGCTTCATGCTCCGGGCCTCTTCCAGGGTGCGCACAAACGGGAACATGATGCTCAGGTTCTTGCCGCCGTAAATGCCCCGGGCCAGCTTGAAGGCCTCGAGCTCCCAGTCGTGGATGTTGCGCGACACGCCCCGGTAGCCGATCATGGGGTTGTCTTCGTGGGCCTCAAAAAGCAGACCGCCCAGCAGGTTCCGGTACTCGTTGGACTTGAAGTCCGTGGTCCGGTAGACGATGTTGCTGCCGTAGAAGGCCATGGCAAAGAGGGCCAGCCCCTGGGCCAGGGTCTGGATGTAGTTCTCCTTGCCCGAGGTGTAGCCGCGCGCCTCCAGAAGATGCCGGATGCGGTCGGGCAGCGTGGCCACCTCGTCCATCTCGGACTTCAGGCCCATCTTGAGGGCCACTTCCTCGCGCAGGGCGGTCACCTGATCGAGATAGGCCACTATCTCCGGGTTGTTCTTGAGCCGCTTGACGTAATCGGCCACGATCTGCTCGTGTTCCTGCCGGACCTTCCACGCCTCGCTGCGCGGCTCGGGCATGGATTCGAGCACGTCGTGGTGGCCGAGGATGACGGCCACGTGCGCCTCAAGGTCGATGGAGGTCTTGAGCACGTCCAGTCGATCGGTGGCAAAGGAAAGGTGCTCGTCGAGCTTGTGGTCCATCTCGCGCAGCTTGCGGTGCATGGCCAGCACCTGATCGGTGCTGCGCGATCCTTCCTGCTCGGCCAGGGAATCCATCTGGCCCGACAGACCGGTGATCAGGCCGACGTATTCGCGCAGCTTGAGCGGCATCCGGATCAGGCCGTCCGCCAGCTGCTCCTTCATGACCTTGGTCAGGCGGTTGTCCATCTGCTGGATCTTTTCCTCCACCAGATCATTGAGGGTGTCCTTGTCATAGGCCTCAAGGGCCATGGGATGGACGCCGATGTTGCCGAGCATGAACTCAGCGCGCAACAGGCCTATCTCAAAATCGGGCACGGTGCGCAGCCGGGAGAGGAACAGGGCCTGCCCCACGTCGGCCAGGATGAGGCCAACCTTGGTCTTGGTGGCGGGCAGTTCGGCGAGGTCGATCTCGCCGCCCACCTGCACCAGAGGCAGTTCGCCGCGATAGACCTTGCCGCGCGAACCGTCCACGGTGATCTGCTGGCCGTCGAGGGCGCGCAGGGCTTCGAGACGCTGGATGCCGATGATGGCCGGGATGCCCAGCTCGCGCGAGGTGATGGCCGCATGGCTGGTGTCGCCGCCCACGTCGGCCAGGATGGCCGAGGCGATGCGCATGCCCGGCACCATGTCCGGATCGGTGCGCTCGGCGGCCAGGATGTCGCCCTTGTTGATCTTGTTCAGCTCCAGTGCGGAGCGCAGGTACTTGACCGTGCCCTGCCCGGCTCCGCGCGAGGCGCCGTTGCCTTCGAGGATGACCTCGGCGGATTCGATGGCCTTCTTGTCCACTTCGAGACGGCGCATGAAGATGGTGTCAGGATGGAGCTCGAAATCCTCGTTCCAGCGGGTTTCTGGCCGCGCCTGGACGAACCAGAGCCGGTCAGTCTTGTCGATGCAGAACTCGGTGTCCATGATCATGTGGCCGTAAGCATTGGAAATGGCGCGCACGCCCTGGGCCACCATCTCGGCCTGGGCAATGGAGAGCGCCCAGCGGGAGACCTCGTTGTCAGGCACCTTCACCACATGGGTGCCGCTGCCGTCCTCTTTGTAGACGATCTTCTTTTCCTTGCAGCCCATGTAGCGAATGACGACCTCGCGGCCCCCGTCGCGCTGGAACACGTAGAACTTGTCTGGGGTGACCATGCCGCCCACCACCGCCTCGCCCAGGCCGTAGCTGGCGTCGATGGACACCAGGTCGTTGCGGTCGGTGCCGCGACAGCCGGTGGCCGTGTCCGCGCTGAAGGCGGTGCCGGAGATGACCGGGTTGATCATGCGCATGATACACACGGAAAGGGAGGTGTGCTCAATGGCCCACTCCCGCTTGGCGGTCTCGGCAATGGTGTTGTCGCCGGTCTCCTCGGCCTTGGTGATGGCGTCGAGGATCGCCTCGCGGCGGTAGGTCATGGAGCGCAGGTTGTAGGCCGAACCGCAGTCCCACTGATAGGCTTCGAGGCACTCGTCGGCCCCGATGATGTTGAGATAGGTGTCCTGAAGTCCGGCAAAGGCCTTCTTGCGGCTGTCCTCGCCCGCTGCGGACGAGCGCACGGCCACGGGAACGTCGTCCATGCCCGCGTCCTTGCAGATGGACAGGTATGCGCCCTTGACCTCATTGCCGACGATTTCGGGTATGTCCACAGAGAGGATGGCCGACTGGACAAGGACCGACCGTTTCCTGAGCTGGTCGATGCCCTCCGGCGAGGTGGCAAACCCTTCGACCACGTTGTTGATGAACGTGCGCAGCCTGATGGGCGTGCCCGACTGCTTGGCCGACTGCTCGCGGATCTTGCGGCCTACGTGGCGGACGAACTTCTGCAGGAATTCCGAGTCCTGGTTCGCCTCGTCGGAGCGCCAGTCCACCTGGTTGTACTCCTTGTCCACAGTGGCCCGGACAACGGCGGCGTTGACCTTGGTGTCGTCGAGAACGGTATGAAATGCATGTGAGGAAATGGCCCTGAATTCGGGCGCCCTGATGCCCTGGACCTGACTGATTATGGCGGTGTTGTAGTTCTTGCCGCCGACAATAAGTTCAGCTTCTTCGCCTATCAGAGTGATATCGGCGCCGTTGAGAACCAACTTCTCTTTGAGACTCTCAGTTTTTGCCCCTGCGGCGACGGCTTTGCTTTCTTCAGCCTTCTGAGCGGGCTTTTTCTGGGTCTTGGCCATTTCTTCCTCCTGGAAATACCGTGCGGTCCGAAGCGGAATCCCAATCCCCTCCGGTCCGAGGCCCACGGCTCCCTGCTAATAATTAGTGAACAATCAAAGAGCAATCCCAATTCTTCTCTGGTCTACCCGTTTACAGGGTAATCCCACTCCCCGTCAATGATACACCGGGAAAAAACGCGCCGCATCGCTCGCGCGGAGGCATGAAAAATCCCCCTGCCGAAAACAGGGGGATTTCCCTACATCTTCTGACCGCAATGGGGGCAGAAGTTGCACTCCTCGCTTGGCACCTCGAACTTGCAGGTGGGGCACACACCTGCCGAGGCACCGAGCACCACGAGCAGTTCGCCCTCCACCACCGGGACCATCTTCCGATCCTCGGTGTAGTTGGCGGACTTGATGACCCGCCGGACCACGCCGTCGATGGGGGCGAGAATCGACTTCTCCTGCTTCATGATGGATATGTTGAACAGCTCCTCGCCCACCTTGACCCTGTCGCCGGGCCGCACATGGGTGACCCAGAGGTCGCCGTTGCTGGGCGAGCCTACATGGAAGATGTTGGAGGGGTCGGCCATCTCGGTCCTGTCCTTGCCGCCCACTTCCGGCTCGCTCACGCGCACCTGATGGCTCATGATCTCCGAATCGAGCACGTAGCGGACCACGGCCATGCCGTTCTCATCGGGCTCGGAGATGTCGAGGATGCGCATGATGTGGGGTTTGCGGCAGTTGCCCTGGAAGTTGAGCACCACGCCCTTCTCCAACCCCTCGAACCAGACATCGACCGGCAGGTTATTGATATTGCCGAACTTCTCGCAGAACTCGATGGTGTTGATGGCGTCACCGGGGTGGTTCAGGTACATGATGAACTCCTCCTCGGTGGGATGACGGTGCAGCCGGGCCTGCAACGCCTCGCGCTCGGCGTTCAGATCGACATCCACCAGGGTGGTCAGGGGCGAAGCCTCTGTCCGTTCGGCGATGGCGGTCTCCCACCCCTTGCCAAAGGCGGACTGGTAGACCCAGTCTGCCGGGAAGCCCAGCGGCAGCTTGCCGAACTTGCCGAGCAGCAGGTTGCGGAAGGCGTCATTGGAGTCGCGGTAGAGATCAAGCCTCGCGTCACGCTCAAGATCGGTCAGGTCCGCCTCGTTGCAAAGGTTGACGATGTCGAGGACATTGAGCAGCCGGCGCACCTCGCGCTCGCCACCGCGCTTGAAGGCCCCGGTCACGGCCAGGAACGCGGTGTTCCAGGTGATCTGCGATCCGGGGGTCACATCGTGATAACGCACCACCTTGCGGGTTCCGGCAAGGAATTTGAGCATGTAGGGCAGAAGCTTGATGTAGCCCTGCTTGAGCGCGCCCTCCTGGGACGACGAGGTGGCGCCGCCGGGCATGCCGTGACGGACCACATCGTGGTCGATGCCCTGGAAATACGGGGCCGTGTAGCGGTCGTAATAGGGCATGACCTGCTTGAGCAGGAAGTTGGTCGAGCGGATCATGTCCTTGTCGAGGTGGGTCTTGAGCCCGATCTCGTCCTCGATGTAGGCGGCGGTGGAGAGCACCTCGCCCTGGCCGTACCAGCGCACCGAGGCGCCCACGGCCACGTCCACAATATGCGCGCCCGCCTCGGCTGCCGCGCCCATGGTGGGCACGAACAGGCCGTCCGTGTAGTGACGGTGGCTGTGAATGACCAACTCCGGGTACTTGGCCCGGATGGTCCCGATCAACTCGCGCATGAACCGGGGCGGGCACACGCCCGCCATGTCCTTGAGGCCCAGGATGATCATCCGCTCGGCCTTTTTGAGGCTCACGCCCGCCACATCGGCGCACATGGCGAGGATCTCGTCGGTCACGGCCATGTACCGCTCAACGCCGAATCCCTTGGCCCACGACAGGGACAGGGCCGGCTCAAAGATGTTCTTCGAGGAGTTGAGCGCCACCTCGGCAAATGGACGCATATTTTCGATATGATTAAGGAAGTCGAAACAGCGGATGACATCGTAGTGCTCGTTGATCATCTCGCCGGTAAGCCGCATGACGTTCTTTGGCTGCGGCTTGTAGCCGAGCACGTTGGTCGAGCGGATGAGGATCTGCTTCAAGGTGGTGGGCGCGAACCTGTTCCACTCGGCCCCTTCGGAGAAGGGATAGGTCATGTTGGCGAGCATGGCCACGTGGAAGTGCGCCCCGCCGCCGTTCTCAAGGGAGAAAAAGCCGCACTTGTCCAAGGTCGGACCGACGATCCTGTCCTCGGCGAGGCGGAAGCGGTTGCCGCTGTTGGACTGGGTGATGTCGCGGGTGGTGGTGTCCGTCATGTGGACGATGCCCGCCTCGCGGTCCGTGCGCAGGGTGTCGAGGATGGCGTCCCGGTCCATGCCGCGCGTGATGCGCGGCTCGAACCAGGTGGCGACCTCGGGCGGTTCGGCCAGCTCAAAGCGGCCAACCCGCTTGTCGTCGCGGCCCCTGTATTCGCCCAGCCGCACATATTTGTTGTAGCCCATGGCCGAAATCTCGGCCACGAGGCGTGTCATGCGCAGAGAGTCGGGCTCTCTGTCTGAATAATCCATGAGTTCGGCGTAGTTGTGACGCACAAAATTGGTGTCGTAGTCTGCCTCGATGAACTTCTGATGCTCCACGATCTTGCGGTGGAACGGAACCGTGGTCTTGACCCCGCTGATCATGTACTCGCGCAGGGCGCGTTTCATGAGCGCCACGACTTTGTTCCACGAATTGCCGTAGGAGATGAGCAGCGCGGCCGCGGAATCATAGTTGGACGGAAAACGGTAGCCGTCGCCCACGCAGGAGTCGATGCGGATGCCCTGGCCGCCGGGCGACACATAGCGCGTGATCCGCCCGGAGTTGGGATCGAAGTTCTTCTGCGGATCCTCGCAGTTGATGCGGCACTGGAACGCCCACTGGTAGGGCTTGGTGCTCTCCTCGGAAAAGCGCAGGGTCGAGCCGAAGGCAATGGCGATCTGCTCCTCGACCAGGTCGATGCCGTAGCGGCATTCGGTGATGCCGTGCTCCACCTGGAGCCGGGTGTTGACCTCGATCAGGTAGGGAGTGCCGTCGGCAGCCACGAGAAATTCCACAGTGGCTAGCGAGTAATAGCCCACAGCCGAGACGAGCCGCTTGGAGTATTCCTTGAGCTGCGTGCGCAAGGCCTCGGAATATTTGGGCCAGGGCGAAGGCGTGATCTCGATGAGCTTCTGATGATTGCGCTGCACCGAGCAGTCGCGCTCGTCGAAACAGAAGACATTGCCGTAGTGGTCGGCGATGACCTGGATCTCGATGTGCCGGACAGAGGTCAGCAATTTTTCCACATACAGGCGCGGGTTGCCGAAGGACGCCTGGGCCAGGGCGGACGCCTTGGCAAAGGCGTTCTCCAGCTCCGAGTCCTTGTACACCTCGTAGATGCCGCGTCCGCCGCCGCCGCCCTCGGCCTTGAGCATGACCGGGAAGCCGATCTTCTTGGTGATCTCGCGCGCCTCGGGGATGGAGACAGCGCCGTCGGAGCCGGGCACCACAGGCACCCCCAGCTCGATGGCCAGCTTGCGCACCGCGACCTTGTTGCCGAGGATGCGCATGGGCTCCTGGCGAGGACCGATGAAGAGAAGCCCTGCCTTTTCACATTTGGCGGGGAAGGAATCGTCCTCGGCGCCGAAGCCCCAGCCGGGATGGATGGCCACGATCCCGCTGGCCTTGGCCTCCCGGATGACCCTGTCAAGATCGAGATAGGCGCGGGGATCGGAGCCGAGCATGAGCAGCTCGTTGGCACCCGACGTGGCCGGAGAGGTCTTGTCCACGTCGGTGGCGGTCATGATCGCCTTGGCGTTGAACATCTCGGTGATCGAACGGCAGATGCGCCTGGCAGGGATTCCGCGGTTGGCGACAAGAATCCGCTTTCCCTTGACCTCTTCAAGAACCTCTTCAAAGGTCTTCGGCTTCATGGAATTCACTGATCTCCTTGGACATGTGTGACCGTAAAACGTCGCATAGGCCCCGCTTCGCCTCGAAAACGGAACCTACAGGGGAAATATGGAACCGGAGTAGAGAACCACCTCTCTGCCCGCCCTCCGCAAAATGAGCCCGCCTTTTGGTGAAAGGCCAGCAATTTCAGCATGATAATCTTCGTGCTCCCCTTCGCGGACACGAATGGTCCGGCCATACCAGGCCAGACGGTTCGCCACCACTGTCAGGAATCGTGACGGCTCCACCCCGTCGAACAAGGCTGCATACACATTTCTTCCACGGTTCACAAGGGTTTCGCACAGGGCCAGCGCGCCGCCCGCATGGTGCGGAATTCCCAAAACGCCCGCCGACACAGAATGATCTTCGCGCATCAGGCCGTCCGGCGGAGACTCGACAACATTGAGGCCAACCCCCAGAACAACCAGTCCATTTCGCTCCTCGATGAGCATGCCGCCCACCTTGCGACCCGACTGGAGCAGATCGTTGGGCCACTTGAGCCGGATGTCCGCGCCCAGGGTATCGAGCACCTCGGCGCACATGTGTCCGGCGACAAGGGGCAGCAGGTCCGGGGCCGCCCCGCGCCACAAACCCTGGTCAGGCAGTCCGGGCAGGATCAGCGAGACATGGACATTGCCGGGCGATGACACCCAGGGCCGCCTGAGCTGGCCGCGTCCGCCTGTCTGGCGCACGGCCAGGACCGCGCCCCATGGGCCGAGATGTCCGGACACGGCCAGCGCCCGCGCCGCCTCCATGGTGGAGATGCACTCCCCGGCCACGACAATGGTTGTGTCCGCGACCGAAGCCTGGGCCGCCTTGAGAAACCGGCCCGCTCCATCGGCATCCACGGTCTCGTCCCATGGGCCATGGGCGGCCATGTCCACAGCCCAGGACGGATGCGCACCGGCCAACGCCTGCACCGTTGTGGGCGAGACGCTCTCCCCATGGCCTGATATCCAGGCAAGAATTCCAGGTGGCAGCATGAGTTACCTTGTGCTAGAAAGAATCAAATGAACGTCTATCTGGCTGGCGGCGCGGTCCGCGATCTTTTATTGGGCAGGCCCATCAACGACAGGGACTATCTGGTCACTGGCGCGACCAGGCAGGAATTCACGGACCGTTTTCCCAACAGCCGTGAGGTGGGCCGGACCTTCCCGGTCTTCCTGCTCGACGGCCTTGAGTTCTCCTTCCCGCGAGAGGTGGCCGTCGAGCAAGAACTACGATCACGCGACCTGACTGTCAATGCCATGCTCCTCGACGAGGACGGCGACCTCATCTGCCACCCGGACAGCCTGGACGACCTGCACTCGCGCACCCTTCGCCCGGCCTCGCGCCAGTCGTTCCTCAGCGATCCCCTGCGCGTGTTCCGGGCCGCCAGATTCTGGGCCAAGCTGCCCGACTTCACGCCCCACGACGAGCTGGTGGAAACCATGCGGCTGGTGGCGGACACAGGGCTGCTCGCCCCTCTCCCTGCCGACCGGGTGGGCCAGGAGACCATCAAGGCCCTGCAAACGGCCTCACCGGGCAATTACCTGCGCCTGCTGGGCCGGGCCGGCTGCCTTGAGCCGTGGTTCAAAGAGTTCAAGGAAAGCATGAACATTCCAGCCGGACCCCTGCCCTATCACGACACTGACGTGCTTGAGCACACCTGCCGGGTCATGGACAGCCTTGCCGGAGACGGCATGGCTGTCTGGATGGGGCTGTGCCACGACATCGGCAAGACCTCGACGCCAAAGGACATATTGCCCAGCCATCACGACCATGACCAACGCGGGGCCGACATGGCGGACACCCTGGCCCGGCGCATCCGCCTTTCCAACGCCCATGCCCTGGCCGGACGCAAGGGCGCGCAGTGGCACATGACCGCGGCGCGCTACAGAGAGCTTCGACCCGGCACCAAGGTGGACATGCTCATGGACCTGCACCTCTCGCGGGTGACCCGGCAACTCTTCAGGCTTGTCGCCGCCGATCAGGACGAGGATCACTGGCATCTGGCCGCGCTTGACCTGAGGACCGTGCTGGCGAGCCGCCTGGACGAGACGCAGCGCAATCTCGGCCCGGAGTCGGGCAGGAGGCTGCGGGAACTGCGCGCCCAGGCCCTGGCTGGTCGCAGCAGAAAATAATCCTCACATCTTGACATGCCCACTGGAAACGCAGAGCGTTTGGTGTTATTTGTTACGAACCCTACTGAAGCATCATAGGCAACAATCCGGCAAAACGGAGTTTTTTCATGAGACTTGTGACCCGATCAGACTTCGACGGTTTGGCTTGCGCCACCCTGCTCAGGCACCTCGGCATCATCGACGACTATCTCTTCGCCCACCCCAAGGATCTCCAGGACGGCAAGGTGGAGGTCTCGAAAGACGACGTGCTCGCCAACGTTCCCTATGTCCCTGGCTGCGGGCTTTGGTTCGACCACCACACCAGCGAGCGGGAGCGGCTTGGCGACATAGTCTTCGAGGGGGCGAGCCAGCCCCTGCCCAGCTGCGCGCGGGTCATTTACGATTACTACGGGGCTGACAAATTTCCCGACCACCTCATATCCATGCTCGAAGCAGTGGACAAGGTGGATTCCGCCCGCCTGAACGCCGACGAGATCGCCAACCCCACGGGCTGGATACTGCTCGGCTTCATCATGGATCCGCGCACCGGCCTGGGCCGCTACAGGGACTACCGCATCAGCAACTACCAGCTCATGCTCGACATGATCGACCACTGCCGGACCATGACCGACAAGGATATCCTGAAGCTGCCGGATGTTCGGGAAAGGGTCGCCAGATACATGGCCGACCAGCCCAGGTTCATCACCATGCTCAAGGACAACTCCACAATGCACGGCAACGCCGTGGTGCTCGACCTGCGCAGGCAGGATCCGATCCATTGCGGCAATCGGTTCATGATCTACACCCTGTTCCCGGAATGCAACGTCAGCATCCGCGTCATCTGGGGATTCAAGCGGCAGAATGTGGTCTTTGCCGTGGGCCACTCGATCCTCAACAAGACCAGCGGGACCGATGTGGGCAAGCTCATGCTCTCCCTTGGCGGCGGGGGCCACAAGACGGTCGGCACCTGTCAGGTGACCCTTGACGAGGTGCCTGAAACCCTTGGGAAGATTCTGGAAACAGTCAACGCCGACGGCTAGGCCCGCTGGCCTGGAGGTGCTTCCACATGGCTGGAAAACGATTTCTCATAGTCGATGACGACCAGCGGTTCGCCGAGCTGGTCGCCCTGACGCTATCGCGCTACGCAGATTGCGTGGTTTCCCTGGGCGGGGGCGATGCGGTGCTCCAGTTCCAGCACCATCTGCGCAAAAACGAGCCCTTTGACGCCGTGATCATGGACATAGAGATGCCCGGAATGACCGGGCACGAAGTGGTGGCCAGGATGCGCGAGACAGAAAAGAGCAACGGCATCAACCCGCTCCACGCCTTCAAGCTGATCATGCTGACCGCCCACAAGGACGTGAAGAACATCAGCAGTTCCTTTTTCCGCGGCGGGGCGGACGCTTTCATTCCCAAGGAACAGACCTCGGAAAAACTCGTCAGCGAACTGAAGAAGATCAATCTGATCTGATCCTTCACCCCCCCCGCGACGCCGTGTCCCTGGCCATGACCAGAGAAAGCATGGCCGCGCCTGCCTCCCGGCTGCGGGCGTGATGGATCGCCCGGCACATCCGGCTGATCTCACTCTTGACCTTGAAGAGCGGCGCAAGGTCCTGCACTTCCGGCAGGCCCAGCCCGTCAAAATCGACCGGAACAAAGCCAAGGTCAACGTCCAGACAGCCACCGTCGACATAAGACACGTCGCCAATGATCCGCTCGCGCTCGGCCTGTGACGGGTCCAACCCCTTGACATAGCGCAGCGCATCCGTGGGCGTCCTGTTCCGGTTCACCCGCAAAACCTCGTCATTGATCCGGGACGCGAACTCCCTGAGTCCGAGATAGCTGACCGTCATCCGTTTTCTCCCCTTTTCCCCGGCTTTTTCATAATACTTCCCATGAAGATACTCATGCACCGCCTTCTGGAAGAGGTCGTAAGCCTTGCGGACGCATCGCACGTACCGGCCCGCGCCGGTCAGGGCAAAGGGCAGGCTGCCGAACATGGGGACCGGCGCGTCGTCCGCAAAGGGGATGCAGACCGGATCCACCCCAAGTTCCAGGTAGAAATTCGAGATCAGGGGACGATCGAGGAGCAGGTGATGCAACCGGGCAGCAGCCATGGCAAACGTTTTAATTTGTTGACGCAATTCATCAGCCATGGCGTAGAAATCCGTGATCATGTCATCAAGATTCCTGCGCTCGCCAAAATAGCCCTCGGCCATTTCGGACACCACTTCCCTTTGCAGCTGGTCCGCATAATCACTGAAATCCGACATGGGAACTCCTGGCACCTTGGCCGTTTATGGGGTATATACTCCCTATTCCGCCTGCCCGCAATGCGGCACGCCCCCGGCAGCGGCTTATCCCGCCGCCGCTTCGACCTTCTAGCACGAGGACCACTGCATGTTATTGAACGAACACATGAGCAAGGCCCTGTTCAACAAAGCTGGAATCCCCGTCCCCCAAGGGCTGTCGGTGTTTCCCGGCTCCGAGGAGACAGTCGTTCCGGACTTTGCCCTGCCCTGGATTCTCAAGGCCCAGGCGCTTACGGGCGGGCGCGGCAAAGCTGGCGGCGTCCTGCGGGTGGACGACGCGCACGACTTCGCACCCACGGCCCGCAGGATATTCGGCCTGAACATCCAGGGACACAGCGTCCCGTTCATCCGCGTCGAGCCTGCGGTGATCATCGACCGGGAGTGCTACCTGTCGCTGTCCGTGTCCCGCAGCCGGGGATGCATCCTGCTGACCGTGGGCCGCGAGGGCGGGGTTGAGATCGAGTCCGGCGGCAGGGCCAACCTGCTGGTGCAGGAGATACACCTCCCGGCAGGGCTGGCGGCCAACCAGATTCGCGCGGCCTTCTTTCATCTCGGCCTGGACAAGGCCCTGTTCGGGGATTTCTCCGCCCTGCTCGCCACGTTCTTCAAGGCCATGCTCGACAACGGCCTGCTCCTGGCCGAAATCAATCCCCTGGTCCTCACTGGCGACAACCGGTTCCTGGCACTGGACGGCAAGGTGGAGGTGGACGACAACTTCGCCGAACTCAATCCGGCCATGGAAACCTACTATCAGCCCGAGCACGCCAGCCATGAAGAAAATGTGGCCCGCGCGGCCGGTCTTTCCTATGTCAAGCTCGACGGCTGGGTCGGCCTGATGGTCAACGGGGCCGGGCTGGCCATGGCCACCATGGACCTGCTCAATTTCTCGCGCCTTCCGGCCCGCAACTTTCTCGATCTCGGCGGCGCAGCCGATCACACCCGGATGCGCACGGCCCTGGAGCTGCTCTTTGGCGATGCCAGGGTCCGGGCCGTGTTCATCAACATGTACGGCGGCATCCTCTCCTGCCGCAACGTCGCCCTGGCCCTGCGCGAAGCCCTGGGCGACCGCGAGCCGGACAAGCCCATCGTGGCCCGCATGTCGGGCAACGACGCGGCTGGCGGGATCGAGGTGCTGCGGGCCATGGGCTGCGACACGGTGCATATCGCCAGCGACATGCAGGCCGCCATCCGCATCCTGGAAACCCTCAAGCCCCAGGACGCGCCGGTCATCGAATTCCCCGCGCCGCAGACCGCCCTGCCAGAGGCGCGGCCACAGCCGACCGGCCACGTTTCAACGGCCAGCCTTGGAATAGACCGCGACACCCCCATCCTGGTCCAGGGCATCACTGGCCGCGAGGGCCAGCTCCACACCCGGCTGATGCAGGCCTACGGGGCCAACGTGGTAGCCGGGGTGACCCCTTTCAAGGGGGGCCAGGAAATCCTCGGCGTGCCGGTCTACAACTCGGTTGCCCAGGCCATGCGCCATCACAAGATCGGGGCAAGCATCATCTTCGTGCCGCCGCGCATGGCCGCCGACGCCGTGCTCGAAGCCGCCTGCAACGAGATTCCCTGGACCATCTGCATCACCGAGGGCATAGCCCAGCACGAGATGCTCGCCGTGTTCGAACAGATCAAGTCGTCGCCCACGCAGGTGGTGGGGCCGAACACGCCGGGCGTCATCGTGCCCGGCCAGACCAAGATCGGCATCATGCCCACGGACCCGTTCATGCCCGGACCGGTGGCCATCCTGTCCCGAAGCGGCACCCTGACCTACGAGGTCTCGGCCCGATTGACCGCCTCGAACATCGGCCAATCGGTGTGCGTGGGCATCGGAGGCGATCCCTTCATCGGCGTTAAATATGCTGATGTGTTCGAAATGCTTCGCAATCACGAGGCAACACGGGCCGTGGTCGTGCTCGGTGAAATCGGTGGACAAGCCGAGGAGAATCTGGCTGAATACGTCGTCCGAACCGGCTTTGACAAACCAGTGGTGTCGTTCATCGCAGGCCGCACGGCCCCGCCCGGCAAACGGCTGGGACACGCGGGCGCCATCCTGGAGAAAGGCGGCGGTGTCGGACGCAAGATTGAAACCATGCGCAGGGCCGGGTTCACGGTCTGCTCAAGCCTTGAAGAAGTCGCGAATGAGACTTCCTGCATATTGAAATAACAGGATTCCCACTTGAAAATACTGCTTCTTGATCTCGGCAAGATCATGCGCGGTGGGCAACGGCAGGTGTTCTACCTGGCGCGCGCCCTTGCCCGCACCCCCGGATTCGACCCGATTGTGGCCGTGCCCGTGAAGTCGCCGCTCATTCCCCTGCTCGACGCCGAAGGGATCGCCCATCTGCTTCTGCCCTCGTTCAGCGACCTCAATCCGCTCAACATCCTGCGCCTGTTCCGGATCATTTCGGCCCACAGGCCGGACATCGTCCACACCAACGACGCCAAGGGAGCATCGCTGGCAGCCATGGCCCGCAAGGCGCTGGGCGGCTTCAAGCTGGTCCACAGCCGACGCGTCTCCTACCGTCTCAAGCGCGGCTGGAGCTGGCGCAAATACGAGGCCGGGGACGCGCTGGTGGCCGTCAGCCGCGAAATCCAGCAAGTGCTGGTGGATTGCGGCATTCCTGCGGAAAAGACCTCCACCATCCACAGCGGCATAGACGCCGAGATGTACTCCACCGGCAAAAACGACCATCCGGTGTTGACCATCGGCGCGGTCGGCGCCCTGAGCACCCAGAAGGGGTTCGAGGTGCTCATCGAGGCCCTGGCCGAACTGAAGAAACATGCGGCCATGCCCGACTGGCAGTGCCTTATCGCGGGCGACGGCCCCCTGTTTCAGGAACTCAAGGTCAAGGCCGACACGCTTGGGCTGGCCGATGTCATCCTGTTCCTGGGGTATCGGGACAGCCGCGAGGTGCTGCCGGAGATCGACGTGCTGACCGTCCCGTCCGTGGACGGCGAGGGGTCCAACGCCGTGATCAAGGAAGGTTGGGCCTCGGCCACGCCCGTGATCACGTCCGATCTCCCGTCCAACCTCGAGCTGGTGACCCACGAACACAACGGGCTGGTCTTCCGCAACCGCGACGCGCGGGAACTGGCCGAGGCCATCGTCAGGATCGTGCGCGACCCCGAGCTGGCGCAAACGCTGGTGCAAAACGGCACGGCCTCGGTCAGCCTGTTTACCGACAAAAGCATGGCCGACAAATACATGCTTCTCTACCGCTCCCTGGCCACCCCCTCCTCCTGACCGTCCTCCGCAGGGCGGGCGACCTATCGGAACTCGCCGTCCAGGAGCAGATGGGAGAAATATCCCGCGCAAAACGCGAGGTAAAAGGGCACAAATGGTTCTGCCGCCTCAATCTCGAAGATAAAGGCCGGGATGAGCAGGATGGGCAGCGGCACCAGGAGCATGGCCCACCAGGTGTGGGTCCACCCCCGATGCGAGCCCATGGCCGGAAACATGGCCAGCAGACCGAGCCAGGCAGCCCACATGTACTGTTGCTGCACGATCAGGCCGAAATCAACGCCAGCTAGGACCATGTAATAGAGTTTCTGTCCCTTGGAATCGGTATCCACATCCGGGAACAGCGCGCCGAGAAGACAAAAACCGATCAGGCCCGCCCCGATGAGCGGGTCGATGATCAGCCAGCCGAGCAGCCCGGCACCCACCAGCCCCATGATCCCGAAAAACAGCCCCCCGGCCAGATGTCCCTTGTAGCCGGGCATGCAACGCGCCACCATAACCAGCAAAGGCTAGGAATCGCTGGCCTTTTTCGCGCAGACACTCCGCAGGACGAATTCCCTGGCCTCTTCGAAAAGTCCGGTGATGTTGTAGGGGGTCAGGAACCTGTTGCGAACCGCGCCCACAATGTTCGCATAGATCATGAAGGCCGTCTGGGTCACGGGCAGGTCGAGGATCGAACCGTCATCCATGCCCCGGCGCAGGATTTCCTCCACGATGTCGATCAGCCCACGAAACTTCGCGGCGATCTTCTGGCGGTCCAGGTCTGGATTGTCGTCGCTGAACGGTGAGCACCGTATGATCGTCGGAAACGTTTTTTCATTCTCGATGGTGAAGTCGAGGTATGCCTTGACAAAGACGCCAAGGGCCTCGCAGCCGTTTTTCGTACTGGCGGTCTTGTCGCGCAGGACAATGATCATGGTGTCCACCAGTTCGATGCCGGCGGCCATGAAAAGGTTTTCCTTGCTGTCAAAATAGTGGAAAACCAGCCCGGATGCGACGCCCGCCTGTTCGGCGACCATCTTCATGGTCGTGCCAGCGTACCCGTAGCGGGCAAAGAGTTCCTGGGCCGCTCTCAGAATCTTATCCTTTTTCGAAATCAAAACACACTCCCCCTTCGTGAATCGTGATCCGGAACCGCACCATTCCGAGCCCGGACGGAAAGCCCATCCAACGCAGCCCCTTGCTTAGTACGCCAACCGCCTTTATTCAAGCGGTAATTGGAATTTAATTCGGTTCTCGCCAGGGACGGGCGACGCAAAAAAGGCGAGACCGACCGGCCTCGCCTTCACGCATTCGAACAGGCAAGGGCTACATGGCGTCGGATGCCTGCAACTCCTCGATCTGTTTGTCTATCTCGCGCTGGAGCCTGTCGGGCAAGCCCATGATGTCCGTGTTCAGGAAGCCGCGCACGATGGTGGAGGTCGCCTCGGCCTCGTCCAGGCCGCGCGCCATGAGGTATTCGATCTCGTTCTGGGCGATTTTGCCCACAGACGCCTCATGGGACAGCTCCACACCCTCGGCGGTGCCGTCCAGTTCGGGGATGGCCCAGATGCGGCCATCGCCAAGGATAAGGCCCTGACATTCCAGGTGCCCCTTGCTCGGCACGGCGTGTGCGCCGATATGGCCCCGGTTGATGATGGTGCCGCCGGCAGCGATGGTCTTGGCGATGATCTCGCACCGGGTGTTGGGCGCGTTCATGATCACGCGGTTGCCCAGATCGAGATGCGCGCCCTTGGGCGCGACCACCACGGAGTTGAAACGGGCCACGGAGTTGGCCCCGTTCATGGTGATCGAGGGATACATCTGGAGATCCTTGACCGCCTTGAGCAGTACGTAGTTGGAGAGGAAGGTGCCTCCCTCCTCGACCACACCCGCTGATCTTGGCCGTACAGCCACGCTCTCGCCCCAGTTGTGGACCATGGTGAAGGTCAGGGAGGCGTTTTTCTTGATGAAAAATTCGGAGATGCCCAGATGCGCGCCCGCCTTGGTCCCATGGGCCACCGAGCAGCCGGTGATTATATGGGCCGAGGCCCCCTCCTCGATGATCACGAGGTTGTGGACATTCTGGCCGACATTCTCGGACTTGAGCATGAGACAGGACTGGATCGGGTCCTTGATCTTTGCCCCGGCCCTGACGCGGATGAAGTAGCCGCCGTGCAGGTTGTCGTTGGCCGCCCTGGTGAACTCGTCCTTGTCCTTGTCCACCAGCGTCCAGTAATACTCCCCGAGGCCGTCGTACTTCTTCAGCGCGTCCTTGATGTCGAGTATCTCGACGCCCTCGTCGTGGGACTGGCAGTGCACCGCCGAGTGGTCCATCTGGAGGTACGAGGCCGAACGCATGGACTCGTCGGCCACCACCCCGGCCAGGAGGAGCTGGTCCTTGTCCTCCTGCGACAGGGTGTTGAGGTCGTCTATGGCCTCGCGGTTCATCCCGTCGAACTTGAATTGCGAAAGATCAACTTTGGTCATATCTGCTCTCCACAGGGAGTTGCTAGTTCATGCAGCGCACGCATTCCTGATAGCCGTGCTGGCGGATGTGGTCGAGGATGTCCCTGGGGCGGCCCTCGCAGCACAGGTGGCCCTTGTAGAGCACCTGTCCCCGGTCCGCGTTGACGTAATCGAGGATGTAGCCGGTGTGGGTGATGATCAGCCCGGCGGTCCTGGCCTTCTCCTTACGGGCCTTGAGGGTCAGGTCCGGCGTCAGGGCATAGTTGCCGTCGAGCACGTCGCGGGCCACCTTGCCCACCAGCTGCATGTTCTCCATGTCCACGCCGGATTCCGGCTCGTCGAAAAGAACCAGATCAGGCTGCTGGGCCATGAGCTGAAGCAGCTCCGAGCGCTTGATCTCGCCGCCGGAAAAGCCCGCGTTGATGTCGCGGTCCAGGAAATCCGTCATGTTGACAATATCGGCCAGCAGATCGGGGTTGACCTTGCCCTTGCGGGAACACATCTGGACAAGGTGGCGGGTGCGCAGCCCGTGGATGGTCGGCGGCCTCTGAAACGACATGCCGATGCCAAGGCGCGCCCGCTCATACATGGGCGCGCGGGTGATATCCTGGCCCTTGAACAGGATGCGGCCCCGGGTCACCTCGTAGCCTGAGAAGCCCATCAGGGCCATGAGCAGCGATGTCTTGCCCGAACCGTTGGGGCCGAACAGGATGAATGTCTCGCCCTTCCTGATTTCGAGATTGATCCCCTGCAGGACCGGCTTGTCGCCGATGTTGACATGCAAGTCTTCAATGGTCAGCATGTGTTTCCTCGCTTTGAATCGATATGCAGACAGACTCTTTACTGAAGCCGGGGGTGGAAGTCCAGTCATTCATCCCCCGATTGCGGTGCTGGAGCGGCTGCGGCGCTGTGTCCGGCTGCGGGCTGCGCCGACATGGCGGGCGCGAAAACGAACAGCAAAAAACCGGCCTCGCCCGGCGAACGGAGATATCCATGGCCAAGAAGCGGCACATCAGGGATTTGACGGAACTCAAGGAACTCTCCCTGGCAAAGGACAAGAAGAAGGACGCCTACACCCTGCCCTATGACAAGCCGAAAACGGTCCGGGAAGACACGCCCAAGCCCAACGAGGAGGCGGAGCTGGCCCTGTTCCAGGCCGCCATGCAGGGCGTCAGCCAGATGCGGGACGACACCGTGCGCAAACCCGCGCCCAAGGCGGCTCCGGCACCCGCGGCCACCCCGCTCCCCCTTGACCCGGACGAGGACGACGGCACGTATCTGCGGAAATTCCTCAGCGGCGAGGTGCAGTTCGAACTCGAATACACCGACGAGTTCATGTACGGCTATGTCCGGGGCCTGGACATCAAGACCTTCCAGCAGCTCAAGGCGGGCGTCCTGAGCGTGGCCGCCCATCTCGACCTGCACGGCATGACCTCGGTCCAGGCCAGGGAGGGGCTGCTCTTCTTCATCCGCGAAAGTTACCTCCAGGGCTCCCGCTGCGTGCTGGTGGTCACGGGCCGGGGCATCAACTCGCCGGGCGGCCAGAGCGTGCTGCGGCGCGAGACCGAAACCTGGCTGACGCACGAACCGCTCAAGCGGGTGGTTCTCGCCTTCTGCACCGCCCAGGCCAAGGACGGCGGGGCCGGAGCCATCTATGTGCTGCTTCGCAACCAGAAGAAAACCCAGGGCAAGATCGCCTGGGACACTCAACTCGACCGGGACGAAGCGTAACCGCCACCCGGACAGAACGCAAAAAGACCTCCACCCCGAAGGGCGGAGGTCTTGTATCATTGCACCAGGAACGGCTACGCCATGGCGGCGACAGCCTCTTCGGCCTGGGCCTTGCCCGGCCCGCCCTTGAGGTTGGTCAGTTCCTTGGCCATGGCCAGCTCCTCGGCGGAGAATATCTTGTTGATATCGATGATGATGATGAACCGCTCGTTCTGGCGGCCCATGCCCTTGATGTATTCCGCGTTGATGGCAGCACCCATCTTGGGGGCGGCTTCGATGGATTCCGGCATCATCTCGAAGACTTCGCGCACCGAATCGACCAGCGCGCCCATGACCGTGAACTCGCCGTCGAATTCGATCTCCACGATGATGATGCAGGTGTCCACAGTGTCTTCGCTCTTGGACATGCCAAGCTTGAGGCGCATGTCCACCACGGGCACGGCGTGGCCGCGCAGGTTGATGACACCGCGCATGAATTCGGGCGTACGCGGAATCTTGGTGATGGAGGTCAGTTCCAGCACCTCCCTGACCGTCCCGATGTCCAGGGCGAAGATTTCCTTGCCCAGCGTGAACGTCAAAAACTGGTTGATATCCTTCAGTGCGTCTTCAGACATGGCAACTCCCCTGAAAAATTGAGGATTATTATACTAGCCAGCGTTGATGCACATGGCATTTCGAGGGTCTGAACCCTCATCCATGCGCCTTTGTCCCCGCGACTGACTCTGTTGATACCCCTGACTGCCGGGAAAAACCATTATAAATACCGTCCCGTTTGACCGAGCATACCCTTTTGGCCCAACAAACTGAAGCGTTGCGGGCAGGATTTTTCAAAAAGATCTCGGCGTTGCCCATTTTTCCGAAAAAGAGATTGACAATGTGCCCCCCGCGCAGATAGTTACTCCCTTCGCGTCGGGATGTAGCGCAGTCTGGGAGCGCACTTGAATGGGGTTCAAGGGGTCGGAGGTTCAAATCCTCTCATCCCGACCAAACAACGAGACACCCCGGTGGACCGGCAGTCCGGTCCACCGTTTCGTTGAATCAGCTGAGAAGCTGTCGTAGCTCAATTGGTAGAGCGCATCCTTGGTAAGGATGAGGTAGGCAGTTCAATCCTGCTCGACAGCTCCACATATCACAAAGGCCGGTCAGATCACTGACCGGCCTTTGTCATTTCGGCAGTATGTGGAAATCCCCGCACCCTACCCGGTTCCATCGAAAATGGTGCCGGAATCCCGAAGGATCAGGTCTGCCAGAAGCTTTTCCAGCGAATAGCCGGGGTCCGAGGGCTTCCTGAGCTGGGCAGCGTTGTCCAGGATCTGGGCTTGGCTTTGCAGAGCCAGCTCCTGGGACTGGAGGCCGTCCTCCTTGCTCTGGTACATGCTCTGGATCGAGTCCATCTCGCTGGCCAGCGACTGGACATAGCCGAGCTGGGTGGCCCTGGTCCCCTCCACGGCCAGGGACGCGCCGGAAAGATCAGACCAATTGACGCCGCTGGCAGGGTTGTCCACGGCGTGAAAAGAGATGTCGAACCCGCCGCTCTTGTCCGACTGGATGAAGACCTTGCCGCCCGAGTCGATCTGCGCGGTGCCCCACTTGGTGCTGTCGAGCATGGCTATACCATTGAAATCCGTCCCGGAAATGGTGCCGAGAACCTTGTCGCGCAGGGCGTTGTAGTCGCTCTGGACCACGGAACTCGACCCGTCCAGCTCGCCGGTGTTGATCTTGTCGATGATATTCTCCATGTCGCTCAGGGCGCTGGAGATGGTGGCCATGCCGGTTCTGGCCACGCCCATCATGGAGGCGGCCTCGCCCACGTTGCGCGCCGCCTGACGGGTGGCCCCGGCATCCGCCCGCAGGGTGCCGCTGATGGCTTCCTCAAAGGGATTGGTAAAGGTCGTTGCCCGAACCGGACCGCCCAGCACCAGACTGCGCAGGTTCTGACCCACAGCCGACCCGGCGAACAGCTGATTGGTCAGCATGTCGCGCTCAAGCAGTCTCGACGAATAGTCGTAGATGAAAACCTTTTCGAGGTCGGTCAGGGCCATGGCGTCCCCCGGCTACTGTTCGGGCCTTTCCGCTCTTTATATCGGCGCCTTGACGGTTTTCTTTAGGGGGTGGGCGGGCAATATCGCCTCAGCCAGCCCAACCCCCTTAATTCAAATGGATAACATCGCGCAAAAGATGGACGAACGTCTGTTGAGCACGCCCCGCCTGCATGACTTCTCTGCCTCAACCGGCCAAAGGATGCTCCAGGCCGCCCGGCAGCCCCAGCCCGTCAGGCGACGAATTCGGCCATCTTGGAGAACACCGCGTGGCCGCCATCGTGCCGTTCGACCATGAGTACGTCCTCCAGCTTGTCCACCTGCTTGATCATCTGGTTGAGCCGCTCGTCGGCGTCCACCAGCAGCCAGATGCGGCTGGTGGTCCCGCCGTTGACGGGCATGCAGGCAATGCCCTCCACATTGTATGCCCGCCGGGCAAACAGGCCGCAGATGTGCGACATGACGCCGGGATGGTTGTTCACCGTCAGTTGGATGACTGTCTGTTTACACATGGTTTTCACCTCCGATCATCTGCGAGTTGGCGGCTCCGGGAGGAACAATGGGGTACACCGGCTCGTCCGGGCTCACCGGCACGTGGATCAGGCAGGGGCCGGGATGGGCCATGGCCTCGGCCAGCATGACTCCGGGGTCGTCGGCGTTCCCCATGTCCCAGGCCCGGATGCCGAATCCTTCGGCAATCTTCATGAAATCAACCCGCCTGGCATAGTCTGACGCGAAGTAGCGCTTGCCGTAGAACAGGTCCTGCTGCTGGCGCACCAACCCCAGGGCGTTGTTGTTGGTCAGGATGATCTTGACGTTCACGTCCTGCTCCATGGCCGTGGCCAGGTCCTGGATGTTCATCATGATGGAGCCGTCGCCGCTGAAGCAGAGCACCGTGCGTCCGGGCGCGGCCAATGCCGCGCCGATGGCCGCGGGCAGGCCGAAGCCCATGGTGCCGAGCCCGCCGGAGGTCAGCCACTGGCGCGGATGGCGGAAGGGATAGGCCTGGGCCGTGCGCATTTGGTGCTGGCCCACGTCGGTGCAGACAATGGCATCCTCCCCGGCCAGCTCGGCAGCCTTGAGGATGACGCCGTAGGGAGAACGCGGATCGTCGGCATCGGGAATGATCATGGGATGCTCACCGCGCAGCCCGGCCACCTCGCGGAGCCAATCGCTCCGGTCCTTGGCCTCCACCAGTTCGAGCAGCGCTCTGAGGGAGTCGGCCACGTCGCCGCTGACCGAAACATGGGCGCTCCTGATCTTGTCCAGCTCGCTGGAGTCGATGTCCATGTGAATGACTTTGGCGCCCGGACAGAACCCGGCCAGCTTGCCCGTGGCCCGATCATCAAAGCGCACCCCTGCCGCCACCAGCAGGTCGCACCGCTCCATGATCAGGTTGGTGTACCGCGCGCCGTGCATGCCGAGCATGCCCAGGCACAGGGGATGGTCCACGGGCATGACACCCAGCCCCATGAGGGTGAGCACCGACGGGATGGACGCCTTCTCGGCCAGGGCCAGAGCCAGGGCCGACGAGCCGGACTGGACGATGCCTCCGCCCAGGTACAAAAGGGGCCGCTCGGCCTCGTCGATCATCCGGGCGGCGTGGGCCAGCTCCGGGTCCATCAGCTCCGGACCGGGGGTGCGCCCGCCTGGTGCGGGCCAGGCGTCGAATTCGAGCATGGCGGTCTGGACATCCTTGGGCACGTCGATGACCACCGGCCCCGGACGGCCCGAGGCGGCGATGCGGAAGGCGTCCGGGATGACGGTCAGCAGCTCGTCAACGCAGCGGACCAGATAGTTGTGCTTGGTAATGGGCACGCTCAGGCCGTAGGTGTCCACCTCCTGAAAGGCGTCGGTGCCGATCATGGCCAGAGGCACCTGCCCGGTGATGCAGATGATGGGGATGGAGTCGAGCTTGGCATCGGCGATGGCGGTCAGGGTGTTGGTCGCACCCGGCCCGGAGGTGGCGAAGAAGACCGCCGGATTGCCCGTGACCCGGGCCATGCCCTGGGCGATGAATCCCGCGCCCTGCTCATGCCGGGTCAGGATGTGCCTGATGGGGCTGGCCGAAAGCGCATCGTATAGGGGAAGATTCGCACCACCTGGAATTCCGGCAATAATCTCGATGCCTTGTCGCTCCAGCAATGTGATGATGATTTCAGCGCCGCTCAGTTTCATGGTGGGGCCTCCGTGTTGTCGTCCATGCTGCGGCGGGAAAGGAAAACCCCCGCCGGTTCGCACCGACGGGGGTTTGTTGACAATCCTAAGAATACAATCCCGCTATGGCGCGTCCCTATGGGTGACACCTACTACTACGTCCACGACGACAACGACGACCGCTAGGCGGGCGTTGAAAAGAAGGGAGTCGTGGTCGAAGTTGCGCATAAGCGGCTTGTTCCTTTCAATGAATATGAAAAATGCATACCCAAGCAGCAAAGCGGCGTCAACAGATTTTTTCCACGGCCCGGCATCTTGCCATCCACTCCGAAAAGAATCATGGTCCGGCTCACAATCCATGTTCAGGAGTCCCACCCATGCGCATTCTCATCATCCTGGCCCATCCCGACGAACAGAGCCTCAACCACGCCATTGCCCGGCAGGCTGAGGCCACGGCCCTGGCCAACGGCCATGAGGTCATCTTCCATGATCTCTACAAGGAAGGATTCGACCCGGTCCTCCCTGGTCCCGAAATTCCCAGAAATGCGCCATTACCCAAGGAAATCGCCAGACACTGCGACGAGACGGCCAGCGCGGACGGCATCATCATCGTCCATCCCAACTGGTGGGGCATGCCGCCCGCCCTGCTGACAGGCTGGGTGGACCGGGTGCTGCGCCCCGGCGTGGCTTACGAATTCACAGGGGATGACGGCGGCGAAGGCGTGCCCGGCGGGCTGCTCAAGGCGCGAACGGCCCTGATCTTCAACACCTCGAACACCGAGGCGGGCCGTGAAATCAGAATCTTCGGCGATCCCCTTGAACGCATCTGGAAGGAGTGCGTGTTCGGCCTGTGCGGCGTGGTCGAGACTCACCGCAGGATGTTCCGCATCGTGATCACCAGCAGCGACGAGGAGCGGCGCCAGTGGCTCGACGAGGTCAGCGACATGGTGGATGAGTTTTACCCCCGGCAGGACTGACAAACCCGCGCGGGCGTGATCATGCCGTGATCTCGCTACACCCGGTCCACCACCACCCAGAAGGCGAGCGCGCCCACGGTCAGCCGGACCACATGGCCGATATGAAAATGGTAGCCCAAATCAAGGGTGAACATGGCCACGACCCCGGCCACGTAAGCGAACAGGATGATCTTTCTCCATATGTTGAGCCTGAGCAGATTCATGGCGTTCTCTCCGTATGCCAAATGAAAGGGTTGCGGTGTGACACCGCAACCCTTGGGCATTGCATGGATATTGTCAAGTAAAGATACTCATTCCTATTTCATTTTAGGCGGCGTCCTTTTGGCAGGCCTCTTTGAGCTGCCCTTCCCGCCATTCCCATTGCTGCCGCTTTCGCCCTTCTTGCCATAGGCGGCCAGGGTGTCGGCCAGGGTGCACAGCCGGTCGTCGGCCAGACGGTTGATGGTGCCCTTGGGAAACTCGCCGTTCTTGGCGCGAGCGCCCGCCTTGACGCCGGTCAGGATCTCGATGCCCTCGTCGATGGTCGAAACGGCCCAGATGTGGAACTTGCCGTCGGCCACGGCCTCAATCACCTCGTCGCGGAGCATGAGGTCTCTGATGTTGGCATGGGGGATCATGACGCCCTGCCTGCCGGTCAACCCGGCATGCTTGCAGCAGAGATAGAATCCCTCGATCTTCTGGTTCACTCCGCCGATGGGCTGGACCTCGCCATACTGGTTCACCGAACCCGTGACCGCGATATACTGCCGGATGGGCTTGCCCGAGAGGCTGGAGAGCAGCGCGTACAACTCTGTGGACGAGGCCGAATCGCCGTCGATGCCGCCGTAGGACTGCTCAAACGCGATGCTGGCGGCCAGGGACAGGGGTTTGTCCTGGGCGAACCGGCTGCGCAGGTAGCCCGAGAGGATGAGCATGCCCTTGTTGTGCGTGGGGCCGGACATGTCCGCCTCGCGCTCGATGTTGATGATGCCCTCCTTGCCCAGGGAGGTCACGGTGGTGATGCGGGTCGGCTTGCCGAACATGTAGTCGCCCATGGCGTACACGGCCAGTCCGTTGACCTGGCCCACCACCTCGCCGTCCGTGTCCACGAACAGGCTGCCCCGGTCGATCATCTCCTGGATGCGCTCCTCCACCTGATTGGAGCGGTAGACCTTGGCCTCCACCGCCCCCCTGACATGGGCTGCGCCCACCACCGATGCGCTGTCGAGGGAAGCGAAATAATCGGCCTCGCTCAGGAGGTCGGCCATGACCGGGAAGGCCGTGGATATCTTCTCCTGACGCCCGGCCCAACGCACGGCCTCTTCCATGACCGCCGCCACGCCGCTGGCGTCAAAGGGCCGAAGCCCGCTCCTGTCCACCTCGGCCCTTATGAACCGGGCCACCTGCATGACCGTGTCGTCATCAAGGTTCATGCTCGACTCGTAGTCGGCCCAGACCTTGAATATCTTGGGCACGTCCTCGTCGTAATGCCTGAGCATGGCATAGAGATACGGGCTGCCCAGCACCACCACCTTGACCTGCATGTCGATGGGCTCGGGCTTGAGGCCCGTGGCGCTGATAAAGTAGTACGGGTCAAAGGTCTCGATCTCGATCTGCTCGGTCTTGAGCGACCGCTTGAGCGTCTGCCACACGCCTGGCTCGAAGATGGCGTCCATCAGGTTGATCACGAGATAACCGCCGTTGGCCTTGACGAACGAGCCGGCCTTGATCTTGGTGTAATCAGTGTGCCAGCCGCCGTTGCGGTCCATGACCCGCTCGATGCTGCCAAAGAGGTTGCGGTAGGTCGGGTAGGACTCGACAATGACCGGCGGCCCCAGCTTGTCGGTGTTGTCCACCAGCAGATTGACCTGATAGGGGTGAAATACCACCTCAGGCGGGGGGCCGCCGAGCATCATGCCCGGAAACGGCCCCTGCTTGGGCGGGCTGCCCAGGGACTTGATGCTGTCCAGGTCGTCACCCATGTTCTCAAGCACGGAGTCGAGAAACGCCTGGACCTTGGTATCGTCATACCGCTCCCGCAGGGGCTTGATGAAATCCTGGGCCAGGGCCATGAACATGAGCCGGTCCACCTCCTCGTGCTTCTTGCCGACCTCATTCTGCAATTCCTTGAGCTCCAGGACGATCTGGTCGATCTGTTCCTTGAGCTCCAGCCGCTTGGCGCTCAGCCGCTCGAATTCCTCACGGGGAAAGCGCTTGTTCTCGACCATCTCCTCAAGCTCGATCATGCGCTTGGGCTCGCCGTCCACCAGCGGGACCACATCCGGCCTCTGGATCGGCCCCATCTGCATGCGCACCACCACAAGCCCGGTATCCTTCACCTGATCCTCGATGGCCTTGTAGAAGCTTATGATCTTCTTCTCGTGCGCCTCGGCGATCTGGTTCTTGCGGGCAATGTACTCCTCGCTCTCGAACAGTTGCGGGGCCTCGCGCTTCACGGTGTCCAGGAATTCCTGCATGTCGCGCTTGAAGTGGCTGCCCTGACCCGAGGTGAACCGGAGCAGGATCGGCGCTTCGGGATGCTTGAAATTGTTGACGTAGCAGAGATCGCACGGAACATGGTTCTTGTCCTTCATCTCTCTGAGCAGCTTTTTGACCGTGGAGAGCCGCCCGATGCCGGGCTGGCCGGTGACAAATATGTTGTAGCCCTTCTTGAGCATCCCCATGCCGAAACGGAACGCCTCAACGCCCCGCTTCTGGCCGATGATCTCGGTCTGGGGCTCCAGATCGTCGGTGGTGGCGAACGTCACCTGGCTCGGTTGCAGCGTCCACTTGAGCTTGTCCACCGGGACTTCATGCGATGAGTTCTTCCTTGGCATGGGCGACTCCGTCTATTTCTTGATTAACCTGACAATCTGGACATACTGCGACGCGCACTTGGGCAGCCTGATCACGAGCACCCCTTGGGCAAACTCCACCTGGGCCTCTTCGGTCCTGATGGCGCAGGGCAGTTTGATCTCCTTCCTGAACGCACGGGACCGGCTGCGCCCGCCGACCGTCTCGACCATCCGGGCCGTGATCACGAGCAGCCGTTCGAGCACCACGACCGAGACATCGCCGGGGGCCACGCCGTGCAGCTCCATCCGGGCAACAAGGGTGTCACCCTCCTCCCACAGCTCAATGTCCCCGGACATGCGGCAGATCATGGCGGGCAGATCAAGATCAAAGCACAGTTCGTCGAAGAGCCTGTCCATTTCCAGGCGAATCCTGGTGATCTCGCCCTGACCCCATCGTTTCAAATCGGCCATCGACGCATCCCTCCTGAGCATACCGGCCCGCCGCCACGACGGGCCGCACTGACAGTTACATACAATGATTACACAAACAGGCGAACAACGACAAGGGGCCTGCCGTAAAAATGCGGCAGGCCCCTTGTGCGCTGAAAGAAAACGTCCGTCCTCAGAGCCTCCTGACCACGTTCGATATGGCCAGGATGCCGAATCCGGCGGATACGAGCCAGAACGGGCGAATGAGGTCTTCCAGTGCGGGCACGGACATGACGTCGAGATGAATGAGAATTCCCATCAAACCCAGGATGACGCCTACGACCCAGGTGATGACTTGCGGTGCGCTCAGATTCATGCGGATGGTCTCCCTTTGCGGCTGGTCACGAAAAAATGGCGCTACTCCGCCATGACGAGGAACGCCTCCGCCTCATCCCTGGGAAGCGGTTTCGAATAGAGATAGCCCTGACCGTAATCGCATTGCAAGGAATAAAGCAGGTCGCGCTGCCGCTCGGTCTCTATGCCCTCGGCCACCACGCGCAGCCGCAGGCTGTGGGCCATGTTGACGATGGCCCTGATGATCTCGATATTCTCCGGCCCCTTCTCCATGAGCCGCACAAAGCTCAGGTCGATCTTGAGCTGATCCACCGGAAATTTCTGGAGATAGCTCATGGACGAATAGCCTGTGCCGAAATCGTCAACCGAGAGCTTGACGCCCAGCGATTTCAAGAGATTGAGCCTGACGGACGACTCCATGGCGTCGAGCATGACCACGGTCTCGGTGATCTCCAGCTTGAGCAGGCCGGGCGGCAGCCCGGAGCGCGCCAGGATGTCCTTGACGCTGGTCACGAGCTTGGCCTCGCCAAACTGTTTGGCCGAGATGTTGACCGCCATGACCAGGTTGCCCGCGCCGGGATACCGGCTGCGCCACTGGCTCAAGGTGGTGCAGGCGTACTCCAGGATATGCGCGCCCAGCTCGACGATGAGGCCCGTCTCCTCGGCCACGGGGATGAATTCGCCGGGGCTGACAAGCCCGCGCTGGGGGTGGTTCCAGCGGGCCAGGGCCTCGAAACCGTAGAGCTGCCCATCGGACAGATTGACGATGGGCTGGAAATGGGCCTCGAACTCGTGCGCCCGGAGCGCCCGCTTGAGGTCGTTTTCCACGGCCAGCACGTTGACCACGCCCTCGCGCATCCTGGCGTCGTAGACCAGGTAGCGGTCCTTGCCCGATTCCTTTGCCTTGTACATGGCCAGTTGGGCGTTATGAACCAGACTCTCCGGGTCAGACTCGGCCCTGGCGATCTCAAGGCCCATGCTGGCCGTGATGGGAAAATCCGTGCCATTGACCTCAAAGGGCTCCTTGAAGGAATCCCTGATGATCCTGACCATGTCGCGCATGTCGATCTTGCGGGGCATCTCCTCAATGAGAACCACGAAGTCGTCGCCGCCAAACCGGGCCACGCTGTCCACCGGGCGCACCACCCGGCTCAGGCGCACGCCTATCTCCACAAGCAGTCGGTCACCCATCACGTGCCCGAAGTGATCGTTGACCGCCTGAAAGCGGTCGAGATTGATGAAGAGCACGCCGAAATAATCGTCTGTCCGGGCGGAGCGCTCCACCGCCTGGCTGAGCCGGTCGAGCAGGAGCGCCCGGTTGGGCAGGCCGGTCAGCGGGTCGTGCAGCGAGCTGTGCTTGAGCTGCTGCTCCATGCGCTTGCGGTGGGTCACGTCGCGCACGCTGACCCGCACGCCCAGGGGGTTTCCGGCCTCATCGGCCACCGCGTGCTTGATCAGGCTGACCCATTTGGTGCGGGCGTTGCGGTGATGAATCCGGTAGTCGAGCCCGTCGTCATCGCCTGAAGAGGTGTCAGCCATGTAGTTGTGCCAGATGTGGATGTCGTCGCGGTGGACGATGCGCTGCATCAGGTCCGGGTCTTCGATGAAACGGTCGGGGGGATACCCGGTGATGCGCTCGCAGGAGGGCGAGATGTAGATGGCCTTGCCGTCCGGGCCGATCCAGCTCTCCCAGTCGTAGTTGTAGTCGGCCACCATCCGGTAGCGCTGCTCCGAGTTCAGCAGCGCCTCCCGTGACGCCTCCAGCTCGGCCACGACCTTTTCCAGCCGCCGGGAGGTCTGTTCCAGAGACCGGTTCTTGCGGTGCAGATCGGCGAAGATGCCCACCTTGCTGCGCAGGATCTCCGGCTCCACGGGCTTGAACAGGTAGTCCACCGCGCCCAGCTCATAGCCGCGGAAGACGTGCCGCTGCTCCTTGCTGATGGCCGTGATGAAGATGATGGGCACGTTGCAGGCATGCTCGGAATCGCGCAGCCGCTCGGCCAGCTCAAAGCCGTCCATGCCCGGCATCATGACATCGAGCAGGGCCACGGCCAGATCGCACTCGCCCGCCCTGGCCAGCGCCTCCTCGCCGGACGAGGCCGTGACAAGGCGCAGATCGGCCCCCCGCAGGATACCCTCGATCAGCTTGAGATTGATGCGCTCGTCATCGACTATGAGAACTTCCACGTTGGTGTTCATGGCTGGTCCTGGTCCGCTCCCCCCGCCAGCGCGGGCGGTTCCGGCCCTGTGTGCCTTTCTGCAAATCGAAACAGGCAATTGCATACACTTGATACACATTGCGTCCCATTGTCAACGCCCGGACGCATTTGACACTCCCGCACCACCGGTATACACCCCCTCAACCGCGACCTCCAGGAGCCAACCATGACCGACAATCACGACACATTCGAGCAGGTGCTCGACGAGCATCACCAGTGGCCCTGCCCCTATGCCTTCAAATTCATCGTGCCCACTGAAAATCTGCCCCTGCTCACCGCCCTGTTCGACGGGCAATCGCTCACCATGCGGGAGTCCAAGGGCGGCAAATACACCAGCGTCACGCTCGAATCCACCATGTGCTCCGGCAAATCGGTCATGGAAACCTACCGCAAGGCAGCGGAAATTCCAGGCCTGCTGGCCCTGTAATCCGCCCTTTGGTCCACTCCCCCTTCTTCGCCCCTTGGTCGGGATAATCTTGACAAAATTAATCGGAATTATTCCGCCCAACGTCTTTACACGGTCGGCGCGCATACTTACATAGCAGGAATATTGTGGTATGACCTTTCCGGTGTTGTGACGTTGCAAGCACGCCCTGTACTCCGGAACAACTGCACATTACAGGAGATTGCCATGTGGGAATACACCGATAGAGTCAAGGACCACTTCCTCAACCCGCGCAACGTGGGCACCCTCGAAGACGCCGACGGCGTGGGCGAGGTGGGCTCCCTGGCCTGCGGAGACGCCTTGACCCTGTATATCAAGGTGGACGGCGACGTGATCACGGACGCCAAGTTCCAGACCTTTGGCTGCGCCAGCGCCATCGCCTCCAGCTCAGCCCTGACCGAGCTGCTCATCGGCAAGACCGTGGCCGAGGCGGAAAAGATCACCAACAAGGACATCGCCGAGTACCTGGGCGGCCTGCCGCGCGAGAAGATGCACTGCTCGGTCATGGGCCAGGAGGCCCTGGAGCAGGCCATCAGAAACATGCGCGGCGAAGCGCCGACCAAACAGGAGCACACCCACGAAGGCACCCTCATCTGCGAGTGTTTCGGCGTGTTCGACGAGGAAATCCTGCGCGCCATCAAGGAGAACGACCTCAGGACCGTGGAGGACGTGACCAATTTCACCAAGGCTGGCGGCGGCTGCGGCAAGTGCGTGGACGACCTGGAACGGCTGCTTAAGGAAGCGCGCGGCGAGGGCGTCTGCCAGACCCCGTCCGAGGGGCCTGCCCACCCGGCCCAAGGCATGACCAACATCCAGCGCATGCACCTCATCGAGTCGGTCATCGACAACGAGATACGCCCCATGCTCCAGGCCGACGGCGGCGACATACGGCTGGTGGACATCGACCGGCAGACGGTCGTGGTCAAATTCATCGGCATGTGCTCCAACTGCCCGTCGAGCCACCTGACCCTGCAAAACGTGATCGAAGCCAAGCTCAAGGAAAAGGTGGACCCGGAAATCAGGGTCCGCGAAGGATGACGCCATGAAAACCATCTACATGGACAACAACGCCACCACCCAGGTGGACCCGGCTGTTTTCGAGGAGATGAAGCCCTTTTTCACCGAACTCTACGGCAATCCCTCGTCCATGCACCGCTTCGGCGGGCAGGTCGGGGTCAAGCTCAAGGAGGCTCGCGCCCGCGTGGCCACCCTGCTCAACTGCGAGCCCGACGAGATCATCTTCACCTCCTGCGGCTCGGAGTCGGACAACACGGCCATCCGCTCGGCCCTCTCGGCCCAGCCCGACAAGCGGCACATCATCACCACCCGCGTGGAGCATCCGGCCATTCTCAGCCTCTGCAAGTTCCTGGAGAAAAAGGACGGCTACGATGTCACCTACCTGGGCACCGACGAACAGGGCCGCCTCGACATGGACGAATTCAAGGCCGCCATCCGGCCCGACACGGCCATCATTTCCGTCATGTGGGCCAACAACGAGACAGGCAACATCTATCCCGTTGAGGCGATGGCGGCCATCGCCAGGGAGCGCGGCGTGATCTTCCACACCGACGCCGTGCAGGCAGTGGGCAAGATCCCCATCGACCTCAAGACAACGCCCATCGACATGCTCTCGCTCTCGGGCCACAAGCTGCACGCGCCCAAGGGCGTGGGCGCGCTCTTCGTGCGCAAGCGGCTGCCCTTCAGGCCGTTCCTCATCGGCGGCCACCAGGAGCGCAGCCGCCGGGCCGGGACCGAGAACACCACCGGCATCATCGCCCTGGGCAAGGCGTGCGAGCTGGCCGCAGCGCACATGGCCGAGGAGAACACCGCGGTCAAGGCGCTGCGCGACAGGCTTGAGGCAGGCCTGCTGACCAGGGTGCCGGACAGCATCCTCAACGGCGACAAGGACAACCGGCTGCCCAACACCACCAACATCTCCTTTGGCTATGTCGAGGGCGAGGCCATCCTGCTGATGATGGACCAGCTGGGCATCTGCGCCAGCTCCGGCTCGGCCTGCACCTCGGGCAGCCTGGAGCCGTCGCACGTCCTGCGCGCCATGGGCGTGCCCTTCACCTTTGCCCACGGCTCCATCCGGTTCAGCCTGAGCCGGTTCAACACCGACGAAGAAGTGGACTCTGTGCTCGACACCCTGCCTTCCATCATCGACAACCTGCGCAAGCTCTCGCCCTTTTCGGCGGAAAAGCAGGCCCCAGCCTGCACCAAGGCGTTCACGGAGTAGCCATGAAGATAGCACGCGACATGACCGAACTGGTGGGCGGCACCCCGCTGGTCAGGCTCAACCGCCTCAGCCGGGGCCTTGGGGCCACGGTGGTGGCCAAGCTCGAATTCAACAACCCCTGCGCCTCGGTCAAGGATCGCATCGCCAAAAACATGGTCGAAACGGCCATGGCCGACGGACGCATCACCCAGGACACGGTCCTGGTGGAACCCACCAGCGGCAATACCGGCATCGGCCTCGCCTTTGTCTGCGCGGTCAAGGGGCTCAAGCTGATCCTGACCATGCCCGAGAGCATGAGCATCGAGCGGCGCAAGCTGCTCACGGGCTTCGGGGCCGAGCTGATCCTCACCCCGGCGGACCAGGGGATGAAAGGGGCCATCGCCAGGGCCGAGGAAATCGTGGCCCAGACCAAAAACGCCTTCATGCCCATGCAGTTCGAAAACGAGGCCAACCCGGCCATCCACCGCAGGACCACTGCCGAGGAAATCTGGGCCGACACAGACGGCGCGGTGGACATCTTTGTGGCGGGCGTGGGGACCGGCGGCACCATCACCGGCGTGGCCGAGGCGCTCAAGGCGCGCAAGCCCGGTGTTCTGGCAGTGGCCGTGGAGCCTTCCGACTCGCCCGTGCTCTCTGGCGGCAAGGCCGGGCCGCACAAGATCCAGGGCATCGGCGCGGGCTTCGTTCCCAAGGCGCTCAACACGGCCATCATCGACGAGATCATCACCGTGGACAACGACACGGCATTCGCCACCGCCAGACGAATGATCCGCGAGGAAGGCATCCTCGGCGGCATCTCCTCGGGCGCCAACTGCGCCGCGGCCCTTGAGCTGGCAGCGCGCGAGGAGAACGCGGGCAAGATGATCGTCTTCATCGTCTGCGACACGGGCGAACGGTATCTCAGCACCACTCTCTTCGAGTAGGACACACCCATGACCGAAAACGACTACACCCTGGCCGACGTGGTCGCCCTGCTGGTGGAATCGGGCGACAACGGCCCGGCCTCGCACCGCTACGCCGACGACGTGCCCATGCCGTCCGTGGAAATACTCTCCGAGATCGTCGAGGACCTGCGCCGCGTCCTGTTCCCCGGCTATTTCGGCCCCTCCGAGATCACCCCGGACACCATGCCCTACCACATCGGCTCCACCCTGGACCGGGTCAAGCGCCGCCTGGCCGACCAGATCAACCGGGGCTACTGCTTTGTCTGTGACAAAACCTCGACCGACAAGTGCCACGACTGCGAGGAACGGGCCAAACGCATGGCCCACAAGTTCATCGCCACCCTGCCCAGGATTCGCAGCCTCCTGCTCATGGATGTGGAGGCAGCCTACGACGGCGATCCGGCGGCCAAGACCCACGGCGAAACCATCTTCTGCTACCCGTCCGTGCGCGCCCTGACCAACCACCGGGTGGCCCACGAGCTTTACAAGCTCAACGTGGACATCATCCCGCGCATCATCGGCGAGATGGCCCACTCGGACACCGGCATCGACATCCACCCAGGCGCGACCATCGGCAAAAGCTTCTTCATGGACCACGGCACGGGTACGGTCATCGGCGAGACCTGTGTCATCGGCGACAACGTCCGCATCTACCAGGGCGTCACCCTGGGGGCCAAGAGCTTTCCCAAGGGCGACGACGAGCGGCTGATCAAGGGGCTGCCCCGCCACCCCATTGTGGAAAATGATGTCATCATCTATGCCGGAGCCACCATCCTGGGCCGGGTGACCATCGGCAAGGGCGCGGTCATCGGCGGCAATGTCTGGATCACCCGCGACGTGCCGCCCGGTTCCCAGGTGGTCCAGTCCCGCGTGCTCCAGCAGTCCTTTGTGGACGGCGCAGGCATCTGATCCGACGACAAAACAGAAAAAGGGCGACACGGGTCGAGCCGTTCAGCAAAGGTGTGGACTTTTGCTTTTCAAAACCGAAATCCCCCTACTGTACCAACAGTTAGGGGGATTTTCGTGTCCAGCAAGAAATCTTGCCCAGCACAGAGGTCGCTTATTCCAGCCCCTGTTGACGGAATGCGAGGCAGCGCCTGCAAAAAGTCATCCGATCAGAGCGCTTATTCCCCAACCTACTCCAAAAAGAATAGCCAGAAAAACAGCTTGTAATGGCATAGATCCGAAGACACCTTTCCAATACAGACCACGTTCTTTTGCCGCCGCAGCTTTTCCGGGGGGGTAGTGCATACCAAGAAATCCGGCGACGACAGCACCAGGAATCAATATCCAAGGAGTGACATTAAGGAATCCACAGACAAGCATTCCAATTAACAACAGCGTTCCCAACATATTTACACCGAATGTTTGATGTTCTCAGATACAGAGAGCAAAGCATATTGTGTTGGCTGTGTCTACAGGTCAGGGAAAATCAAAGCGCACCGTATCGCATGATTCACAAATGCGCTCAAGCCAAATGCCCCCGATAATCGGGGGCATTCTTTTCAAGGTCCACACCTATGCTGAACGCCTTGGACACGGGTCGCCCTTTTCATTCCTGTTCACGCCGATGCGGTATCGGCCCTATTGCTCCAACTGGTTGACCAGACCGGCCACTGGCTGGCCCGAGGGCGTGGTGGCCTCGGGATCGATGGCCAGCACCGCCTTCCACGCCTTGAGGGCGTTTTCCCTGTCGTTCAGGTCGTGCATGTAGACCACTCCCATGTTGTAGCGCGCCGTGACATGGGCGGTATCGAGCTTGGCCGCGTGCTCAAAGGCGTCGATGGCCTTCTGGTACTGCTCCAGGCGGCGGTACATGACGCCCAGGTCCGACCAGACCCCGGACCGCATGGGCGCAAGCTCCACGGCACGCTCGTAGGCCGTGGCAGCCTTGGCGGGCAGGTCGTGATCAAAACAGTAATTGCCCAGCGCAATCCAGGCGTCCGCATTGGTGGGTGCGGCAGCCGCGTCCGCCTCAAGCTTGGCCAGCGTGGCCGGGTCCGCCGCGTGGGACGCATCCTGTCCAGCTGCAGACTGCCCGGCGGGGCCGGACTGCGCGGGCGCGCCCATGGCCGCCTGCCTGCCGCCCCGCTGCTCCACATAGAGCATGGTCAGGGCGTTGCCCAGAAAAGCGCCCACAAGCAGGGCCACGGCCACCAGCAGGACGCAGGATGATTTCCTGACATACTGCTGCTGCGTCTCTTCCGCTTCCCGCTCTCTCTTGTGTATTCCCATGTATTCTCCGTATCATTGACGTTATGGTTTTCATCCGCCAAGCGCAAAACGCACCCTAGCAGAACAGCGACAGGCAGGCCAGAGCAAATGGCTCGTGCAAGCGGCCATCCCGAATGACGAAATCGTTGCGAGGCTTGACTTCCGGGCCGGGTTATACCACTCTACCCCGATTCATTTGAACAGGCCATATCATCCAGAGAAATATACCGCGTCGGAGGACCGAAAACCCATGAGCGACTACAAAGACACGCTGCTCCTGCCCCAGACCGCCTTTCCCATGAAGGCCAATCTCAAACAGCGCGAGCCGGAGACGCTCAAATACTGGGAGGAGATCAGGGCCTACGACCGCATGGTCGCCGCCGGAGACCCCGACGACACCTATGTCCTGCACGACGGCCCGCCCTACGCCAACGGGCACATCCATATGGGCACGGCCCTGAACAAGGTGCTCAAGGACATCGTGGTCAAGTCGCGCAACATGCAGGGCCAGACCGCCCACTATGTGCCGGGCTGGGACTGCCACGGCCTGCCCATTGAGCACAAGGTGGAGCAGGAGCTCAAGAAGAAGAACAAGGAACTCGACACCCTGACCATCCGCAAGATATGCCGCTCCTACGCGGCCAAGTGGCTCGACGTGCAGCGCGGCGAGTTCAAGCGGCTGGGCGTGCTGGGCACCTGGGACGATCCCTACATGACCATGAACCCGCAGTATGAGGCGGCCACGGCCCGCGAACTGGGCAGGTTCATGGAGCGCGATGGCGTGGTGCGCGGCAAGAAGCCCATCTACTGGTGCTGCGACTGCCGCACCGCCCTGGCCGAGGCCGAGGTGGAATACGAGGACCACAAATCGCCGTCCATCTACGTCCGCTTCCCCATGGCCGACCCCAAGGCCAATGAATTGGCCGACCTGGATGTCAACAGGCTCTTCATCCTCATCTGGACCACCACCCCCTGGACCATCCCGGACAACATGGCCGTGGCCGTGCATCCCGACTTCGACTACGCCGTGGTCGCGGCGGGCAGCGACTTCTATGTCCTGGCCGAGGGGTTGCTCGAAGACTGTGCCGCCAAGTTCGGCTGGACAGACCACAGCGTGCTGACCACGGTCAAGGGCGCACAGCTTGAGGGACTCAAGGCCAGACACCCCATCTACGACCGCGAATCCCCGGTGGTGCTGGCCGACTACGTCACCCTTGAAACCGGCACCGGCTGCGTCCACACCGCTCCGGGCCATGGCAGGGAGGACTTCGAGACCGGCCTCAGATACGGCCTGGAAATCTACTCGCCCATGAACGACCGGGGCGAGTTCCTGCCCGAGGTGGATTTCTTCGCCGGGCTCAACGTCTGGGACGCCAATCCAAAAGTCATCGAAAAACTTGAGGAACTGGGCAACCTGATGGCCTCGCGCCAGATCGCCCACTCCTACCCGCACTGCTGGCGGTGCAAGCAGCCGGTCATCTTCCGCGCCACCACCCAGTGGTTCATCGGCATGGACGAGAACCATCTGCGCACCCGCGCCCTGGACGCCATCCGCAACAAGGTCCAGTGGATTCCGGCCTGGGGCGAGGAGCGCATCCACAGCATGATCGCCAACCGCCCGGACTGGTGCATCTCGCGCCAGCGCAACTGGGGCGTGCCCATCTCGGCCCTCATCTGCGAGGACTGCGACCAGACCTGGTTCGACGCCAAGTGGGTCTACGACATCTGCGACAAGTACGCCGAGCACGAAACAGGCTGCGACTACTGGTTCGAGGCGCCCATCGAGGCGCTGGTCCCGACGGGCCTGACCTGCCCCAAGTGCGGCGGCAGCCACTGGAAGCGCGAGACCGACATCCTCGATGTCTGGTTCGACTCCGGCACCAGCTACGCTGCCGTGGTCGAGCAGCGCGCCGAGACCCGGTTCCCGGCGGACCTGTATCTCGAAGGCTCGGACCAGCACCGCGGCTGGTTCCACAGTTCGCTCCTGGCCTCGGTAGGCACCCGCGACGTGCCGCCCTACAAGGCTGTGCTCACCCACGGCTACGTGGTCGATGCCGATGGCCGCAAGATGTCAAAATCCATCGGCAACGTCATCGCGCCCCAGGAGATCATCGACAAGTTCGGCGCGGAGATCCTGCGCATGTGGGTCTCGGCCTCCAACTACCAGGAGGACATCCGCATCTCGGACGAGACCCTGAACCGGCTGGTGGACGCCTACAGGCGCATCCGCAACACCTGCCGCTATCTGCTCTCCAACCTCAACGACTTCGACCCGGCGGACCGGGTGGCCGTGGCCGACATGCTGCCGCTCGACCGCTACGCCCTGGACATGGTCGCCCGCCATCACGCGGCCATCGGGCAGGCCTACGCCAAATTCGAATTCCACAAGGTCTACCACACCCTGCACAACCTCTGCGTGGTGGACCTCTCGTCCTTCTACCTCGACATCATCAAGGACCGCCTCTACGTCGAGGAGCGGGACGGCCTCAAGCGCCGCTCGGCCCAGACCGTACTCTGGCAGACCCTGCTCATGCTCCTTGAGGACATGGCCCCGGTGCTCTCCTTCACCGCCGAGGAGGCGTTTCAGGTCCTGCCCGAGGCCATCAAGGCGGACCTGGACCAGACCGACACGGTCTTTGCCCTGCGCTTTGCGCCCGACGAGGTCAACCTGCCCGCGGAGGAGCGCGCCCGCTGGGACATGCTGGCCGCGGTGCGCGGCGAGGTCAACAAGGCCATTGAGCCCAAGCGCAAGGACCGGGTCATCGGCAAGTCCCTTGACGCCCATGTCACCCTCTACGCCACCGAGACGGTGCGCGAGCTGGTGGCCTCCAAGGAGCTTGACGCGCGCGAGTTCTTCATCGTCTCCAAGATCACCCTGGCCGACGTGGCCGATGTCCCGGCAGACGCCCCGACAGAGCCCTTTGTTGCCGAGGAGATCAAGGATCTGAAGATCACGGTATCTCCGGCTCCGGGCGTCAAGTGCGAGCGGTGCTGGCGCATCAGCGAGGACCTGGGGAGTGATCCGGCCTACCCGGACGCCTGCCCGCGCTGCACTGCGGTGCTCAGGACCCTGGTCTAGACGCATGCGCAAATACCGGCTCGCATCCCTCTGGGCAGGCGCTGTCATCGCCCTGGATCAGGCCACCAAGCTGTGGGTGTCCGCGACCATGGAGCTGTGGACGGGATTTCCTGTCATTTCAGGATTCTTCAACCTCGTCCATGTCACCAACAAGGGCGCGGCGTGGGGATTTCTGGCCAGCGAGTCCATCGACTGGCAGCGCCCCCTGTTCATCGCGGTGACGATCCTGGCCCTGGGGTTCATCGGCTACATGCTCAAGACCGCCGACAACTCGGACCGGTGGATGATCACCGGGCTTGGCCTCATCGCCGGAGGCGCGGTGGGCAACCTGATCGACCGGGTCCGGCTCGGCGTGGTGGTGGATTTTCTGGATTTCCACGTCAAAGGGTATCACTGGCCCGCCTTCAATGTAGCAGACTGCGCCTTGACCGTTGGCGCGGGGTGCATCATCATCTCCCTGTTCTTCAACCGCCGCCCGGCCAAAACCCCGTAAAGGGCAGCCGGGCACAAGGAGCGCATTTGATGTTTCCCGATGTTTCCACCCTTACCGCCACCCAGTGGGTGGTCATCATGTCTGCGGTCGCCGCATGCTTTTCCTTCAGCGCCTGGACCATCCTCGACGCCTGGAAACGGCATTTCGAATCGGCCAACGAGAAACTGCTCTGGATACAGATATGCATTTTTGTTCCCATTCTGGGCTCTGTGGCGTATCTTTTCTTTGGTCAAAAAAGAGGAATCAAACGCTCATGAATAAAATTATCAAATACTCCCTGGTGGTTGCCTCCATCTTTATCCTGATGGCAACCCTTGGCTGCGCCTCGAAAACCGACATGCAAACCCTCCAGAGTGAACGGCAGCAGGATCTTGGCCGCATCAGGCAACTGGAAGCCGAGCTTGAGGAATCAAAGCAGCAGCTCAAGTCGGAAATCGAACAATCCCAGTCGCCGGTCCGGGAGAAGGCGGCGGACATGTGGGCCGAAATCCAGGCCCTGCGCGCCGACTTCGCCAAACTCAGGGGGGACCTTGAGACCATGAACATGCGCCTGGACACGCAGGTGGGCGAATCCAACTCCACCATGACCATGGCCGTGCTGGCCGACCAGCTCCACGAGATCGAGTTCGTGCTGGAGAACCAGCTCCAGGTGGACATGACCAAGGTGCGCAAGGAACGCGCGGCCACCCTTGGCACCTCTGGTGTGGCACCGGGTGCCGCAGCGCCGCCACAGGCCGCCCAGGACGAAGACGAACCCGGTGAAACGGCGGCCACCAGCTCGGACCCGGCCAAGGCGCTCTACGACAAGGCCTACGCCCTGTACAAGGAGGATCAGTTCGAAAAGGCCCGCTCCTACTGGGCCGAGTTCACTGACACCTTCAAGAGCCACTCCTTCGCGCCCAGCGCGGTCTTCTGGCAGGGCCAGTGCTACTTCAAGCTCAAGGACTACTCCCGCGCGGTCATCCTGTTCGAGGATGTCATCGAAAAGTACGCCAAGAGCGCCAAATACAAGGCCGCCCTGCTCAGGGCCGGATACTCCTGGGACTATCTCGGCAAGCCGGAACTGGCCAAGATGCGCATGGCCGAAGTGGTCAAGAAGTTTCCCAAATCGGTCGAGGCGACCCAGGCGGCACGCTTTCTGGAAAAAGCAAAATAACGAATCCCCGCGCGCCCGCCCGGCGCGCGTGCGTCTTGAACAGGAATCATAATGAAAGAACTCGTCAAGGGTTTCAGGAAAATAGTCTATCTCTCCTTCCCGCCGGAGGTTTCGGGCCGCCCTGTGGTCTGCAACCTGACCCGGCTGTTCGACCTCAGCTTCAACATCCTCAAGGCGGACATCTCGCCCCGCCACGAGGGCACCATGACCTTGGAGGTCTCCGGCCTGGAGGAAGATTTCCACAAGGGAATAGGCTACCTGAAGGAAAACGGCATCCGGATCACCCCGGTGGCCCACAAGATATTCCGCAACGAGGAGTCGTGCATCCACTGCGGGGTGTGCACGGCCATGTGTCCGACCGACGCCCTGTTACTTGATCCGGGCACGAGGCTCGTGGTCTTCGACGTGGACAAGTGCTCTGCCTGCGGCATGTGTACCCGCGTCTGTCCGGTCAAGGCCATGACCCTTGATCTCAAGGACGACAGAAACTGAACATCTCCGGGAGGCCCTCCATGAGCGACGAAAAACGCACCTTCTCGCGCGTGCCGGTTCGGCTGAAAGGATACGCCAGGGTCATGCGCAACATCGAGTCCTCCCCCATCTACACAGGCGATGGGGTGGGCGACGCGGCCTGCGCCACAGCCCTCTTCAAGGGGAGCAAGCTGCCGGAGGATCTCACGAATTTCCTCCTGGAAATTAACCGCAAGCTCGACAGGATTCTCGGCTCCCTGAGCCAGGGCGGCCTGCGCGACGACTTTCCCCTGGATATCGAAATCATGGAACTGTCCGCTGTGGGCATCAAGTTCCGCTCCAAATCCTCCTTTGAGATCGGCACCCCCCTTGAAATCGTCATCATCCTCGGCCAGGTGCCTCTCAAGATGGCGGGCAGCAAGGGGATTGTCAGAGGCATCGATGAGGATACCGGGCTCTCCCGGTTCGAGTTCGTGGACACTCTCGAGTCGGGCATGGAGGCCATAGTCCAGTTCGTCTTCCAGCAGCAGCGGGAACAGATCAGAAAAACCAAAATGTAAACGGTTCCAGGAGAGCTCAATGACCGGCAACGAAGAACTCGTCAAGGCGCTGATGGAAAAGGTCTCGGACCAGCTCGTGGCGAGCCTCAGGGACACCATATCCGTCGCGGTTGAAAAGGAAATAGCCAAGAACCTCTCCAAGTCCCTCCTTGAGGGCGAGTTCTACCGCCGCGTCAACGAAGACCTTCAGGATGGACTCAAGAAGATTTACCACGAGGTCAAGGCGGCCAAGGGCGGCAATGAAATCAAAAGCATAGAGACCGCCTTCAACCCAGAAGAACTCTTCAGCGAGACCTCGGACCAGCTGGACGCCGTGCTCAGGACCACCGAGAAGGCCGCGGTGGACATCATCGACATCGTCGAGAAGCTCCAGGACATGCAGACCACCGTGGACAAGATCGTCAAGGGATTCGAATCGGGCGGCGTGACCAAGCAGGACCGCGTCCGGCTCAAGGAGATCAACCAGACCCTTGGCAACGACCTCTCCACCATCATGGTCACCTTGAGCTTTCAGGATCTCACCGGCCAGCGCATCAAGATCATCATCAACTCCATCCGCGAGGTGGAAAAGATCGTGCGCCAGGTCATGCTCTCCACCGGCCTGATGATCCGCCAGCGCGAAAAAGAGCCGGACAAGGACATCAACAGCCTCTCCCTGGACGCCAAGACCCAGGCCAGCTCCAAATTGCAGGGACCGTCCGAGGGGTCCAAGCAGGGAGACGTTGACGATCTGCTCGCCTCCCTGGGTCTTGACTGATTCCCCTGCCGAACCAATGCACAAGGGCCGCTCCGGATATCCGGAGCGGCCCTGTCGTTTGCGGCACAGAGGGAACTCAGACGAGCAGGATCAGCCCGGCCAGCCCAAGCAGGAAGAAGAAACCCATGGAATCGGTGATGGTGGTCAGGAAGATGCTCGACGCCTGGGCCGGGTCGCGTCCCAGCTCCTTGAGCAAGAGCGGTATCGCGGCGCCAGCAAAGGCCCCAAGGAGCATATCCACGCCAAGGGCCACGGCCAGGACCGAGGCCAGGGGGATCTTGCCCGTGATGGCAAAGGCCACGCCAAAGACCAGGACCGAGATGATCACCCCGTTGACCAGGCCGATGCGCAACTCGCGCAGCACGGCCAGCCAGGCCCGCTTGCGGTCGAACCGCTCCATGGCCATCTGCCGGATCATGACGGCCAGAGCCTGCTGGCCCGTATTGCCCGCCTGGTTCGCCACCAGCGGCATGAGCACGGCAAGCACGGCCATCTCGGCGATGTTGCCCTCGTAAAGGTGGACCACCCAGGCTGAAACAGAAGAAAAAAGGACGTTTATGATCAGCCACGGCAGCCGCATGCGCACGGAATACAACCACGGGGAATCCGTGGTCTCGTCCGCGCCCGCGCCAACCATGGCCTGCATGTCTTCGCTGGCCTCTTCGTGAATGATGTCGATGACATCATCGACCGTGACCACGCCAAGCAGCCGGTTGCCGAAATCCACCACGGGCACGGCCAGCAGATTGTACCGGGCAATGAGGTGGGCCACCTCTTCCTTGTCCATGTTGTAGCCTGCGGTGATCAGGCTCTGGGTCTTGACCAGCTCCTTGAGCACGGCCCCGCGCTTGGCCAGGAGGATGTCGCGCAGCGAGACAACGCCGACAAGCCTGTCCTTCTTGTCGGTGAGGTAGGCGTAGTAAGGAATTTCCTTGTCTTCGACCTCCTCGCGGATCTTGGCGATGGCCTGATCCACGTTGAGATCCTGGTCAAGAATGACCACCTCGGTGTTCATGACACCGCCGGCAGTGTCCGGGTCAAAGGTGAGCAGGGTCTTGAGTTCGGCCCGTTCCTCGGCTGCGACGCGGTTGAGCAGCGCGTGGCGCAGCTCCTCGTCCAGCCCTTCGAGAAGGTCGGTGGCGTCGTCGGGCGACATCTGCTCGACGATGCGCGCGCCAAGGCCCCGGTTGAGGTTCTTGAAGAGCTCGATCTGGTCGCGCCCTTCCATCTCCGCGATGGAATCCGCAGCGTCCCTGATGGGCAGCTGTTTGATGAACTTCACCTGCTCGGCGATGTCGAGACCCTCAATGGTCTCGGCAGCGTCAGCCGGGTGCTGGACCTCGATATCGGCAGGCACACCAGCCGAAAGTTCGTCCTCGCGGATGCGGATTTCCTCTTCGTTGCTCATGGTGAAAACCCCTAGCCCAAATCCCTGAACAGGTCAAAGCGTTCGACGAAAACTACTGTTATATCTTTGTGAATTCTTTCATCAGACGCCCTGCTCTTGACGAAATCGCGACCGTGGCTTACTTGCCTGCAACACCTCTTTTTCAACCAGCGCCCCATACAATCGGACACCATCATGCCAAACTCCATATTCGACGAGTTTTTTCAGGCCGAAGCCCGCATGTTCCTCCTGGCGACCATCCGCATCGCCCTGGCCGAGGACGGCTCGGACCTGACCTCGCTCGGTCTTTTTTCCGAGAGCGACATGGCCCAGGCCATGATCGTGGCCAAGCAGGACACCGTCGTGGCCGGGCTGCCCATCATCCCCATGGTCCTCGAATTCGGCGGCGACCAGTGCCAGACCCACCTCAATGTCGATGACGGCGAGCGGGTCTCGGCAGGCACCATGGTGGCAGCCGTGCGCGGCCCGGCCATCCAGCTGCTCAAGACCGAGCGCGTGATCATGAACTTCCTGTGCCATCTTTCCGGCATCGCCAACCTCACCGCCCAATACGTGGAAGCCCTCAAGGGTACGAAAACGCAGCTCCTCGACACCCGGAAGACCCTGCCGGGACTGCGCTTCCCAGAAAAATACGCCGTGCTTGCGGGGGGGGGCAAAAACCACCGCCTGACCCTCTCGGACATGCTCATGCTCAAGGACAACCACATCGACCGGGCCGGGAGCATCGCCCAGGCTGTCTCGGCCCTGCTGCACGCCCACTCGCCCTGCCCGCCCATCGAGGTCGAATGCCGCACCATCGAGGAAGTCGAGGAGGCCAGCCAGTGCGAAATCCAGCGCATCATGCTCGACAACATGGACACGGAAACCATCAGGACCGCCCTGGGCATCATCCCCGGCACCATTGAAACCGAACTCAGCGGCAACGTCTCCCTTGAGAACATCCGCGAGCTGGCCGAGCTCGGGCCGGGCTACATCTCGGTGGGCAAGCTGACACACTCGGCGCCTTCGTCGGATTTCAGCATGCAATTCGTGCCCTTAAGCTAGAAGGAACATCGTGGAAAACCCCGCTCAAGAGATTCTCGCCATCAAGGAGGCCATGGGCAGTCGGCTCGCCATTCTCGGCCATCACTACCAGTCCGACGCGGTCATCGCGCTGACAGACATCCAGGGCGACTCGCTTGAACTCTCGCGGCGGATCAGCGACCTGGACGCCGAGCACATTGTTTTCTGCGGCGTCTTCTTCATGGCCGAATCCGCCGCCATCCTGCGCCGTCCGGGCCAGAAGATACACATTCCCGACACCACGGCCACCTGCCCCATGGCCGACATGGCCGAGGCGGGCCGGGTCGAGACCACCCTGAACATCCTCCAGGCCGACGGGCGCACGGTCATCCCCCTGACCTATGTCAACTCCTCGGCGGCGGTCAAAGGCGTGGTGGGGAGCCATGGCGGCTCGGTCTGCACCTCGGCCAACGCCAGGACCATGCTCCAGTGGGCCATGGACCAGGGCGACGCGGTCCTCTTCCTGCCGGACAAACATCTGGCCATGAACACGGCAAACGCGCTGAACATCCCGGAGGACGAGCGGATCATCCTGCCCCAAGGGGTCATCGACGGCGATCCGCGCCTGTTTGTCAATCCAGCCGCGACCGGCGGCAAGCGGCTCATCGCCTGGCCCGGCTACTGCCACATCCACGAGGAATTCTCCCTGCACACCATAGCCGAACTGCGCACCAAGGATCCGGCCATCAGGATCGTGGTCCATCCGGAATGCGATCCTGCCGTGGTCAAGGCTGCTGACGGCAACGGCTCCACCACCTTTCTCATCAACTATGCCGCACAGGCCCCGGCAGGCTCCATCATCTATATCGGCACCGAGGCCAACCTCGTCTCGCGGCTGGCCGCCCGGTTCCCGGACAAGACCATCAGGCCCCTGTCCTTGAGCCTGTGCGAGGATATGGGCAAGATCACCACGGACAAGCTGGCCGCCCTGCTCCGAGACATTGACAGCGCCCGGCCCGTGGAGGTGGCGGACGAGATCAGGGAACCCGCCCGACTCGCCCTTGAGCGCATGCTTGAGGCATGCCGCTAGCAGGCTGTTTAAAAACGTCCGATTTGAACAGCCTGCGAAAATGCTTTTTTTCAACGGTCTGCTAGGCCGACGTGCCCGGATCGCCCGCGGACATGGCTTGAGTTTTTCCCGCGACTGGCGCACGATACTGCCTTGATCCGCCCCATGGGGCGAGCCTTCAACTTTCAGCCAAGCGAGCGAGCGTTCCATGCCTGAAACCGCCAATTCCCTCCGCCTGACCTGCGACGCCCTGGTCATCGGCTCCGGCATCGCCGGATCCGTGGCCGCCCTGACCCTGGCCGACCAGGGCATGGATGTCATCGTCGCCACAGCCGGGGACAACCTGACCCGCGGCAACACGGCCCTGGCCCAGGGGGGCATCGTGTTCAGGAGCGAGGACGACGATCCCAAGACGCTGGAACACGACATCCGCATAGCGGGCTGGGACTACAATTATGGCCGCGCCGTGCGCTTTTTGTGCCGCAGGGGGCCGGAAGTGCTCCAGGAGCTGTTCCTGGACAAGTACGACATCTCCTTCAACCAGCGAAAGCCCGGCGACTGGTATCTGACCAAGGAGGGCGGCCACTCCCTGGCGCGCATCCTCTACTGCGACGACCACACCGGCAAAAACATCATCGACACCCTGAGCGCCCATATCGAGCGCCACCCCAATATCCGGGTGCTCACCCGGCACACGGCCATTGACCTGCTGACCACCCAGCATCACGCCAAACATCCGGATTTCAAGTATAATCTTACAAACCGGTGTGTGGGCGCATACTGCCTCAACGAGATCAGTTCCAGGGTCGAGACCATCCTGGCGAAAACAACCCTGCTGGCCACAGGCGGCGTCGGGCAGGTCTACCTGCACACCACCAATACCTCCGGCTCCATCGGCTCCGGCCTGGCCATGGCCTACCGCGCCGGAGTGCGGCTCATGAACTGCGAATACGTCCAGTTTCACCCCACGGCCCTGTACGGCGGCTCCCGGCGCGGCGAGCGGCGCTTCCTCGTCTCCGAGGCGGTACGCGGCGAGGGCGCTGTCCTGGTCAACGGCCAGGGCGAACGGTTCATGCCCAAGCATGATGCCAGGGCCGATCTCGCCCCGCGCGACATCGTCACCAGGGCAATCATGGAAGAGATGCTCCACTCGGGCGAGGACAGCGTCTACCTCGACACGTCGGGCATCAGGCATGACGTAAAAAAGCGATTTCCCACCATTTACGAATACTGCCAGCAGATCGGCGTGGACATGCGCCACGACCCGGTGCCCGTGGTTCCGGCGGCTCATTATTTTTGCGGCGGCATCATGGTGGACACCCACGGGCGCACCAGTCTCGACCACCTCTACGCGGCAGGGGAATGCAGCTGCACAGGTGTCCACGGCGCCAACCGGCTGGCCAGCACCTCGCTGCTCGAAGGGCTGCTGTGGGGCTACAGCGCGGCCATGGACATCGCCGCGCACACGACGCGCAACCTGGCGGCCCAGCGCAAGGTCAATGAAAACATCCCCGACTGGGTGGACCACGGATGCAAACTCAATGAAGACCCGGCCCTGATCGCCCAGGACTGGGCCAACATCCGCAACACCATGTGGAACTACGTCGGCATCTCGCGTACCGAGCGGCGGCTCATGCGGGCCTTCTCGGATCTGCGCAAGCTAACCAAGGATCTCCAGGACTTCTATTACGAGACCGTGCTCAGCAAATCCCTCATCGACCTCTTCCACGGTTCGCAGACGGCCTACATCATCACCCAGGCGGCCCTGCGCAACAGGCAGACCATGGGCTGCCATTTCCGGACCGATTAGTCCCTGGCGGGCCAAAAAACCGTTCGTCCACTCTCTGTTTGCCCCATTCAGGCCGCGCCCATTTGCCGCCAGGGCATCCCGGCGTCCAACCATGGGCATTTTTCCAGATACACCCTCCCCATTCCAGCTTTATCCCCAGGAAACCATTGTGGCACAACGATTATATAAAAAATCGTGAGAAAGTCTAGACTCTCCTCAAGCCTGAAATTTTCTGCAAGGGGTCAGAAAAACGCTGCGCAAACCATGTTGCGCGCCGCCGCGTGCGTACGCCGCAGTCTGCACACGCACGGGTGCGCATCCGTAAGGGTGTCGTGATGGGCTGGGGGGGCAGGCACCCTGGACAAGACGGCCTGACGGAGTCGGCCTGCAGAAGGCTGATGACTGTCTGCTACTTGCGCCAGAATTCGGGAACGAAAAGAACGATCACCGTATAGATTTCGAGCCTGCCCAGGACCATGCAGAAGGTCAGCGCCCACTTGGCGGTATCTGGCAGCCACGCGTAATTGTCCATGGGGCCAACTCCGCCGATGCCCGGACCGATGTTGCCGATGCAGGCCAGGGCCGAGGCAAAGGAGGTGACCACGTCCACCCCGGAGGCGGCCACCACCAGGGCGGCCAGGACAAAAAGCCCCAGCCACAGGATGAAGAATCCCCAGACGCCGCTCATGACGTCGTCCTGGACCACCACCCTGCCCATCTTGACCCGGCTCACGGCCCGGGGATGGATGAGCCGGAAAAGCTCCTTGTAGGAGTGCTTGAGCAGCAGCATGACGCGCATGACCTTCATGCCGCCCGCCGTGGACCCGGCACACCCGCCGACAAACATGCAAAACAGGAGGACGGCCTGGGCAAGCCCCGGCCACAGCTCATAATCCGCCGTGGCAAATCCCGTGGTGGTGATGATGGAGGCCACCTGGAAGGCGGCGTAACGCACGGCATCGCCTCCGCTGTCATAGTTGCCGCCGACCAGCACGGCCACGGTGACGATGATGACGAAAAACAGGACCATGCCCGCGAAGACCCGGAACTCCGGGTTCCTGATCAAGGCCGAGGGGTGCCACTTGAGCAGCAGGTAATGCAGGGAAAAATTGACGCCCGCAATGAGCATGAACACCGTGATGACCGTGTCGATGTACACGCTGTCAAAGGCGGCCACCGAGGCGTTGCGCGTGGAAAACCCGCCGGTGGCCATGGTGCCGAAGGTATGGCACAGCGCCTCGAACAGGTCCATGCCGCCGAACATCAGCAGGATAGTCTCGGCCACGCTGAAGACCAGATAGACCTTCCACAGGGTCATGGCCGTGTCCTTGATGCGCGGCTTGAGCTTGTCCGGCGACGGACCGGGCACCTCGGCCCGGTAGAGCTGCATGCCGCCAACCCCGAGAAACGGCAGGATGGCCAGGGACAGGACGATGATGCCCATGCCGCCCAGCCAGTGGGTCAGGCTGCGCCAGAACAGGATGCCGCGCGGCACGGCCTCGATATCCGCCAGCACGGTGGAACCGGTGGTGGTGAACCCGGAAAGCGACTCGAACACGCAATCAGCCACGGATTCGAAGGTGCCGCCCAGATAGAACGGCAGCCCGCCGAACACGCCCGCCGCAAACCAGCCCAGAGCCACGATGGCCATGCCTTCGCGGTGGGACATGGCCGCCCTGGACGCCGCAGGATCGCGGAAGGCGAAGAACACGAACGCGCCGGAGGCCACGGTGATGCCCAGGGACTCGGCCAGGGGCCAGGCCGAGCCGTCGTCGTAATACACGCCCCAGGCCAGGGGAAGGATCATGGTCAGCCCGATGCACGCGACAAGTGCACCGATGACGTGCAGGACATACCGCCAGCGCATCTAGAAGAACTCCACCTTGGTGGTCAGGGCCTTTTCGACCTTGGGGATATTGGCCCGGGTCGAGATGATGAGCAGCCGGTCCTGCGGCTCGATGACCGTGTCGCCTCTGGGGATGACCACCGCGTCCTTGCGCTGGAAACAGAGCACCAGGCAGCCGCGCGGCAGGTCCAGGTCCATGATCGCCTTGCCCACAATGGGCGAATCCTCCAGGGCAATGGCCTCCAGGGCTTCGGCCTGCTCGCCCTTGATGCTGACCGTGGAGATGATCTTGCCCCGCCGGATATAGTGCAGCAGCGAGTTGATGGCCGAGAGCCTGGGACAGACCACGTAATCGATTCCGATGGGCTCGATGAGCGGCATGTAGCCGAAATTGTTGACCCGCGTCACGGTACGCTTGGCGCCGAGGCTCTTGGCCAGCAGGCAGGAGAGGATGTTGGTCTCCTCGTCGCCAGTCACGGCGATGACCATGTCCATGTCCTGGATGTTCTCCTCGCGCAGGATCTCCTGGTCCGTGGAGTCGCCCATGAGCACGATGGGCCGGTCCAGCCGCTCGGACAGGAATTCGCACCGCTTCTGGCGGTTCTCCAGCACACGGGTGTGGAAGAACTTGTTGTCCAGGGCCTTGGCGAGCTTGTAGCCGATGTTGCCGCCGCCCAGGATCATGACCGTGCGCACGGGATCGACCTGAATGCCAAGGCGCAAGAGCACCTCTTCCTGGTCGAGGATGTCGCAGGCGAAGTAGACCACGTCGCCCTGCTTGATCCTGTCGCCGCCTCGCGGAATGATCAGCTCGCCGTCGCGCACCAGGGCGGCGATGACCACGCGCAGGTCGTCGCCCATGATCTCTCGCAACTGCATGAGGCGGATGCCCACCGCCGGGCTCTCGTCGGGCAGATTGATGCCGATGAGCCGAATCTTCCCGTCGGCGAATTCGTTGATCTCCACCGCGCCGGGTACGCTCATCAGGCGCAGGATCGAGTTGACCACCTCCTCGTCGGGATTGATGATCTTGGTGATGCCCGCGCCCTCGCCCGTCAGGAGATGCTTGTAATTGGTATACATGCTGCTGCGGATGCGGGCCAACTTGGTCACCTTGCTGCTGAGCATGTTGGCGAAAAAGCAGCAGATGAGATTAATCTCGTCGCTGTCCGTGACCGCAAGCAGGATGTCCGCCTCGGCGATGCCCGCCTGCTCCAGGATCTCCGGGCTGCTGCCTGACCCCTGGATGGTCTGCACATCCGACGACTCGGCCAGCTTGCGCAGGGCGTCGGCGCTCTTGTCGATGACCAGGACCTCCTTGTCCTCAACAGCCAGCCGCTGGGCAAGATGATAGCCAACCTCGCCCGCTCCGATGATGATAATCCGCACGAAACCACTCCTGTCAGGGCATTGTTCGACAACCCCTGCCTTGTACGCATGTTTCCCGACCAAAGCAACAACACCCCATGGCCGCACACCGGTCATCACCCACGCAAAAAGCCGGAGCCTCCCCGCCATGGGGACCGGCTCCGGCGCAGGCAAACAGAGTGAACAGGCTAGGAAATCGCCGCCATCACGGCCTTGATGCCGACCCGCTCCACGAACCGCGCGGTACGCTCACGCTTCCTGCCGTTGGCGGCGTAGTGGGCCAGGGTCTGGCCGATGACGCGCAGGGCCTCGTCATTGCTCACATCCTCGGCCAGGACATCGCCGACGCGCACCCGCTTGCCCGCGTTGCCGCCGAAGATCACGGTCCACCCCTGTTTCTTGCCCACCAGCCCGATGTCGCGCACAAAGCTCTCGGAGCAGCACATGGAGCAGCCGGACACCCCGGCCTTGACCTTGGCAGGCAGCGTGAAGGTGTTCAGAAACTCCTCAAGGCGCGCCCCCGTGTCCATGGAATCCTGCATGGCCAGACGGCAGGAGGTGACACCGGGACAGGCCTGGACGTAATATTTGCAAAACTCGCCCACAGGGCCGAGATGGCGGATGACCTCGTCCAGCCGGTCACCGGGGATTCCCTGGAGCTTGAGGCGCTGCCCGGCGGTGACGCGCACGCCGGGCAGCCGGAACTCTTGGACCACGGCATTGATTATGTTCAATTGTTCCGGATTGATCCGGCCCAACGCCAGGCGTGGGGTGACGGAGTACAGCCCCTCCTGACGCTGGGCCTGAACGCCTTCCGGCAATGCATCGCTTTTCATCTGGTCTCCTTCATGCGGGTCTGGTGACGTGCCTTCATTCAAGCGCAATGGGCGGACCAGGGCATCAGATGGGCGGGGCTATGGTCACCAGCACGCGCATGTCCGTGGTGGCGCGGACCCCGTGCGGCTCGGCGATCTCCGAGACCAGCACGTCGCCGGGCCGGGCGGGCATGGTCGCCCCGTCGGCGGCCATGAACTCCCCCTCGCCTTCGAGGATGACCAGGGTCAGCTCCCCTTCCAGGTCATGGGAGTGGACCGGCAGCTTCTGCCCGGCCTTGAAGTTGAAGTTGATCACCTTCATGTGCTCTGACTCGTGAACCAGGTAGTTGGAGAACGTCAGATCCTTGAATCCATGTTCCTTGTACAGCTCTATCTTCTTCATGGCAGCCTCCTTGGGCTATGCGTTGAACGGTTCGGTTCTGAGGACCCGCCCGTCGAGGGACACGACAACGCGCCGGGCATCCACCGCCTTGCCGGCCCGCTTGATGGCCTGGGACAGAATCGCGCTCATGGACGAGCAGCACGGCACCTCCATCTCCATGACCGTGATGGATCTGAGACCGTTCTGGGCAATGATTTCGGCCAGCTTGTCCACATATTCCTGCTGGTTGTCGAACTTGGGACAGCCCATGAGCACCACCCGGCCCGGCAGATATTCAGCATGGTAGGCGGGCAGGGCCACAGGCACGCAGTCAGCGGTCAGCAGCAGGTCGGCCCCGCGCAGGAATGGCGCGGTGGGCGGCACGAGCCGGAGCTGGACCGGCCAGTGGGAGAGCGCGGAACCGCTCCCCTGCCCCGTGCCAGCCGCCATGGCAGCGGGGATATTGGCCCGCTCGCACGGGGTCATGGTCCGCAGGGCGGCACCAGGGCAGCCGCCCGCAGGCCTCGCCGGACGGCGATCCAGGCGCAGGCTTTCAGGGGACGGCATGTGGTCCGGCACCTCGCGGCCCTGGGCCTTCAGATGTTCGGTCACGGCATCGGGGTCAAAATCCTCGGCCTCGCACACGATCACCTTGAGCGCGCCCGTGGGGCACTCGCCCAGGCACGCGCCCAGGCCGTCGCAATACTGCTCCTTCACCAGCCGGGCCTTGCCGTCCACAATGGCCAGCGCACCCTCGGCGCAGGACGGGACGCACTCGCCGCATCCGTTGCACAATTCTTCGTCTATGCTGATCATTTTTCTCATGTAAGCCATGGTACCACCTCGTTTGAAAAGTATCCGACTATATTCTGGCCACGCCGAGAAACATGGCGTGGAGACTGACGACCAAAACAATGAACACGGTCCGGGCCGCCTCGCCTGTCAGGCCGGGAAACCTGTACCCGATCTGCCCATGGGCGCAGGCGGACACGCAATCCCCGCACAGGGTGCAGGACAGGGCCGGGGATCCCTGGGCCACGCGGTCGGCATCGAGCGCGCCATAGCGGCAGCGGGTAAAGCACGCGCCGCAGCCGGTGCACTCCTGCCCGATGCGCACCCGCCAGGGCGAAACCTTGCCCAGCACGTTGGCCACAAGCCCCATGGGGCAGTAGGCGGTGCAATGGGCCATGAGGCCGAGCCTGCGCGAGACCAGGGCCATGATGCCCACGCCCACCAGCCCGAAGGCCGCGGCAAAAAGCACCGCCGTGGTGCCGGGCACGCCCATGGCCCGCAGGAGCAGCGCGGCACCGACGGCCAGGACCAGGGTCGCGCCCCGGCCCGCCACGCTCAGGCGGCGCAGCAAGGCAGAGGGGGCCGGACCGGGGCCGCGTCGGCTCATGATGTCGTCCCACGCGCCAATGTAGCACAAGTGGCTGCACCAGGCCGGGCCGACGAGCAGCACGGTCACGCCGAACAGGATGGGCATGAAGAATCCCTCGCCCCGGAAGACCGGCCCTGCCGCAATGAGCGCAGGCACGGGCAGATGGAGCGTCCCGGTCATGAGCATGGATTCCATGCCCGCCAGCCCCAGGACGAGCTGGCCGAAGAACACGGCGGAAAAGGCGGCCCAGATGCGTGGCCGGTTGCGCCTGTGCCCTTTTGGCGCGAGCATCAGCCCGACGATCCACTGGGCGTAGACGCCAAGGGCCATGATCTCAAGCCAGCCCCAGCCGGGGAAATACCGGTCGGCCAGCAGGATGGGGAACGGAACCCTGGACCGGATCAGGGCCAGCCCGATCACGGTCAGCAGGAAGACGGCGGCCCGCGGCCCGGCGTGGTCTCCCCTGTCGAACCAGCGACCGCCAGCCCGGCCCGCGACGAGCCACAGGGCGAACAGGGTGAAGGCAACCACGCCGGTCATGATGGAGAGCAGCCGCAGCCAGGGCATGCCCGCAGCCTGCCGGAAACCGATCAGGCCAAGGCTTGTCTCGACCCAGACCAGAACGCCCCAGGCCAGGGCCGCTGTGGCGACATGGCGCACAAAGCCGTGCCGGGTGACCATCAGGCCGACCAGACCGGCCAGGGCCGCCACCAGCCCGGCATCCCCCATGCGCAAACTGTGCGCGCCAAGCAGGAGCAGGGCCGCGACCGGCAGGAGCATGAGCAGGTGTCTTTGGCGTGTCTTCATGATCAAAGCATGGCCTTTCTTTTTGACGACAACCATGACTTAGGTCAAATTGGCATGATAATAACGCGAGATGGAGAAAAAATGACAGTAGACAAACTTCAGGCGGTCCGGTCCATCACCTTTTTCCAGGGATTGCCGGAAGAAAAACTCGCCAGGATCGCGGGCATCGCCGTGGTCAAGCGGTACGAGAAGGGCGAGGTGCTTTTCGAGGCCGATATCCTGGCCCACGGCTTCTATGCCCCGGTCACGGGCCGGGTGAAGATCTACCGCACCTCGCCTTCGGGCAAGGAGCACATCCTGCATGTCTTCGGCCCGGGCGAGGCGTTTGGCGAGGTGCCGGTGTTCGAGGGCAGGACCTTTCCGGCCCACGCCCAGGCCCTGGACCCGTGCGAGGCGCTCTTCTTCCCCAGGCGCGACTTCGAGGAAATGATCAGGAAAGACCCGGACATCGCCATGAAGATGATGGCCATGCTCTCGCAAAAGCTGCGCCTGCTGGTCAACAAGATCGACGATCTGAGCCTCAAGGAGGCTCCGGCCCGGGTGGCCTCATACCTCCTGCTGCTGCGTTCGTCACAAGACGCGGACACGTTCCGGCTCGACCTGCCCAAGGGGCAGATCGCCTTTTATCTCGGCACGATACAGGAGACACTCTCGCGCATATTCAAGCGGCTCACCGACGAGGGGATCATCGCCATCGAAGGCAGGGAGATCACCATCCTTGACCGGGAAAGGCTCGAAACCCTGGCCGGGGAAGGCCGCTGACCATGGCTCAACGCAAAAAGCCCGCCGCACATGGGTGCGGCGGGCTGCTTTTTGCAGCAAAAAAACGGGAATTCCCTACTGGCCGATCTTGTTGACGGCCACCTGGAGGCGGGCAACCCGGCGCTGGGCCTGGCGAGCGTGGATGACGTTCGTGCGGGCAGCCTTGTCCAGCAGGGACGTGGCGGACTTCAAGGCCTCCTGGGCCTTGGTCACGTCATTCTCCTCGATGGCCATGCGAACAGCCTTGACGGTGTTCTTGATGCGGGTCTTGGAGATGCGGTTGCGGGCGCGGCGCTTCAGGCTCTGACGGTGCCTTTTCAGGGCGGACTTGTGATTGGCCAAGGTGAATACTCCTGATCTTTTATCGTAGTGAAACGTTTACTTACTGATTTTACCGAAGGGAGAGCCTTTTATATGGACTCTTTCCTTTATGTCAAGATTTTTCTACACCTGCAAGGCGTTGAAATCGGCCAACCGACCGAGCCGGTCCACCAGCGCCTTGAGCAGGTTGAGCCGGTTCAGGCGGACAGCGGCATCGTCGCACATAACCATGACGTTGTCGAAAAACCCGTCCACCGAAGGCCGCAGCTCGCGCAGCAGCCCAAGCAGACCGGCGAAATCCCCGTTTTCCCATAGAGCGTCGAACCGGGGCGCGTTCTCCTCCAGCCGGGTGCCGAAAGCGGTCTCGTGCTCGCCCTCGAAGAGGTCCGGGTCGTACCCGCCGGTCAACTCCTGCCCGGCCTCGTCACCCTGCTTGCGGATGATGTTGGCCGCGCGTTTGAAGGTCAGCACCGCCTGCTCGAAATCCGGCTCGCGGCTGAAGGCGTCGAGGGCGTCGAGCCGGGCCTTGAGGGTGCGGATGTCGCTGAACCCGGCCCCCAGGGCGGCATCGACAACCCGGGTCTCGATCCCCTGGCCGGTGAACAGGGCGCGCAGCCGCTGGCCAAAGAAGTCGAGCAGTTTGGCCAGGGACTCCTCCCGCGCCACTTTCCACGGGATATCCTTGGCATAGGCTTCCTGGGCGGTGGTCAGGAAGGTCTCCAGGTCCATGTCGAGGTCGTGCTCCATGATGATGCGGATGATGCCCAGGGCGCAACGGCGCAACGCATACGGGTCGTTGGCTCCGGTGGGCGCCTTGCCCAGGCCGAAGCAGCCCGCCAGGGTGTCCGCCTTGTCGGCCATGGAGACGAACGCGCCGGAAAGGCTGGACGGCACGGGCGAGTCCGGCCCGGCGGGCAGGTACTGCTCGTAGATGCCGCGCGACACGATGTCGCCCTTGCCCGCGCGCTCGGCATAGATGCCGCCCATTTTGCCCTGGAGGGTGTCGAACTCGATGACCATGTCGGACACCAGGTCGGCCTTGGACAGACGGCCCGCCTGGGCATAGGCCTCGAACTCGCCGGGCAGAATGCCCTTGGAACCGGCCAGTGTCTCGGCCAGGGCTGCGCACAGGGTGCCGATGCGGCGCGACTTGTCGCCCACGGAACCCAGCGGGCCGAGGAAGACGACGTTTTCGAGCTTGCCGAGCCAGGTCTGAAAATCGACCTTGCAGTCCGCCTCCCAGAAAAACCGGGCGTCTTCGAGCCGCGCCTTGAGCACGCGCTCCCACCCCTTCTTGACCAGGGCGATGTCCACAGGCTCGATGTTGAGCGTGGTCAGGAAGTGGGGCAGTAGCCTGCCGTCCGGTCCCTGCACGCCAAAACTCTTCTGGTGCGACTGCATGGAGGTGAGCAGCACCTCGCGCGGCAGCTCCAGGTAGCGCGGATCGATGTCACCAATGAGCGGCCTGGGGTATTCCACGAGATTGGCCACCTCGTCGAGCAACCCCTCGTGCCAGACGATCTCGCCGCCCAGAGCGGCGGCGAGGCGGTTGCCCCCGTCCACGATGGCCTGCTTGCGCGTCTCGGGGTCGATGACGACCCGGCACTCCTTCTCGACAACGGAGAAATACCGGTCGGCTGACGCCACGGCGAACGGCCCCGGCCCCAGGACGCGGTGGCCGCGCGTGGTCCGTCCGGCGGTCAGGTTCTCCACAGAGAACTCCACCACCGCCTCGTCCAGCAGGGCCAGCAGCCAGCGGATGGGACGACCAAAGGCGAAGTCGTACCCGCCCCAGCGCATCTTCTTGGGAAAGGACAGGGACTCCACGGATCTGACGCAGATGGCGGGCAGGATGTCGAGGCTCCTGCCGCCGCCCACGGTCTTCCTGACGGCCAGGTACTCGCCCTTGTCCGTCTCCAGACGAAAGAGCGCGCCCTCCTCAACCCCCTGGGTCTTGGCAAAGCCCTGCCCCGCCTTGGTCAGGTTGCCGTCGCCGTCAAAGGCGATGCGGGCGGGCGGACCGGTGACGGTCTCCTCCTGCTGGCGCTGCATGTCGGCCATGCCCGCGACATGGGCGGTGATCCGGCGCGGCGTGGCATAGGTACGCACGCCCTCGTGCTCAATCATCGCCTCGCCAAGCAGCCGGGCCACGGTCTGCTCAAGCTCGGCGGCCAGCCTGGGCACGAAGCGGGCCGGCATTTCCTCGGTTCCGATTTCCAGTATGAATTCGGCCATGTTCCTGCTCTTTTCTTCTCGGTTCGCTTATTTCTTCAGCATGGGATAGCCCATGGCCTCGCGCTGGTCCGCATAGAGTCTGGCAATCTTGGAGGCCAGGTTGCGGACGCGGCCAATATAGGTGGCGCGCTCGGTGATGGAGATGGCCCCGCGGGCATCCAGCATGTTGAAGGAATGGGAGCACTTCAGGCAGCAGTCGTAGGCGGGCCAGGGCAGCCCCTCCTCGCACAGCCTGAGGCACTCGGCCTCGAACCGGTTGAACAGCTCGAAGAGCAGCGCCGGGTCGGACAGCTCGAAATTGTATTTGGACTGCTCCACCTCGTTCTGGTGGTAGACGTGACCATAGGTGATCTCGTTGTTCCAGGCGAGGTCGTAGACCGATTCCTTCTCCTGGAGATACATGGAGATGCGCTCCAGGCCGTAGGTGATCTCCACGGACACGGGCTTGAGGTCGATGCCGCCCACCTGCTGGAAATAGGTGAACTGCGTCACCTCCATGCCATTGAGCCAGACCTCCCAGCCCAGGCCCCAGGCACCCAGGGTCGGCGATTCCCAGTCGTCCTCGACGAAACGGATGTCATGGCAGGCCGTGTCGATGCCCAGCGCGGCCAGGCTTTCGAGGTACAGTTCCTGGATGTTGTCGGGCGAGGGCTTGAGAATGACCTGAAACTGGTAGTAGTGCTGCAAGCGGTTCGGGTTCTCGCCGTAGCGGCCATCGGTGGGCCTGCGCGAGGGCTCGACATAGGCCGTCTTCCACGGCTCCGGCCCGATGACCCGGAAGAACGTCGAAGGGTTGAACGTCCCCGCGCCGCACTCGATATCCATGGGTTGGACCACGGCGCAGCCGTAATTGGCCCAGAAACCCTGAAGCGTCAGTATCACGTCCTGAAAATTCATCAACTACTCCAACTCATACCTTTTTATACATGCCGTTGTCCCAGGACAGGCCCAGGTGATAGGCGACAAACAGCTCGACCAGCTGGCTGCCCTGCCGTCGGACCTCGCGGTCCATGACCACCCGCGCCCATTCATCCGGGCTGCTCTTGCGGATCCAGTCCAGGGCGCGCAGCACGCCTGTGGAGACCGGTCGGGCAAGTCCATCTAACGGTTTCCCGGCTGAAAGACAAGTCGGACAGAGCACCTGCCCATGCTCCACGCCAAAGAGATGGCCCGCCCCACCCCCCACCGGCTCGCCGCAGGTTCCGCAGGCCGTGAAATCCGGGTTGTAGCCCATTTCAAAGGCGAATCTGGCCCGGAAGAACCAGGGCACGAAATCCGCGCTGCCGTGGCCCGCGTCGAGCATGTACAGGGTCTTGAGGAGCAGATCGTGAACCGGCGCGGCGTCCGAGGGATCAATGTCCACCGCCTCCACGAACCGGATGCAGTTGGCGGCCAGCCCCGTGGCAACGGCATCGGCCCGGATGCCGGAAAAATTGTGCAGCAGCGATCCTTCGCTCAGCACGGCGTAGCTGCCGCGTCGATCGGACCCGATGGAAAAGAGGACAAGGCTGAGGGGGTCGAGGCACCCGACGAAGCGGCGTCTGCTCCGGGCGCCCCCAAAGGCGAAGGCATTGAAAATGCCGCGGGAAGGAGTGAAAAGCTTGACCCAGCAGTCGGACTCCCGAAAACACCCTACCTTGAGCACCAGGGCTTTTTCGGTGGCGTTCATGCCGGTCTCCTGCGTCTGTTGCAGCCCTGTGGAAGGGATCTACTCGGTGCCGAAGCGCAGGGTCTGGATATTGCCGCGCGCGTTGTCGAGGGGGTAGGGCTTGTCGTTGTAGGTCACCGAGACCCCGGCCACATTGCCGATGCGGATGCGGCGGGGATTGTTGAACATCAGGCGAAGCGGCTCGCCCTGGCGGAGGACGAAATCTCGGGCCATGGCCGTCTCGTCCCCCTGCCACAGGCCGATCCAGCATCCCTTCGCGGTGGTGGCCCGGATGATCAGCACATGATCGAATTTCTGCTTGCCCGCCTCACTGTCGGTGACGGCAAAGGTCTCGTCCTGTCCGTTTGCCTTGGCCACGGTCCTGGCGGACCCATCCGTGGCCGGTTTCGTGCCGACAGCGCCCGTCTTGGCAGCCGGTGGGTCGGCAGCCCCCTGGCCCACTGAACCCTGGTCAACAGGCTTTCCGGGTTGGGGCGGCTCTCCGGCAGTCGGCAGCGCGCCCGCCTCCCCCTGGCCCGCCCCGCTCTGGCCCGTTCCGTCCTGGTCCGTCCCTGAGGACTGCTCCTGCACCCCGGGTGAATCCGCTGTCGTCTCGCCGGGCGCAGCCTGGGATCCGGCCTTGTCCGTCACCATGTCGGGGTCCACGGCGGGCGGCCCTGCCTGCGTCCCGCCCATGCCGGACCGGACAGTCTCGCCCTGATCCAGGGACGCGCTCTTGTCGTCCGAGCTGAAACTGAACACCAAAAGCCCGACCACCGCCACCAGAAAAATCAGGGCAACGACAAGCACCAGCCTGGACCGACGATTTTCCGCATTGGCGCAATCGTTGACATGAAACGCCTTCTCGGCATGGGGGGCCACATCGTAGCCATGCTCCCTTGGGCCGCACGACTCATCCTTGTATTCGCGATCCGCGACCATGGACAATTCATCCGCATCCAACCCAAGGAACCGGGCGTAGCTCTTCACGAATCCCTTGGCGTATACCGGGTGCGGCAGGTTCGACCTATTCCCGGCCTCAAGGGCCTCGATGCTGGTCCGGCTTATCTTGGTGGCTTCCATGACAGCAGTCACGGTCAGCCCCTTTCTCTCCCGCTCTTCTCTGAGCGCCTGTCCAAGTTCCTCGAAATTCATTAACAACTCCGTTAACCAACGCCTGCGTCAGTTCATGTAGGTTATGACAGAACTCTGTTTGAGCTTCTCAAAATACTCATCAAATATCGTTTCACGCTTGCCTTCCATGAGCCGCTCGAAGATGGCGTCGCGCACCTCCTCAAGCGGAACGAGCCTGTCCGAGGCAATGGTGACCGGGGACAGGAGCGCCATCTGGCCGCGCACTTCGACCGGGGTGCCCACACCGCCCTGCTTGACGCCCTCGATGGAATCCCTCCAGTCGTCCGCAAGATCGGCCCAGTTCACCTCGCCGATGGAGCCTCCGCTGTCCGTGGCCGGTCCCACGCTGTACTTCAGCACGGCTTGGTCAAAGGTCAGTTCACCGTCCATGATCCGCTTCCTGACCTCAAGGGCGGAGACATCAGCAGGCAGGACGAGGATGGCCAGGCCGACCATTTTCTCCAGGAGATAGTTGTCGCGTCTGGCCTCGTATTCGGCCTCGATTTCAGAATCGGTCACCACGACCTTGCTGTGGACCATGTACCCAAGCAGCTCCTGCTTTTCGATCAACCCCTTGAGCTTGGAACGGAACTCCTGAATGGTCAGTCCGTCCCGCTTGACCATCTCCTCGAAGGCCTCGTCCGTCAGCCCCCGTTCTTCCTTCATCCTGCGGATCTCGTCGTCGATGACCGTGTCGGTCACCGTGATCTGGAATTTCTTTATCTCCTGGGTCATGAGCAGGTCATTGACCATCCGATCCAGCGTCTGCCTGCGCAGATCCGCGAGCTGCTCCCTCTCGGCCTCATTCAGCTCGCGCCCCTTGATGGAGGCGAGGATGGGCCGCATCTCCTCATCAAGCTCATACTGGGTGATGATGTCCTCGTTCACCTTGACCAGAATCTTGTCGTAGACGGATTCCACAGCCAGGGAGTTTGTTGAAAAAACCAACAAGAACAATGAGATGAACAAAAAAATGCATCGTGGCACAGACTGTCTCCTCGACGCCCCGGAGGGGCTGGATTCGCGTATCATGACGGATTCTAGACCCTTTATACAAACTATGCAACGAACGCGCCGACTTACCCCTTGTCGCCCTTTTCAGGGGCATCCCCGTTCTCGGACGCCTCATCGGGCGCGTCATCGGGCGCGTCACCCGACGTATCCAAGGGCGGCGCGACCTCCTCACCAAACTCGATGCCCGCAGGGTCAGGCTCGGCACCGTCGCCTTGCAGCATGTCCGGCTCCACCGTGTCGGTCAGGGGTTCCGGCTCCGCCTGCTCCGGTTCGTCGGACGGGAGAAGCTGGCTGCTGACCAATATGCTGGCCCTGGCAACCGTGGAGGAAAACCAGGCGTCAAAGGCGTCCTGGAGCTTGATTTCGAGCAGGGCCTTCTCCACCAGCGGGTATGCCTGGGCTGGTTCGAGCACCTTGGCCGGGCTCCTCTCCAGCAGGACCAGTATCTCGAAGCCGAAACGGTCGGTGAGCACCCCGCTCGCCTGACCGGCCTTGAGCCCTGTCAGGGCGTTCTTCCAAATGGTGGAGAGCCGCTCCTCCCTGAGCACCACCTCGCGCGTCTGCACCTCGCCGAAGGCCGTGGCCAGATCCACCTGATCCCGCTCGGCCCGAAACTTCTCCACAGCCTTGCCCACGATCTCGCGGCTGGGGCCGCGAACCACCAGGATGCGCAGCGATTCCGGCAGATAGAAATCCGAGATGCGGTCGCGGTAATACCGCTCGGCCTCCAGGTAGTCGATCTTGATCTGTGGCCGCAGCACCTGATGAAAGAACTTTCTCATGGCAAGGTGGTTCCTGAGCTGCAACCGCCATGTCTTGAGGTCAATGTATTCCTCGACAAGCATCTGGTCAAAGGCGCCCTCCGGATAATCGGTCCGGACTTCTTCCTCGGCCTTGAGCAGTTCGTGGTCGGTGACGCCGATGTCCTGGTTGACCAGCTCCTGAACAACCAGCTCCTGCACGATGAGTTCGGTCAGGATTTCGCCATACTCGGCCTTGAGTTTTTCGACGCTGGGCACATAGCCGCCCACGGTTTCCACCTGGAACTGGTCGTGCTGGAACTCAAGCTGGGACAAATAGATGGGCTCGCCGTTGACGCGGGCCACTATCCCGATCTCATCAACGGTGTCCGAGCACCCGGCCAGCAGGATGAAGACCATGAAAACAGCGAATTTGCGGAACATAGGCACTCTCAGACTAATTTTCTTGCGGTTTGACGGCCACCGGTTCGAGCAGTTCCTCAAGCTCGACAGCCGTGTTCTCAAGGGCCAGACGCATGGATTCGGCGGCGTCGTAGCGGATTTCGAGCTTGGCGGGGGGCAGGAGCCTGGCCCGGCCATCCCGCCGCGCGACCCAGCCGAGCAGGGCCTCGGTGCTGACCGATGGCGCGCCCTCGCCCCAGGAAATGACGCCGCGCGCCGGATACAGCTCGGCCCTGGTCGCCCGCAGACGCGACAGGGTCTGCTTGAGCCGCAGCACGCCCAGAAAGGTCTCCAGTTCGTCGGGCAGGTGACCGAACCTGTCGCGGATCTCGGCCTCCAGCTCTCGCAGTGTCATCTCGTCCCTGGCTGAGGAAAGCGCCCGGTAATAGCGCAGCCGCTCGCGCGCATCCGGGATGCAACTGCCGGGGATGTGCGCCTCAAAGACAAAGTTCAACTCGGGATCGCTGGCCCGAATTTCAGTCTCCCCGCGCACCCGCCGCACTTCTTCCTCTAGCATCTCCAGGAACAGGTCAAGGCCGACCTTGGCGATCTGGCCGGACTGGGCCTCTCCGAGGATGTTGCCCGCGCCGCGCATGCGCAGGTCCTCCATGGCGATCTTGAACCCTGCCCCCAGATAATCCATGTCCAGAATGATACGCAAGCGTTTGCGCACCATCTCCGAGAGATCATCGATGCTCGGCACCACGAAATAGGCGTATGCCTGCCTGTCGCTGCGGCCCACCCTGCCCCGCAGCTGGTAGAGCTGGCCCAGGCCGAAGAGCTGGGCCTGGTCCACGATCAGCGTGTTGGCATTGGGAAAATCCAGCCCGGACTCGACGATGGCCGTGCACACCAGCACGTCCAGCTCGCCATGCCAGAAGCCGCGCATGGCGTCCTCAAGCCCCTTCTCGCTCATCTGGCCGTGGGCCATGCCCACCCTGGCGTCAGGCGCCAGCTCGCGCACGAACTCGACCACCCGCTCCAGGCCGTTGACCCGGTTGTAGACCCAGTAGACCTGCCCGCCCCGCTCCAGTTCGCGATGCAGTGCGGCCTTGAGGGCCACGGGATCGCGCTCGGTGATGGCGGTCTCCACGGGCTTGCGGTCCAGCGGCGGGGTCTCGATGACCGAAAGCCCCCGGATGCCGGAGAGCGAGAGCTGCAAGGTGCGCGGGATGGGCGTGGCGGTCAGGGTGAGCACGTCGATGTTATGCCTGAAATGCTTGAGCTTTTCCTTGTGCTTGACCCCGAACCGCTGCTCCTCGTCCAGGATGAGCAGGCCGAGGTTGGGCAGTTCCACGTCCTTGGAGAGGATGCGGTGGGTGCCGATGAGGATGTCCAACTCGCCGCGCGACGCGGCCTGGAGCACGGCCTGCTGCCGCTTGGCCGGGACAAACCGGCTGAGCAGCCCGATGCGCACGGGAAAACCCTCCATGCGCCTGGAAAAGGTCTGGTAATGCTGCTCGGCCAGGACGGTGGTGGGACACAGCAGGGCCGTCTGCCTGCCCTCCAGGGCGGCGCGGAAGGCGGCGCGCAGGGCCACCTCTGTCTTGCCAAACCCCACGTCCCCGCAGACGAGGCGGTCCATGGGCTCGGGCTTTTCCATGTCGCTGAACACGTCGCGCACGGCCTTGTCCTGGTCCGGCGTCTCCTCGAACCCGAAGGTGGCCTCGAACTCGGAATACATGTCGTCTGGCGGACCGTAGGAGAATCCCTTGGCCACCCGGCGAAAGGCGTACATCTCGACCAGTTCCTGGGCGATCTTCTCCACCGCCTTGCGGACCTTGGCCGTGGTGGCGCTCCAGCGCGTGCCGCCGAGTTTGTCCAGGGCGGGCTGCCTGGCCCCCTCCGGCCCCTTGAACCGCTGCACGAGATTGAGCCGGTCTACGGGCAGGTAGAGCTTGTCGTCGCCGGAAAAGAACAGGAGCAGATAGTCGTTGGCCGCGTCGCCGATGCTCATGTGGTGCAGGCCGCCGAACTGGGCCAGCCCGTAGTCGCGGTGGACCAGCAGGTCGCCGTCGGACAGGTCTTCATACTTGTCCAGCCCCTTGAAGGCCGTGTCGCGGCCCGAATGGGCGCGCGGCGCTTCGGGCTGGAGCACCTCCTCGCCCAGGATGCGCGTCCGGCTCCAGGCCAGCTCCATGCCCTTGCGCAGCGGCGAGACCAGGGCGAACAGCCCCCCTGCCCTGGGCGCGTAGTCCAGCGAGATGGGCAGATGCTCCTGCTCGGCCATGTTCAGGAACTTGGCGCGCGACCGCTCGGAGCGGAAGCTGAGAATGGTCTGGAAGCCGGACCGGCCCCACTCCCTAAGCCCGGCGATGAGCGCGGTCCACGGACGGCGCGACGCCTCGGGCTGCCAGAAGAGATCGGTGAAATCACTGTAAGGCGTCTCGGCCAGGTCGATGCCGTTCTTCTCGCGTCCGACGGTCAGCTCCTCGAAGACCATCTGCCCGGCGTTCTGCCACGCCGTGCGCGCGCCCTCGTGGGAGCGGCAGAAGAAACGCAGCGGCCAGCGCACGCCCTTCTGGCGCAACTCCTCGTCCACAGAGTCCCGCCAAGCCTGATCCTGGTCCTCCAGCCGCGCCCGGAGCGCCCCGCCCGATGACAACAGATACACGCTGTCTTCGGGGAAATAACTCTCCACGCCCACGGACGCGCTATAATACATGCCCGGCCAGACAAAGGCATCGCCCGCGTCGAGCCGACCGAGCAGCGCGGACTCATCGCCCGCGCCGATCTCGCCCGTGCGGCGCAGCCTGTTCCAGACCTCGCGGGCCTGGGCCGCATACCCGCCAGAGGTGATGCCGGGCGACACCGGCAGCAGCACCGCCTCAGTCAGGTCTGCCCGCGACCGCTGGGTGGCCGGATCAAAGAGCCGGATCTCCTCGATGGCGTCGCCGAAGAATTCCAGGCGCAGCGGCAGGTCGTAGCCCGGCGCGTGGATGTCGAGGATGTCGCCGCGCATGGCCATCTCGCCGGGGGCCGAGACCAGCTTTCGCCGGACATAGCCCCAGGCCACCAGCTGCTCCAGCAGGATGTCGGGCGACATCTCCTCGCCCCTGGTCAGGGAAACCCAGTTTTCGCGCAGGACAGACGCCTCGGGCCAGTGCGGCAGGAGGTTGTCCACGGTCATGAGCACGCCGCAGGGCCGTTTCCCATAGGTCAGGGCATAGAGGGCGGCCCAGCGCTCGCTCCAGGCCTGGGCATCGGGCTGACGGGAGAGATACGGGGGCAGGAAAATCCAGTCGCGCTCCCAGGCCGGTGCGTGTTCCGGCTGCGCCCCATGGGAGAACAGGGCCAGGAGCGCCCGCATCTGCTTGAACTCCTGGGCGCCGGGAACCACGATGACCGCGCTGCGGCCATGATCGAGCATCCTCCTGGCGATGAAGGCCTGGGTGCCCGGCCCGCTCTTGAAGACGCGCAGGGTCTGGGTCTTGCCCGCGATGAAATCGGTGATGGCTCCTGGAAGAATGGATGGCATGGATATGACCGGCAAGGCTCGTGGTTGGCGGAAACAAAAACGGAAAAGCCGCCCTATTCCCTATCGGGAGCAGGGCGGCTTGTCACCAAGAAATTGTCCTGGATCAGACGCCGGTCAGGGCTTCCTTCTCGTCGTTGTCCAGCAGGCAGTTGAGATCGAGCAGGATGAGCAGCCGGTCGTCGAGCTTGCCCACGCCGTCGATGTAGTCGGCGTCCATGCCCGCCACCACCGGCGGCGGGGGCTGGACCGCGTTGGCCGGGAGCCGCAGCACCTCGGACACGGCATCGACCACGAAGCCGACGATGATCATGTTGATCTCGATGACGATGATGCGGGTGTATTTGTCGTGCGCCTTGGAGCGCAGACCGAAGCGGCTGCGCATGTCCACGATGGGAATGACCTTGCCGCGCAGGTTGATGACACCCTCGACAAAGACCGGGGCGCGGGGGACCTTGGTGATCTCCATGGTGCGGATGATCTCCTGCACCTGGAGGATGTTCACGCCGAACTCCTCTTCCCCGATGCTGAAGGTGACCAGTTGGATCAGCTCCAGATCGGCCTCAACCTCGTCGGCGTCGTACATGGGATCGACTCGAATGCTCATTGCAACCTCTTCAGCAGCGCCCAAAAACGGGGTACAGGCTGTATTTTCAGTCAAAACAATCTGTCAACCGCTGTCTTTTTTGTCAATGGAAATATCCGGCAACCCTGCCCTGCCAATCGCGCCGACATTCGAATCCAGCCAACCCTGCTTTGCACGGCCCCAAGCCGCGCGAAACCATGCGGCTCTCCAGCAGTACCGGACGGTTGGCGCAGTAATAACACTGCGCGACCAAAGTCTTGTTGACGGGCTGGTCAGAAAGGACTAACTTAGACCCCAGCAAACTTCTATCAGGCTGATATCTCTAAGTATTTTAAAAAAAGGACGGACCTCGCCACATGGGTCAGTACGCCTCCTTCAACGACCAGGGTTCCCTGGAAGCGCAGGTCAAGAACCTGGCGGACGAAGAACTCCTCGACTTCTGGGAAGAAACCCAGCAGCTTGCCAGAATGCTGGACCAGGAAGAACAACTGGACATCGAATACAACCCTGAATACGAGCGTGTGATCCTGCAGGAATTGCAGTACCGCACCTGTTTCAAGGGCCAATTCTAGCCCGTCTGCCCTCCCGGCAGCAAAAACTCCCCGCCTCTCAACGAGAGGCGGGGAGTTTTTTCATGCATCCTGCCGCGGTGCGCTTATTTGACCGGCACCCTGCCGATGCTGAAATAGGCGAACCCTTCGCGGCCCATGCGTTCGGGCTGGTAAAGGTTGCGGCCATCAAAAACCAGCGGGACCGTGAGCAGCGTCCTGATGCGGTCGAAGTCGGGGTCGCGGAACTGGTTCCAGTCCGTGACCACGGCCAGGGCGTCGGCCCCGTCCAGCATCCCGTACTGGCTGTCCGCGATCTCCAGGTTGGCCAGGTGGCCCAGCTCTTCCCTGGCGCGATCGCCTGCCACAGGGTCAAAGGCGCGGACCTTCATGCCCAGAGCGGTCAGATCCCTGATCACCTCGATGGCCGAGGCCTCGCGAATGTCGTCGGTGTTGGCCTTGAAGGCGATGCCCCACAGGGCCAGCGTCCGGCCAGCCACCCCGCCCTGCTCATTGAAGTAGGCAATGATCTTGTCGGCCAGCACATGCTTTTGCGCATTGTTGACCTCATCCACCGAGCGGATGAGCCGGGCGTCATACCCATGGTCGCTGGCCGTGCTGATGAGCGCCTTGACATCCTTGGGAAAGCAGGAGCCGCCGTAGCCCACGCCGGGGTAGATGAAGCTGTAGCCGATGCGGCTGTCCGAGCCGATGCCCGCACGCACCTCGCTGACGTTGGCCCCCACCCGCTCGCAGATGTTGGCGATCTCGTTGATGAAGGATATCTTGGTGGCGAGCATGCAGTTGGCCGCGTACTTGGTCATCTCCGCGCTGCGCACGCCCATGACCACGAGCTTGTCGCGGCTGCGGGCAAAGGGACCGTAGAGCGCGCCGAGCACCTTGGCCGAGTGTTCGGAGTCGCTGCCGACGATGACCCGGTCAGGCTTCATGAAGTCGCCCACCGCGTCGCCCTCCTTGAGGAACTCCGGGTTGGAGACCACGTCAAAGGCGATGTCCGCCCCGCGCCTGCCCAGCTCCTCCGCGATGATGGCCCGGACGCGATCCGCAGTGCCGACCGGGACCGTGGACTTGTCCACCACGATCTTGGGACTGGTCATGCGCTGGCCTATCTCGCGGGCCACGGCCTCGACATAGGAGAGGTCGCAGGTGCCGTCCGCGGCCTGGGGCGTGCCCACGGTGATGAAGACCACCTCACTGTCGGCCATGCCCTCTTCGAGGCTGGTGGTGAAATCAAGCCGCCCCTGCTCGGTGTTGCGCCTGACCAATTCCTCAAGGCCCGGCTCATAGATATGGACCTTGCCGCCCTTCAGGGTCTCGACGACCCTCGGATTGACATCCACACAGGCGACCCTGTTGCCCATTTCCGCAAAGCAGGCGGCAGAGACCAGTCCCACATAGCCGGTGCCAACGATGCATACGTTCATTGAAATATGCTCCCGTAATGATGGTTGTCTCGTTTTCAGGCCAAGGCGATACCTTTTGTGCGCTTTTGCTGTCAACACGAACGGGCACAAACCCCTGCTGCGGGCGGACGCATGGCGGTGTTGCCATCCTGGCCGGAAAAACGTAATTGACGGGGATAGCTTGACATCATCCACCCGGAGGAAAGACGAATGCCGTCACTCACCGTAAACGTCGATCATGTGGCCACCCTGAGGCAGGCCAGAATGGGCATCGAGCCGGAACCCGTGACCGCCGCATACATGGCGGAAATGGCCGGGGCCACCGGCATCATCGTCCACCTGCGCGAGGATCGCAGGCATATTCAGGACCGCGATGTGGCCCTCATTCGCAAGACCTGCAACACCCGTCTCCACCTGGAGATGGCCGCCACGGAAGAAATGCAAGGCATCGCCCTTGAGATCGACCCGGAGATCGTCTGCCTGGTGCCGGAGAAACGGCAGGAGCTGACCACCGAGGGCGGGCTCAACTGCGTTGGCCGCGAGCGGGAACTGGCCGACTACCTCGCCCCCCTGCACGCCATGGGCATCCGCTCCAGCCTGTTCATCGACGCGGACCCCGCCCAGATCAGGGCCGCAGCAGCCACGGGCACCGAGTTTGTCGAAATCCACACCGGCCACTACGCCGACGCCAAGGACCACCGGGCGCGCAACACCGAACTGGCCGCCATTCTCGAAGGCATCAAGGCCGCCCGCAACCTCGGCCTCAAGGTCAACCTCGGCCACGGGCTGAACTACCGCAACATCCTGGCCTTCAAGGACGTTCCCGGCGTCAACGAATACTCCATCGGCCACGCCATCATGGCCAAAGCCATCTATGTGGGCCTGGACCGCGCCGTGCGCGACATGGTCGCCATCATCCGCACCTTTGCGGACTGACCCCAGGCATCGGGAGACGCCATGATCAAGGGACTCGGCCTCGACCTGACCGAATTGGACCGCATCCGCGCCCTCTGGGACCGGTTCGGCCCCAGGTTTGCCGCAAAGATCCTGACCGAGCGCGAGCTGGCGCAACTGCCCGGGCGCGATCCCGTGCCCCGGCTGGCGGCCCTGTTCGCAGGCAAGGAGGCGGCGGTCAAGGCGCTGGGCACCGGTTTTGCCGACGGCGTCCACTTCAAGTGCGTGGAGATCCTGCACGCCCCAGGCGGCAAGCCCGGCATCGCCTTCCTGGGGCGCGGGCTGGAGGTCTGCGCCCGGCTCGGCGTGACCTCGGCGCACATCTCCCTGACCCATTCCCGTGACACGGCGGCAGCCACCGTGGTACTGGAGGGATAGGTCCGACAATGGCGGACCAAGGAGACCCCATGCTGCTCCCCCTGCCCACCCCGGTCGAGATGGCGACCTGGGACCGGGAAACCATCGAGACCATCGGCATTCCCGGCGTCACGCTCATGGAATCCGCCGCCCGCGAGGCTGTGGCCGTCCTGCTTGAGGAATACGGCGAGGACAACGGTTCCATGCCCCTTGCCGAATGCGATCCCCTGGCCGGACGCGAGATATTCTGCTTCGCCGGTTCGGGCAACAACGGCGGTGATGCCTTTGCCATGGCCCGCCATCTGGCCGACCTGGGCGCGGACGTGACCGTATTTCACACCCGCCCAAAGAAAAGCTACCGGGGCGAGGCCAGGGCTCACCTGATCCTTGCGCACAAGCTCGGCATCCCCCTTCGACACCTCGACGGCGTGGACCTGAACGGTCTGCCCCAGCCGGACATCATCATCGACGGCCTGCTGGGCACCGGCTTTTCCGGCGAGCTGCGACCCGATGCCCTGGCCCTGGTCCGCACCATGAACCGGCTGGGCCGACGCGCCTTTGTCCTGTCCATCGACATCCCGTCTGGCCTGAGCGGCCTGACCGGTCTCCCCCAGCCCGAAGCGGTCGTGGCCGATGCAACCGCCACCTTTCAGGCCGCCAAGCTCGGCCTGGCCCTGCCGGGCGCGGCCCGGTTCGCCGGGGCCGTCCATGTCAGGTCCATCGGCATCCCGGCCAGGGTCATGGCCGACCACCCTGCCCGGCACCAATGCATCACCAGCGGGATCATGCGCCGCATCCCGGCACCGGACCCGGCCATGCACAAGGGAGGCGCGGGCCACGTCCTGGTGGTCGGCGGCTCGCCCGGTTTGACCGGCGCACCCCGGCTGGCCGCCATGGGCGCGCTTCGCTCCGGGGCCGGGCTGGTCACCGTGGCCTGCCCCGGCGGGCTCGCGGAGAGCGTCCGGGGCGGTGTGGCAGACATCATGACTCTCCCCCTGGGGACCGGCTCGCAGTGGTCCCCGGAGTTGATGAAGATTCTTCTGGACCAGCTGGACCGCTTCGACGCGGTGGTCATTGGTCCGGGCCTGGGCAGGGACGTGAAAACAGTTGATTTTCTCAAGACCTTTGTAGCAAAGTGTCCGTCGCGCACGGTCCTGGACGCCGACGCACTGTTTTGCCTGGCCCGGTTCCCGGAGGCGATTCCTGGGCTTCCTGACACGACTGTTCTGACGCCGCATCCAGGCGAAATGGCAAGATTTCTTGACGTTTCGACCGAAAAAATCCAGGCCGCGCGGATCGATATCGCCCGATCATTCGCCGAAACGAACAGGGCCGTCCTGGTGCTCAAGGGGGCCGGAACGCTCGTGGCAGACAGGGAATGCGTCCGCCTGAGCCCATTCTCGGAGCCGAATCTGGCGGTGGGCGGTTCGGGCGACGTGCTTTCTGGAATCATCGCGTCCCTGATGGCCCGCGGGCTGCCGCCCGCGCTGGCCGCAAGCCTCGGCGTCTACTGGCACGGCATGGCCGGTCGGCTGCTTGGGGAAGACTTTCCGGCCAGGGGCAACCTGGCCTCTGAAATCGCAGACATGCTGCCAAGGGCGGCAAAGGAGTTCACCACGTGCTGAAGGCCAAAGACATCATGACCGCCAAGTGCATCACCCTGACCCCGGACACGGACATCGCCACCGCAGCCCGCGTCCTGCTCGAAAACAAGATCAACGGCGCGCCCGTGATCGACGAGAAGGGCACGGTCGTGGGTGTGCTTTGCCAGGCCGACCTGGTGGCCCAGCAGAAAAAGATCACCCTGCCCTCGTTCTTCACCCTGCTCGACGGCGTTTTCCCCCTCTCGTCCCACGACGAGCTTGAGCGCGAGATCACCAAGATCGCGGCCCTCAAGGTGGCCGAAGCCATGACCGCGGCTCCCACCGTCATCGCGCCGGATACCGGGATCGACGACATCGCCACCATGATGGCCAACAAGAAGCTGTACACCCTGCCCGTGCTCGACAACGGCAGGCTGGTGGGCGTGGTCGGCAAGGAAGACGTGCTCAAGACCCTGCTCAAGGGGTAGGCACCGGTTCCGCGGCCATGAGTCCGATGCTCCACCTCGCCGACGAGCGCGCCACCCGTGAACTGGGCAAGGCCATGGCAGCCGTTCTGGCCGGGACGGTCTGGCCGCCCGCCCTGCTCTTGCAAGGCGTCCTCGGATCGGGCAAAACCACCCTGGTCAGGGGACTGGTCGGTGCCCTGCCGGGCTCGGAACTGGCCGAGGTGTCCAGCCCGAGCTTCAACATATGCAACCTCTACCCCACGACCCCGCCAGTGGCCCACTACGACCTCTACCGCCTGGAAAACATGCCCCCTGACGAGGGGCTTCTGGAGCGCCTGGAGGACCGGGACACCCTGCTCGTCGTGGAATGGGCGCAGTTTCTCGACAGGGAGCTGTGGCCCGAGGAGGCCCTGGTCCTGACGTGGTCCCCCACACGGACCGGACGCACCCTCGACATGCATGCAATGGGAAAAACGGCCCGGGGCGTTCTCGACTCCCTTGCCGGAACATTCGATCAATTCTCGCAACAATCCACAGGGCTCCTATGAACATCGTCGTACAGAAATTCGGTGGCACTTCGGTTCGCAACCTTGAATGTCAACGCCAGGTGATGCAGAAGGTTCTTCGCCCCTACCGCGAGGGCAACAAGGTCATCGTGGTCCTGTCGGCCATGTCCGGCGAGACCAACCGGCTCCTGGCCCTGGCCAGGGAGTGGTCCGCCAATCCCGACCCGGCAGAGGCGGACTCGCTGGTCTCCACCGGCGAGCAGATATCCTGCGCGCTCTTTGCCATGCTCCTCAAGCAGCAGGGCATCTCCTGCCGCTCGGTGCTCGGCTTCCAGGCCCCCATCATGACCGACTGCGCCTACGGCAAGGCCAGGATCATGAACATCGACGAGACCCGCATCAGGGCCATGCTCAACGAATACGACGTGCTGGTCATGGCCGGATTCCAGGGGTGCGACGACGGTCAGCGCATCACCACCCTGGGCCGGGGCGGGTCTGACACCTCTGCCGTGGCCCTGGCCGCGGCCATCAAGGCCGATGTCTGCGAAATCTACACCGACGTGCCAGGGGTCTTCACCACCGATCCCAACATGTGCACCGATGCGCGCAAGATGGACAGCATCACCTATGACGAAATGCTGGAAATGGCGAGCATGGGGGCCAAGGTGCTCCAGATCCGGTCCGTCGAGTTTGCCAAGAAATATAATGTAACAGTTCATGTCCGCTCCACTTTTTCTGACGAGCCGGGCACCGTAGTCACCAAGGAGGACGCAACCATGGAAGCCGCTCTCGTTTCTGGCATCGCATACGACAAGGACCAGGCCAGGATCACGCTGATCAACCTCCACGACAAGCCCGGTGTGTCCGCACAGATTTTCACCCCCCTGGCCGAGCAGCGCATCCTCGTGGACATGATCGTCCAGAATCCGAGCAAGAACGGCAAGACGGACATGACCTTCACCGTGCCGCGCGCGGACGTGGACCAGACCCTCAAGACCCTGGACTCGCTGCGCTACGAGGTCGGCTTCGACGAGCTGGACAGCAACCTCAACGTCTCCAAGGTGTCCATTATCGGCGTCGGCATGCGTAACCACTCCGGCGTGGCCTCACGGGCATTCCGGGCGCTTGCCGATGAGAACATCAACATACTGATGATCAGCACGTCCGAGATCAAGATCACCTGCCTGATCGACGACAAGTACACCGAACTGGCCGTGCGCACGCTCCACAAGGCATTCGAGCTTGAAAACGGCCCCCTTGGGAAAGCATGAGAAAAGTAACGATATACGACACCACACTGCGGGACGGCGCCCAGGCCGAGGAAATGAACCTGACGGCCCAGGACAAGGTCCGCATCGCCCACAAGCTCGACGAACTCGGCATCCACTACATTGAGGCGGGATGGCCCGGCTCCAACCCCACGGACGCCACCTTCTTCGAGCAGATCAAGGGGCATACCTTCAAGAACGCGCGTCTGGCCGCCTTCGGCTCGACGCACCTGACCCGCTCGACGCCCGAGAAAGACAAGAACCTGGCCGCCCTGCTCGAAGCGCACACCCCGGTGGTGACCATCTTCGGCAAGAGCTGGGACATGCACGCCACCACCGCGCTGGGCGTCAGCCTGGAACGCAACCTGGAGCTCATCCACAACAGCGTGACATACCTTGTCCCGCGTGTGGACGAGGTCATCTTCGACGCCGAGCATTTCTTCGACGGATACAGGCACAACCCGGAGTATGCCCTCAAGGCCCTGAAAACCGCGCTGGACGCCGGGGCCGCGCGGCTTGTCCTGTGCGACACCAACGGCGGCACCCTGACCGCCTCGGTGGCCGAAGCGGTCAAGGCCGTGGTGGCCGCCCTGCCCGGAGCCGAGATAGGCATCCACGCCCACAACGACTCGGAACTGGCCGTGGCCAACTCGCTGGAGGCCGTGCGCCTGGGCGCAAGCCAGGTCCAGGGCACCATCAACGGGTATGGCGAGCGGTGCGGCAACGCCAACCTCTGCTCGGTCATCCCCAACCTCGAACTGAAGATGGGCATGAAAACCATCGGCCACGAGAACCTCAAGCGGCTCCTGGCCACCTCCCATTTCGTCAGCGAGACCGCCAACCTGCGCCCATTCATGCGCCAGCCCTTTGTGGGGGCTTCGGCCTTTGCCCACAAGGGCGGCATCCATGTCAGCGCGATCCTCAAGGATTCCACTACCTACGAGCACATCCATCCCGAATCCGTGGGCAACGCCCAGCGCGTGCTGCTCTCGGATCAGGCAGGCAGGAGCAACATCCTGTTCAAGGCCAAAGAACTTGGCTACGAGCTGGGCAAGAGCGACGCCACGGTGGACACGCTGCTTCAGGAACTCAAGCTCAAGGAGAGCATGGGCTACGAATACTCGGTGGCCGACGCCTCCTTCGAACTCATGCTCCAGAAGGCGCTGGGCCTCAAAAAGGATTACTTCAGCTTCCGCCACTTCTTCGTGGTGGACGCCAAGCGCGAGGAGGATCCCGAGCCGTTCACCGAGGCCACGGTCATCATCAACGTCATGGGTCAGGTGGAGCACACGGCGGCCACGGGCATGGGTCCGGTCAATGCCCTGGACCGCGCCCTGCGCAAGGGGCTTGAGCGGTTCTACCCCAAGCTGAGCGAAATCCGCCTGCTCGACTTCAAGGTCCGCGTCCTCTCCGGCGCGGTGCGCGACACGGGCGGCACAGCCTCCTTTGTCCGCGTGCTCATCGAGACCGGCGACAAGCATGAACGCTGGACCACCATGGGCGTGTCCCACAACATCATCGAGGCCAGCTGGCAGGCCGTGGTGGACGCCATCGACTACAAGCTCTTCCGCGACGACAAGCGTCGCGCCCAAGGCGTGGAATAATCCACCGGAAAGGAAAAGGCCGGACAGCATGCTGTCCGGCCTTTTTTTGTGGTCGTATCCGCGCCCTACTTTCGCATGTGCGGAATCTGGCTGGCGGCCCAGGCGGACGCCTTCATGTACTGGGTCGCCGCCTGGGTGAAGCAGGCCCCGTACCGGCCCAGGATATCGTTGGCAATGGTCCAGTTGCCCAGCTCCACGGCCTCGGCCATGAGCAGCCAGTCACGAAACTCGTTGAGGGTGCCGCACAGGGCGGCCTTGATCTCGTCGTCGAGCGGGATGTTCTCCAGAGCCTTTTCCATGGGATGGGCGAGCAGTGCGTCGAGCAGGGAGAAGAGACCGAGCATGAACATGGTGCTCGACGAATGGGGAAAACCTTTGATGGTCCCGGCCAGTTTGCTCAGAAAACGCCCCCGTTGCAGGGCCATGTAAGCCAGTTCCTCGCCCTTGGGGGTGGTGTCCAGGTCGGTCATGACCACCACGGTGGTCCAGTGGCGAATCTCCTTGAGACCGAGCAGGGACACGGCCTGTTGGATGGACTTGATCTTGTTGCGCAAGCCAAACGAAGCGGAATTGATGTACTTGAGCATCCGGTAGCTCAGGGTGATGTCCGAGGCGATGATGGCCCCAAGCTCGTCCATCTCGCAATCCGGGTTGGCCAGTTCGCGCAGCAGTTGCAGCTTGGCCGTGGAGCTGGCGGCCAGGACCATGTCGTCGCGGGTCTGCGCCACGCCGAAGAACGGCCCCTGAAAATAGGCAAAACCCAGGGCGCGGGTGCCCTCGTAAGCCTCCCAGCTCGCCACGCCCGTGGCCAGCAGCTGGCCGCCGAAACGCTTGTATTCGGCCCGCAGCCTGACGATCTCGGGCGGGGTCTTGTCAGCCAGGGAGACTTTGATGATGTCCGCTTTTTCAAGCAGGGACGGGCAGCACGGCTTATCGGCGTCCACGGCCAACACGCCCCCGCGCTGGCGCAGGGAATCGGCAAAACCGGAACACCGTGGCGAGCCAGTCACCTGGGCGCACAGGCCGAACACGCACCTGTCCGCCACGTCCAGGCACGACTCGTCGAGGCACGCTTCCGAGGCGACATTCAGCAGGAGTTTCTTGTCGCGGACAAGGGTCTCGCCGCCCTGGTCCAGCGTGGACCTGTAGGCCGCGAGCACATCCGCCAGGGTGACGGGAGCGCCGTCGGGCCGGGTTGAGGCTCCGGGCCGCAGCTCGTATCCCCAGATGTCCTTGTTCCTGTCGAATATGGGCTGTCTGACGACGAGCAGCGGCGCTTCGTCCGATTCACACTGGGCAACGGCAACAACCATGGAAAAAGCCCTCCTCAACCGTGAACTGGAATAGTCACCACCGACCTTCGAACTGTTGACAAAAACCCATTATTCCATCCAAATAATAAAAATCACATGGGGTGTAAAGGGTTATAACGGCTCAAGATGACAATCTATAACACCTCGCGACGATGTGCAGGCAGCCGGGCGGCCTGACCCTGCCGCACGGCATGAACCGGACCGGGCGCGCAAAAAAAAGCCGCCCGGCTTGATGCCGAGCGGCTTGCCCATTCAAAGGGGATGGCAGGGCTAGAGCAGCCCGGCAGCCTTCCTGGTCAGGCGCAGAAGCTGGTTGGTGAACCCGGCCTCGTTGTCGTACCAGACGATCAGCTTGAGCTGGGTGGTGCCCATGACCCTGGTCAGGCCGCTGTCCACCACGCCGCCGAAGGTGGAGCCCATGAAGTCCACGGACACCAGCGGTTCTTCGGTGTAGCCCATGGAATCGTTGGCCGCCGCCTTGAGAGCCGCGTTGACCTCCTCGACGGTGGTCGGCTTCTTCAGCTCGCAGACCAGATCGACCAGCGAGACGTTGGGGGTCGGGACGCGGATGGCCATGCCGTCGAGCACGCCGTTGAGTTCGGGAATGACCAGCCCCACGGCCTTGGCCGCGCCGGTGGTGGTGGGCACCATGTTCACGGCGCAGGCGCGGGCGCGCCGCATATCCTTGTGGGAGCCGTCGAGGATGCGCTGGCTCATGGTGTAGGAGTGGACCGTGGTCATGATGCCGTGCCGGATGCCGAAGGTGTCGTTGATCACCTTGGCCACCGGAGCCAGGCAGTTGGTGGTGCAGGAGGCGTTGGAGATGATTGTGTGCTCGGGCTTGAGGGCGCTGTCGTTGACGCTCATGACCACCGTGATGTCCGCATCCTTGCCCGGCGCGCTGATGAGCACCTTTTTCGCGCCACAAGCCAGGTGCTTCTCGCAGCTGGCGCGGTCGGTGAACTTGCCGGTGGATTCGACCACGATGTCGCAGCCCATCGCGCCCCATTTCCACTCGCCCGGCGCGTCGCGGGTCACGGTCACGGCCTTGCCGTTGATCTTGAAGCCGCTCTTGGTGGGTTCCACGTCGAGGAACCGGCCATGGACCGAGTCGTATTTGAGCAGGTGGGCAAGGTCCTCGTTGGAGGCGCGGGCGTTGACCGCCACCAGTTCCAGGTCGCTCTCTCCTGCCAGCAGGCGCGTGAGGTATCGCCCTATCCGTCCAAAACCGTTGAGACCGATTTTCGTCGCCATGTCAGCTCCTCCTGGGTGTGCTGTTGTAAACATCTTTTCCGGGCAATGACGCAAACAATACGTCCGCAATGGCTTTCCGTCAACGGGAGGCGGAAAAATTCCTCGCCAGCACGTCAAGGGCCTCGCGGTCCGTGAAATCGAAATGAAGCGGCGTCAGGGTGATGTGCTTTTTGGTCAGCAGCGCCCGGTCGCAGTCCGGGCTGATGCGCTCGGGCGGGATGGCCCCGTCGAGCCAATAGTACGGCCTGCCGCGCGGGTCGGTGCGGGCGTCGTACCAGTCGCGATAGGATGCACTGGTGTGCGGGCAGACCGTCAGCTCGCGCGCCTCTGCGATGGGACAGGCGGGGAAATTGAGGTTCATGACGCACTTGGGCGGCAGGTCGTCCCAGGGAATCCTGGGCAGCAGTCGCGCGCAGTAGCGGGCCTGGCCGGAAAGGTCCACGGGATTGAAGTCGTCCATGGACACGGCCATGGAGGGAATCTCCATCAGCGCGCCTTCGGTGGCTGCCGAGACCGTGCCCGAATAAAGGATGTCCACGCCCACGTTGGCCCCCGCGTTGATGCCCGAGAGGACCAGATCGGGCGGGGTGTCGAGCAGGGTGGACAGGGCCAGCTTGACGCAGTCCACGGGCGTGCCGTGGACGCCCTGCCCCCGAAAGCCGTTCTCGCGGAACTCCCTGACCCGAAGCGGCATGGACAGGGTCACGGCGTGTCCCACCGCAGACTGCTCGGTGACCGGGGCGACCACGCGCACGTCGTGCCCGGCCTCGACCAGGGCGAAATACAGGGCGCGCAGCCCCACGGCCTGGATGCCGTCGTCATTGGCGAGAAGTATCTTCATGCAATCTCCGTGGTGGCTTGATTTGACAATCCGAGTGAAATCAGGTTCATAAACCGGAGCGGGCGCGACCGTCCGCACCCTGCCCGCAGGCCGCCCCCAAGCCGGGTCCGGCCTGGGAGGCGAGGTACATCAACATCAACGACATGGCAAGGCACGTGACCAAAAAGTCGCAATATATCCAAGACCTGACGACCGGAACACGGGTGGACGACCGGTTCATCCTGGCCGCCGCGTCCCTGGCACAATCCCGGAACGGCCCGTACTGGAGTCTGACATTTCAGGACGCCACTGGCAAGATCGACGGCAAGATATGGAGCCCCAAGAGCCAGGAATACCCAGCCCTGGAACCGGGCCAGATGACCCGCGTGCTCGGCTTTGTGGAGAGCTACCGGGACAGGAACCAGCTCAAGGTCGATCACCTGGAGCTGCTCGACATCGGCCCGGACGAGGTGGATTTCGCAGACTTCCTGCCCACCTCGGCCACGCCCCCGGCCCGGCTCATGGAGATGCTCGAAGACCTGATCACCGAGCACATGCGGCACAAGCCATGGCGCTCGTTTTGCCGCAACGTGCTGGGCAGCGGGGAGGTCAGGGAACGGTTCATGACCGCGCCGGGAGCCAAGACGGTCCATCACGCCTATGTGGGCGGCCTGCTCGAACACACTCTGGGCGTGGCCAGGGCCTGCATGGCCCTGTGCGATGTCTATCCCGGTCTTGACCGGCAGACCCTGCTGGCCGGGGCCATCTTCCACGACCTGGGCAAGGCGTGGGAACTGACTGGCGGGCTGGCCAACGACTACACCGATGAAGGCAGGCTGCTCGGCCACATCCAGATCGGACAGGACAAGCTCGAACCCTTTCTCAAGCGCAGCAAGCATCTCGACGAGCCGCTCAAGCTGCACCTCAAGCACCTGATCACCAGCCACCACGGCGAGCATGAGTTCGGCTCCCCGGTGCGGCCCAAGACGCCAGAGGCATTCGTGCTGCACTTTGCCGACAACATGGACGCCAAGCTGAACATCATTGATCAGGCCTACGAGGACATGGAAAGCACCGGCCAGCAATGGTCCCCCTACCTGCGCTTTCTCGAGCGCAACGTCTACCGGACACCGACCACGCCCGATTCGGCCAAAAAGAAGCACGACATCCCGGAGAACCAATGTTTATTACCTTTGAAGGCATAGAAGGCACGGGCAAGACCACGCAGATCGCGCGGCTCAAGGAGTATTTCGAGAGCCGGGGCCGGGCGGTCCACCTGACCAGGGAGCCGGGCGGCAGCCGTGTCGGACGCGAGCTGCGCCAGATGCTCCTGCATGTGGACAACGCGGACCTGACGCCCATCACCGAGCTTTTTCTCTACCTGGCCGACCGCGCCCAGCATGTGGCCCAGGTCATCCGGCCCCAGCTCGAAGCGGGCCGGGTCGTCCTGTGCGACCGGTTCGCGGACTCGACCATCGTCTACCAGGGCTTTGGGCGCGGCCTGGACACCGCCATCCTCAAACAGCTCAACGAGGTGGCCGTGGACGGGGTCTGGCCCGACCTGACCATTGTCCTGGACATCGACCCGGAAGTGGGGCTCAAGCGGGCCACCCTGCGCAACCTCGACGACGGCAAGGCCAAAGAGGAAGGAAGATTCGAGGCCGAACACATCTCGTTTCACCGGCGCATCCGCGAGGGGTACCTGACCTGGGCCGCGCTGAACCGCGACCGCATCAGGGTGGCCGACGCCTCGGCCACGCCGGACGAGGTCTTCGCACGCGTCAAGGCACTCATCGAAACCCATCTGCCCGACCTGGCCTGACGCCGCCCGCGCCCTCCCGCCGCCAACCGGTTGCGCCAAAAGAGGCAGGCCGTGTGGATTCTTTTCCCGATTGTGCTATGGTGGCCCCAGGCAAAGGCACTTATTCAGCACAACACGTTGACCCAACTGGAGAAGGATGACGCAACCAAGGGACGTCAGGCCACCCAGACACCGGATGATTTCCCGCACCGCCCTGGCGGACACCGGGCTGTATCTGTGCGTCATGGCCGGACTGGTCTGGCTGCTGGCCGAAGGCACCCGGCAGTCGGGTTACAACTGGCAGTGGTACCAGATTCCCAAGTACCTGTGGCGGGTCACGGACCAGGGATTCGTCTGGGGGCCGCTCTTGCAGGGGCTGGGCGTCACCCTGCGCATCACCGCCCTGAGCATGGGGCTGATGCTCGGCATCGGCCTGATCACGGCGCTCATGCGCATGTCCTCCTCCCTGGCAGCGCGCGGGGTGGCCAGGGGCTACATGGAGCTGATCCGCAACTCCCCCCTGCTCATCCAGATATTCTTCATCTACTTCGTCATCGCGCCCATCCTCGACATCTCGGCCTTCTGGGCCGCGATCATCGCCCTGAGCCTGTTTGAGGGCGCCTACGCCTCGGAGATCCTGCGCGCGGGCATCAGCTCCATCGCCTCCGGCCAATGGGAGGCAGCGCAGAGCCTGGGCATGAGCCCCTATGCCATGTACCGGCACATCATCCTGCCCCAGGCCGTGCGCCGCGTCCTGCCGCCCCTGACCAGCCAGGCCGTGTCCCTGGTCAAGGATTCGGCCCTGGTCAGCACCATCGCCATCATGGACCTGACCCAGCAGGGCCGGATGATCGACGCCGAAACCTTCCTGACGTTCGAGATCTGGTTCACGGTCGCCGCCGTCTATCTGGCCGTCACCCTCGCCCTGTCGGGCACGGTGCGGCTGCTGGAACGGCGCTATGCCGGCCTCAGGCCGTAACCGCAACCATCGGCCCTTGGCCGTAACCGCAACCAAAGGAGAATCCCCCATGACCATCTGGAGAACGATCAAGACCGACAAGGGCGTCATGATTGCCATTCTGGGCGTGTCCCACGTCACCTTCGCCCAGGCATCGTGCAAGCAAGACCACACCATCACCCCGGCCTGAAGAGCCGGAAAGGAGCCCTTTCCATGAAGACAGTCCGTTTCACCCCCCTGGCCGCCCTGCTGGCCCTTGTCCTGCTGGCCTCTGGCTGCGGCCAGACCCCCCAGGAGCAATCCGCCACTTCGAAAACCCAGGACCAGACGAGTCAGATCGAATCCATCCTCAAGCGCGGGGCCATCAGGGTCGGCTTCGACACCTTCAAGCCCTGGGCCATGAAGGACAAGGACGGCAACTACATCGGCTTTGAGATAGAGGTTGCCCAGAGGTTGGCCAAGGACATGGGCGTGGAGATCGAATTCGTGCCCACCAAGTGGTCCGGCATCATCCCGGCCCTGCTCACCGACAAGTTCGACATCATCATCGGCGGCATGTCCGTGACCCCGGCCCGCAACCTCAAGGTGAATTTCTCGATCCCCTATGAATTCTCGGGCATGTCCATCGTGGCCAGCAGCGCGCTGGCGGGCGGGCGGACCACCCTCGACCAGTTCAACACCCCGGACACGACCATCTCGGTCCGCCTGGGCACCACCGCCGCCGAGGCGGCCAAAAACTTCCTGCCCAAGGCGAACATCCTTTTCTTCGACGAGGAATCCCAGACCATCCAGGAACTGCTCAACGAACGCGTCCACGCCCTGGTGGCGTCGAGCCCGCTGCCGGGCAATCTGGCCGCAGAGTATGCGGACAAGCTTTACCTGCCCCTGAGCGGGGACTTCAGCAGCGAGCCCATCGCCTTTGCCGTGCGCAAGGGGGACCAGGACTTCCTGAACTGGCTCGACAACTGGGTGCGCGTGACCATGAGCACGGGATGGCTGCAAAACCGCTACCACTACTGGTTCGCCACCAGCGAATGGGAAAGCCTGCTCCAGTAGCGGATACGCCGAGGTGAAACCAAAGGACATCCAGGCAATCCGGCTCACCCCGCTCGACATCGCCATTGCCGCGATTGTTGCGGCGGGGATCGGCTACGTGGCCTACCGGGCCGCCACCGGACTGAACTACCACTGGCGGTGGGACATGGTCTGGCACTACCTGCTGCGCTACGACGAGACCGCCGGGGCGTGGCAGCCCGGCCTGCTGACCGAGGGGCTGATCACCACCCTGCGCTTGAGCCTCTGGGCCGGCGTGCTGGCGACCGTGGTCGGCATGGCCGTCGGGCTGATGCGGACCAGCCCCCGGCTGTTCAACCGTCAGCTCTCCACCACCTATGTGGGGCTGATCCGAAACACTCCGCCCCTGGTGCTCATCTTCGTCTTCTACTTCTTCATCGGCGACCAGATCATGCTCTGGCTGGGCGTGGACGACTTTGTCCGCGCCCTGTCCGATGAGGCCAGGAGCAACCTGGCCTGGTTTTTTGGCAGGATGGACCGGTTTCCGCGCTTCCTGTCCGCCGTGGTCACCCTGGCCCTGTTCGAGGGGGCGTACATCGCCGAGATCGTGCGGGCGGGCATCCGGTCCGTTGAGCGGGGCCAGTGGGAGGCGGCCACGGCGCTGGGCATGAGCCGGACCAGGGCCATGCGCCACATCATCATGCCCCAGGCCCTGCAACGGATGTTGCCAGCACTGGCCGGACAGTTTATATCCATCATCAAGGACTCGGCCATTGTCTCGGTCATCTCCATTGAGGAACTGACCTTCCAGGGCCAACAGATCATGACCACGACCTACCGCGGCTTCGAAATATGGACCACCGTGCTGGCCATGTATTTTGTCCTGACCTTTGCCTGCTCCCTGGCCGTGCGCAAGCTTGAAGTCGCGCTCTCGCGGCAGTGACGACACACCGGGAGACTTGCGGCCCGGCATCAAAACCCACGGCCCTGCCCCTGAAACCAGACATCCAACCATCCCAACACGGAGGCCAAGCATATGAGCGACGAAGTCAAGTTGTACGCCCTCTCCACCTGCATCCACTGCCGCAACGCCAAGAAATACCTCGACGAATGCGGCATCAAGTATAAATGCGTGCATGTGGACGAACTGACCGGTGAGGAGCGCAAGAGGATCGTGCAGGAAGTCAAGGGACACAACCCGGCAGTCTCCTTTCCCACCATCGTCATCAAGGACAAGGTCATTGTCGGCTTCCACAAGGACCAGATCGACGAAGCCATGAAGGGGTAGCCATGAACGCCAAACAACTCTACGAACAACTCAAAAAGCTTCAGGAACCCAAGGGATATTATTTCAACAAGGACATGGACATGACCATGCCCCTGATGGAAAGCCTGATCACCAACAAGCAGCGGCTGGGCTACATGGCCTGCCCCTGCCGGCTGGCCAACGGCGACTTTCAGAGCGACCGGGACATCGTCTGTCCCTGCGTCTATCGCGAACAGGACGTGGCCGAGTACGGAGCCTGCTTCTGCGGCCTGTACGTCAGCCGGGAGTTCAACGAGGGAACCATCGAGAAACAGATCGTGCCCGAGCGGCGGCCCCCGGAGAAGATCCTCTTCTGACCCCGGACACAGGCCGAACTCCAGAATAACGAAGACCCCGCTGAGCGGGGTCTTCGTTCATCGGGTCGCGGTTTTCTTGAACTCCGGCAGCAGTGCGCGGCCCGCCTCCCGCTTGGCCTTGATCTCCTTGACGCATTCCTCAAGGAAGACCGTGCGCGAGGCCGAGGTGGGATGCGAGGAGGCGTGGCTGATGGAGTACGGGTTGTTGGCTCCCATGCGCCGCCAGAATTTGGGGGTCTCGGTGGAATCGTAGCCGCCCCGCTCCATGAAATAAATGCCCACGTAGTCGGCTTCCTGCTCGAATTCCTGGCTGTAGGCCATGGTCCCCGCGTTGGTGAAGGCGTTGGAATACACGCCGGTAATGCCCGCGATGATGCCGTCAACGGCAGCGCCGAGCATCTGGTTGCCCGAGGCCTTCACCCCGTGCTCCAGGACGTTGTGCGCCAGTTCGTGGCCCACGATCAACGCGATTTCCGCGTCCGTCTCCGTGAACTTGAGCAGCCCCTTGTTGACGATCACCGTATCACCGGTGGCCAGGGCGTTGATCTCCTCGGAATCGTCCATGATCACGGGATAGCCGCAACACTGGGCCGGAATGGCTTCCACCAGCCGGGGCGCCCCGTCGCGCTCGATCCAGAACGATACGGGACGGCCATGCTTGAGGGCAGCGTCCAAACGCTCGTGAAACGTGTCATAGCACTTCTTGCCCGGCTCGATCTTCACGCCGTTGACCATCAGTATCCGGTCGCCCTTGCGCAATCCCGCTGCCTGGGCCGGCGTGGCCTCGTAGACCCTGGTCACGGTGACATGCTCGTTCACGCCGAGCACCTCCCGATAGGCCTGCCGCCACTCGGCGGCGTACAGGTCCTCAGAGGCAGTCTCCATGCCGAGATACCAGGTGACCCGGTCGCCGCACAGCGGCAACCCGTTGACCAGCACGGGCAGCGACACCCGGCTCAACCGGTCGGCGAGCTCGGTCCGCTCCTCCGCGGCCATCCGGCGCTGCACCCCGGCCTCCTGGGATGTCAACATCGGGTCCACTGTGGGCCGCGTTGTCACCGAAGCGCACCCCTGCATCTGCAATGACGCGGCCAGGAGCAGCATCAAACACACGAGCCAGATTTTCGAAACGCCCACGACCCACTCCTTGAAATCGGGTATGCGACAACACATAAAAATCGCCTACACCATCCCACAGGAAAAGGAAACGGAAAATCCCGGATTTCTCCGGGATTTCCTTGATGCGTAGAGCTGTTACCGCGACTTGGCCAGGGCCTGATCGAGGTCGGCTATGATGTCCTCCACGTCCTCGATGCCCACGGAGATGCGGATCAGGTCGGGCGGCACGCCCGCGGCCAGCTGCTCCTGCGGGGTGGACTGGGAGTGCGTGGTCGAGGCCGGGTGGATGACCAGGGTCTTGGCGTCCAGGATGTTGGCCAGATGCGAGCAGAGTTTGACCGACTCGATGAACCGCTGCCCGGCCTCAAGCCCGCCCTTGACCCCGAAGCCGAAGACCGCGCCCGGCCCCATGGGAAAGGTGGTCATGGCCCGCGCGTGATCCTTGTGGCTTGGCAGCCCGGCGTAGTTGACCCAGGCCACGGCATAGTGCGTGTTCAGGAACTCCGCCACCTTGCGGGCGTTCTCGCAGTGGCGCTGGGCGCGCAGGGGCAAGGTTTCCAGCCCCTGGAGGATGAGAAAGCTGTTCATGGGCGCCAGGGCCGCGCCCGTGTCGCGCAGCAGGCCGATGCGCGCCTTGATCGTCAGGACCGGGCAGGGTTTGCCCTGCGCCCCGCCCAGGGCCTCCCAGAGGTTGACCCCGCCGTAAGTCGGGTCCGGCCCGGTCAGTTCGGGGTATCTGCCCGTCGCGCCCCAGTCGAAACCGCCCTGCTCCATGATGGCCCCGCCGATGGCCGTGCCGTGGCCGCCAATGATCTTGGTCAGGGAGTAGACCAGGATGTCGGCCCCGAAATCGAACCCGTTGAAAATGGGCGGCGGCGAGACCGTGGCGTCGAGGACAAAGGGCAGGCCGTGGGCATGGGCCACGTCGGCGATGCCCCGGAGGTCGTCCACGTTGCAGCGCGGGTTGCCGATGGATTCCGAGTAGACGAGGCGCGTGTTCCCGTCGATGGCCGCCGCGAAGTTGGCCGGATCGGACGAATCCACGAACCGCGCCTCGATGCCGAACCGCCTGAGGGTGTGCTCGAACAGGGTCTGGGTGCCGCCGTAGAGGTTGGAGCCGGTGACGAAATTCTGCCCGGCCGAGACGATGGTGGTCACGGCATAGAAGATGGCGGCCATGCCCGAGGCCACGGCCAGCGCCCCTGCCCCGCCGTGCAGCGCGGCCAGCCGCTGTTCCAGCACGTCGGTGGTCGGGTTCATCAACCGGGTGTAGATGTACCCCGGCTCCTTGAGGGCAAAGAGGTTGGCCGCATGCTCGGTGTCGCGAAAGACGTAGCTGGTGGTCTGGTGGATGGGCACGGCCCTGGAGCCGGTGTCGGTGTCGGGCGTATGCCCGGCGTGCAGGGCCAGGGTTTGCGGTCCCAGATGGGTTTCGGCCATGATCATGCTCCTGTAGCTAAGAGAATGCGGCCCGCCGCTGCGGGCAATCCTTCAAGCCCACCATGCGCAAAAGCCGTGCTTTAGGCAAGACCCGCCCCACTGGCCCGGTCAGTCGGCCAGCCCGGTCTGGCCGAGCCAGGCGGCAAAGGCTTCCTGGGCGCGAACGCCGTAGGCTTCCTTGCGGAACTTCTTCTTCATCTTTCCGGTCAGCCCCGGCATCAGCCCGAAATTGACGTTGGACGGCTGGAACCGCTTGTCAGGCCTTGTGGACAAATGGCCCAGGAGCGCGCCCAGAGCCGTTTCGACCGGCGGCTTGACCACGGACACGCCGGAGAGCCGCCGGGCCAGCGACAGCCCCACCCAGAGGCCGCAGGCCGCTGATTCCAGATAGCCCTCGACCCCGGAGATCTGCCCGGCCAGGAAGAAACCGGACCGCGCCTTGAGTTGCAGGTCCGCGTCCAGCACATCGGGCGCGTTGACATAGGTGTTGCGATGAATGGAGCCGAGGCGCAGGAATTCGACATTTTCAAGACCGGGAATCATACGGAAGATGCGTTTTTGTTCCGGGTACTTGAGCTTGGTCTGAAAGCCCACGAGGTTGAAGGCGGTCTTGTCCTGGTTCTCGGTGCGCAGCTGGACCACGGCATAGGGGCGCTCGCCGGTCTTCGGGTCCACCAGCCCCACGGGCTTGAGCGGACCAAAGGCCAGCGTCATCTCGCCGCGCTCGGCCATGGCCTCCACGGGCAGGCATCCCTCGAAGTGGACCTCCTGCTCGAAGTCGCGCGGCTGGACCTTGTCGCCCGCCAGCAGCGCGGCCACAAAACCCTTGTATTCGTCCTCGCTCATGGGGCAGTTGAGATAGTCGTCGTCCTCGGGCTTCCAGCGCGAGCCCCAGAACGCCTTGTCGAAATCAATGGACTCCCGCGTCACGATGGGCGCGATGGCGTCGTAGAAATAGAGCCGCTCGTCGCCCACGAGCCCGATCAGGCTGGCGGTCAGCGACTGGCTGGCCAACGGTCCGGCGGCCACGACCACCGCATCGGCCCCGGCCAGTTCCGGAGCGTCGAGGTCGGCGATCTCGCGGCGGATGACCGTGATCTGCGGATGCTCCCCGATCCTGCGGGTGATGAAGTCCGAAAAAAGCGCCCGGTCCACGGCCAGCGCGCCGCCCGCCGGAACCCTGGTGGCGTGGGCCGCCTCCATGATCAGGCTGCCCAGGCTTTCCATCTCGTCCTTGAGCAGGCCGATGGCCGCTGCCGGGCCGGTGGCGCGAAAGGAGTTGGAGCAGACCAGCTCGGCCAGCCCGTCCTCGGTGTGCGCTTCGGACCGCTTGTCCGGCTTCATTTCGTAGAGCTCCACAGACACCCCGGCCCGGGCCAGCTGCCAGGCGCAGTCGCATCCGGCCAGCCCGCCGCCGATGATCACAACCCGTGCCATTTCATATCCCCGATATCGTTTACGTTCGCCGGAATATGCCGTATATGGGACAAAATGGCGAACCAGTGAAAAGTCCGGTGGAACAAAGAATGAGCGACACGCTTCTGGACATACGCGGGCTGACGACCCGCTTCTCCTCCCCGCAAGGCATCGCCAAGGCGGTGGATACCGTCAGCCTCTCCCTAATGCAAGGAGAAACCCTGGCCGTGGTGGGCGAGTCCGGGTGCGGCAAGACCGTGCTCGCCCTGTCCATCCTCGGTCTGGTGCCCGACCCTCCGGGCCGGGTCACGGACGGGAGCGTCCTCTACCAGGGGCGCGACCTGCTCGACATGGACGAGTCCGAGCTGCGGCGCATCCGGGGCAACCAGATTTCCATGATCTTCCAGGAGCCCATGACCGCGCTCAACCCGGTCTTCCGCATCGACGACCAGATCGCCGAGCCGCTTCGGCTGCACCAGCGGCTGGACCGGCGCGCCGCCCTGGCTGGGGCCGTGGACGCCCTGGCCCTGGTGGGCATTCCCAATCCGGCCAAGGTGGCCCGCGCCTATCCACACGAGCTGTCCGGCGGCATGCGCCAGCGGGTGATGATCGCCATGGCCCTGGCCTGCAACCCGGCCATACTCATCGCGGACGAGCCGACCACGGCACTCGATGTCACGGTCCAGGCCCAGATTATCGACCTGATGAACGACCTCAAGGCGCGCATGAACGGCTCGCTCATGCTCATCACCCACGACCTCGGCGTGGTGGCGCGCATGGCCGGGCGGGTGGCGGTCATGTACGCGGGCAAGGTGGTGGAGCTGTGCGACGTGGGGCCGCTCTTCGCCAAACCGCTGCATCCCTATACCCAGGGGCTGCTCGCCTCGGTCCCGGTGCTGGGCGACCGCACCGAGCTGAACCCCATCCCCGGCATCGTGCCCGGCATCTTCGACCTGCCCGAGGGGTGCCGCTTCCGGCCGCGCTGCCAACGCGCCTTTGACCGCTGCACGACCCTGCCGCCGCTCCTGGAGGCCGAGCCGGGCCGTCAGGTGCGCTGCTGGCTCTACGAATAGGAGGACGCCGCCATTTCCGCCTTTCTCCAACTCATCGATGTGGGCAAGCATTTCAAGGTCACCAGCGGCCTGCTGGGGCTGAAGACCGACCTGGTGCGCGCCGTGGACGGCGTCAGCCTGACCGTCAACCGGGGCGAAACCCTTGGGCTGGTGGGCGAATCGGGCTGCGGCAAGTCCACCCTGGCCAAATGCGTCATGGGCCTCGACTCCCTGAGCGCGGGCCGCATCGTCTTCCAGGGCCGCGACGTGGCCGACTGGCCCGAGAAGGAACTGCGCCGCAAGATGCAGATGATCTTCCAGGACCCCTACTCGTCCCTCAACCCGCGCCAGAAGATCGGCTCCATCATCCGCGAAGGGCTGGACATCCACGCCATCGGCACCAGGGCGCAGCGGCGCGCCAGGGTGGAGGAACTGCTGGGCCTCGTGGGCCTGCGACCGGAACACGGCTCACGCTACCCCCACGAATTCTCCGGTGGCCAGCGCCAGCGCGTGGCCGTGGCCCGGACCCTGGCTCTGAACCCGGATCTGATCGTCTGCGACGAGCCTGTCTCGGCGCTCGATGTTTCGGTCCAGGCCCAGATTCTGCGGCTGCTCAAGTCCCTACAGACCCGGCTCGACCTGACCTACGTCTTCATCTCCCATGATCTGTCCGTGGTCAGCCACATCGCGGACCGGGTGGCTGTCATGTACCTGGGCCGGATCATGGAATTCGCCCCGGCGGCGACCCTGTTCGCCACGCCCAGGCACCCCTACACCGAGGCCCTGCTCTCCGCCGTGCTCACGCCCGATCCCACGCGCCGGACCGAGCGCATCCCCCTGCACGGCGAACTGCCGAGCCCCATGAACCCGCCCGATGGCTGCCCCTTCCACCCCCGCTGTCCCAAGGCGTTCGACCGCTGCCCCAAGGAGCGGCCCGAACTCCGGGAAGTGGCCCCCGACGTCCAGGTGGCCTGCTGGCTCTCTTGACGGGTCTGTCATGCCCCGATGATGCGCCAACTGTACCTGTACACGGTCAGGCCGAGGGGCTATCATCCACACTTGATTCTGCAAGACACTGCATTCATGCATTTATTTCTTAAACCTAAAGTTCAACTTTAAGATTTCTCGGAGCCTGCCATGATCACACGGGACAATGCCCTGGCCCTGCTCAAGGCCAAGAACGACGAGACAAACCTCATCCACCACGCCCTGGAATCCGAGGCGGTCATGCGCGGGCTGGCCCGCAGGCTGGCCCGCGACGAAGAGCTGTGGGGAGTGACCGGACTGCTGCACGACCTGGACTATGCGGCCACCCGCGACAACCACGTCCGGCACGGGCTCGACACCGTGGACATGCTTCAGGACAAGCTGCCGCAGGAAGCGCTGGACGCCATCCGCCGCCACGCCTCGGAGCTGAACGGGGCCGAGGGGCCGCAGACCGAGCTGGACCACGCCCTGCGCTGCGGCGAGACCGTCACCGGCATGGTCCACGCGGGTGCCCTGGTCAGGCCCACCAGGATCGACGGCATGCAGCCCAAGAGCCTGAAAAAGAAAATGAAGGACAAGGCGTTCGCGGCCAGCGTCAACCGCGAGTGCATCCGCGAATGCGAGCGCATCGGCCTTGAACTTGGCGAGTTCCTTCAGGTGGCCATCGACGCCATCACCGATATCGCGCCCCAGGTGGGCCTCGGGCCCACTATGGATCAATAGTCGGGCCTCGGGCCCACTATGGATCAAGAGTCGGGCCTTGCGCCCCCCATGGATCAAGAGTCGGGTCTCGCGCCAGAAATCCAACCATAGGCTGCGGACAACGTCCTGCGCCGCGAGCATCCCGTGGTTGCGCGATCACCGTCTTTGTACTACGCCAGAGTGTCCTGACGGCAACCCTCCCGGCCTCCGGGAGACAGCGGAGCAGACATGGCGGCAATAGACGAATCCCTGGCCCTGGGCGACTCGCTCATCCACAGCACGGACCCCAGGGTCCGGCTGGTGTGCGCCGTGCTCATCACCGTGACCACCGCCCTGGTCCGATCGCTCCCCCCGGCCCTGACCGCCCTGGCCGCCGGGGGTGCGCTGACGCTCCTGGCCGGGCTGCCGCTCCGGGTCGTGCTCCGGCGGCTGGCCGTGGTCAACGCGTTCATCGTCTTCCTGTGGCTCTTCCTGCCCTTTTCCGGACCATTGAACGCACACGACGAGATCCTCCTGCGCCTGGGGCCGCTCACGGCCACCCGCGCGGGCGTGGACCTCGCCCTGCTGATCACGGTCAAGTCCAACGCCATTGTCCTGGCCCTGATCGCCCTCATGGCCACCATCCCGGTGCAGGACCTCGGCCCGGCCATGCAGCGGCTCCGTGTGCCGGACAAGCTCTGCCACATCCTGCTCTTCACCTACCGCTACATCTTCGTCATCCACCAGGAATACCGGACCATGCGCCGGGCCATGGCCGCGCGCGGCTTTGCGCCCCGAACCGACCGCCACACCTACCGCGCCTTTGCCTGGCTGGTGGGCATGCTGCTGGTCAAAAGCTGGGACAGGGCCGAGCGCGTGCACCACGCCATGCGCTGCCGGGGCTTCCGGGGCCGCTTCTATTCCCTGGCCCGGTTCAGCGCGACGCGTCGCGACATCCTCTTTCTCGCAGGCTGCGCCGCCCTGACAGCGGCCATCCTGTGGCTCGAAATCACCCGCAGGGGGCCTGCATGACCCATCACGCCGTCATCGAACTCAAAGACATCGAATACGCCTTTCCAGACAGGGGCAACTGCCTGTCAGGACTGAATTTCCACCTGCACCAAGGGGAGCGGATCGGACTCTTCGGCCCCAACGGCGCGGGCAAGACCACCATGCTCCACATCCTCATGGGGCTGATCAGGCCGGATCGCGGCGAGGTGCGCCTCTTTGGCAGGACCATGGCCGACGGGCGGTCCTTTGACGAGGCGCGCCTGCGCATCGGATTCCTGTTCCAGCACTCGGACGACCAGCTTTTCTGCCCCACGGTCCTGGACGACGTGGCCTTTGGCCCGCTCAACCAGGGGCTGGGGCCGGACAAGGCCCGCCAGCGCGCCCTGGACGCCCTGGCCCAGGTGGGGCTGGCCGGTTTCGAGGGCTACGTGCCCTACCGGCTCTCGGGCGGCGAGAAGAAGCTGGTGGCCCTGGCCACCATCCTGGCCATGAACCCGGACGTGCTCGTGCTCGACGAGCCCACCTCCGGCCTCTCGCCAGAGGCCAAGGACCGGCTGGTAGCCATCCTGGCCGGGCTGCCCATGGCCCGCCTCGTGGTTTCGCACGAGCCGGACTTTCTGACCGCCACCACGGACACCCTGGTCGCCCTGCGCGGCGGGCGCATCGTGCCGGGCCGCCTCGCGCCGCACACCCATGTCCATGTCCACGAAGAGGGCGACATCCCCCACCAGCATTGATCAGCCGCCGCCCCCTTCCGACAGCATGGCCCGCGCCCGGCCATCGTCTTGCAACTTGACCGCCGGGCCGCTTTTGCGCACACTTGCCCGCCTTGGCCCGGCAGCCGGGGAAAGAACCGGCCAGTCCCGATCAAATGCGCCGCCTGGGTCTTGGCAACCCCGGATGCGATCTTATTATATGCGGCAACCAGCCGCTCCCGGCCCCACCGCAAAGGCAACCACCAATGACCGACACGTCCGGCATGATCCAGCAGACACCCTACCGCACCATCTGGCACCTCGCCTGGCCCCAGGTGCTGATGATGCTCTTTCACTTCTTCATCGGGCTGGCCGATGTCTGGGTGGCTGGCTACATCGACCGCGAGGTCCAGGCGTCGCTGGGCATCATCACCCAGTCGCTCTTCTTTCTGCTGGTGGTGGCCATGGCCGTGGCCAACGGCGCGGTGGCGGCCATCAGCCAATCCATAGGCGCCGGGCTGTACAAACGCGTGCAACGGTATGTGGGGTTGTGCCTGATCCTGGCGGTCCTGCTCGGCGGGGCCTTTCTCATTCTCGGCCTGCCCGTCAAGGGGTGGCTGATCAGCGCACTCCAGGTGCCCGCCCCCATGCGCCCGATCACCGAGTATTTCCTCGAAGTCTATCTCTTCGTGCTGCCGCCCTACTACATCCTGATCATCAGCAACGCCATCTTCCGGGCCAGGCGCGAGGTCATGTTTCCCCTCTACAGCATGGTCCTGGTCACCTTCCTGAACACGGTCCTCGACATCGGCCTGGGGCTCGGCTGGTGGGGCATGCCCAACCTCGGCTTCAAGGGACTGGCCTGGGCCACCTTTGCCTCGGTCACGGCGGGCGCCATCCTCAATGTCGCCGTCCTGTGGCGCAAGCGGCTGCTCAAGCCGTCGAGCTTTGCCCCGCTGCGCTGGATGAAGTGCGCCACGCCCTATCTCTTCAAAGTGGCCTGGCCTGCCGGGCTGATGCAGATCATCTGGCAGTCCGGGTACCTGGTTCTCTACGCCATCACCGGCAGTCTGCCTCACGGCGAGGTCGTCGCCCTGGCCGGCATGTCCATCGGCCTGCGCATCGAGGCCCTGCTCTTCCTGCCCGCCATGGCCTTCAACATGACGGCGGCCATCCTGGTGGGCAACGCGCTGGGCGCGCGCCAGCCCGACGAGGCCAAACGGGTCGGCTTTCGCATCCTGGGACTTGCCATGGTCTCCATCTGTCTGTTTTCCATCATAATCTGGCAGTTCGTCACCCCCTGGGTCGATCTGCTCACCCGAGACGCCGACGTAGCGGCCCAAGCCGTCAGCTATCTCAAGTGGAACGTCCTGGCCGTGCCCTTCACCCTGACCAGCATGATCCTGGCCGGGGCCTTCAACGGCGCAGGGGCCACACTCTACAACATGCTCATCATGGGCGGAGCCACCTGGCTGCTGCGACTGCCCCTGGCCTACTGGCTCGGGCACCACGCCCTGGACGACGCCGAGGGCATCTGGATCGCCATGTTTGTTTCGCAGATAGGCCAATCCATGACCCTGCTCTATTTCTTCACCTTCAAAAACTGGCAGCGTTTCGCTATGATCAAGGTCCGCAACGGAACCAACGCCAGCAAGGACGTTTCATGACCCTCGAATTCTCCCCCATCACCCTGGACCGGCAAAAGGAATACCACGCGGCCCTGACCGGCTGCCCCCAGCTGCTGACCAGCGACTTCTCCTTTGCCAACGTCTATGGCTGGAGCGAGCACTATGGCCTGGAATGGGCCTTTCACAAGGACACGTGCTTCATCCGCCAGACCAGACCGCAGATCGTCTACTGGGCCCCTGTCGGCCCCTGGGAGAAGTACGACTGGAAAGAGTGCTGCGCCATGCGCGAGAGCAAACGGTTCACCCGCGTGCCCGAGGATCTGGCCCGGCTCTGGAAATCGGCCTACGGCAACGGCATCGCCATCACCGAAAACCGCGACCACTGGGACTACATCTACTCCGTGGAAGAGCTGATCAGCCTCACAGGCAAGAAATTCCACAAGAAGAAGAACTTGCTCAACCAGTTCATCAAGGGGTATTCCTTCCAGTACGAGTCCATGGGTCCGGAATGCGTGGAGGAAGTGCTCGAAATGCAGGACGAGTGGTACAAGTGGTACGAGGAGAACAACCCCTCCGAGGCCCTCAAGGCGGAGAACCGGGCCATCACCCGCGTGCTGCTCAACTTCGACCAGATCACGGGGCTCATGGGCGCGACCCTGCGCGTGGACGGCAAGGTCATCGCCTACACCGTGGCCGAGCCCCTGTGCGAAGACTCCATCGTCATCCACTTCGAGAAGGGCGACATCCGCTACAAGGGCGTGTATCAGGCCATCAACCAGATGTTCCTGGAAAACGACGGCGCGGAGTACACCAACGTCAACCGCGAGCAGGACCTGGGCGACGAAGGGCTCCGCAAGGCAAAACTGTCATACAACCCAACTTTCTTCCTGAAGAAATTCAACGCAACACTGCTGTAAGCGGAGCTCGTCATGAATAAAAATGTCGATGTCGTCATCAACGTCTGCGGCAAGCCGCTCCAGACCACCCTGGCCCTCCTGTCACTGGAGCGTGCCTGCGGTGATCGCATAGACACCATCTATTTCACCGAGGAAAGCACCACCAAGACCGAACTGAACGTGCCGGTCATCGACGACGCCAATTTCGAATACATCCGCAGCCGTCTCAAATCCAAGGTGGTCTACCACCGCCCCACGCAGTGGAACTACTGCTTCGCCCTGGAGCCGAAACGGCTTGACGACAGGGACTACCGCCATTCCATCCGCTATCAGTACGGGTGGGAGATGACGGACAAGAATCACATCCTAATCATCCACAACGACACCTATTTCCGCAGCGACGTCATCGGCGCGATGCTGGATGAGATTGGCGACCATGCGGCCATCGGCCACATTGGCCAGTGCTGGTACTGCCCGGCGGCCTTCACTGGCAAATGCGACAGCGACCGCTACCTGGAGTTCAGGCCTGACTTCGAAGAGCTTTTCCGCCTCTACAAGACAACCACACCGCCCCAGGGCAGCATGCTCCGCGCCTATCACATGCCGACCATCGACCCCATGTTCATCCGCCAGCCGTGGCCCCTGCCCGAGTGCCGGGTCAACGAATGGTGCGCGCTGATCAACATGAAAACGGCTCGCAGGCTCACGGTGCCCCACGGCCGGGTCACCCCTTTCGGGGCCATCGTCGGCGTGGGAGCCCAGATCCTGGATGTGGGCTCCCAATGGTTCCGCGAAATGAACATCCGGGGACACGCCTGCAAGCACTTCAACATCTATCGCCACATGCACCACGATGTCCCCCCCACGGGGCAGCCCACGCTCATCGACAAGAGCCAGTACAAGGACAAGGAGCTGGCGGCACTGGAAACCCTGCGCAGGGAATTCGGCTTCCCCTCCTGATCCATGAGCCTGCTTCTCTCCACCACAGCACCGCGCTCCCGGCTGGTCGTCCTCGGCCTGGACGGCCTGCCCCTTGCCCTGGCCCGGGAACTGGGCGCATCCCTGCCGGGCATCCGCCGCCTGACAGAGGGGGCGGTCAGCGTACGGGCCGAACTCCCCGAACTCTCGCCGGTCAACTGGACCTCGTTCTTCACCGGCAAGGGGCCGGAAGAGCACGGCATATTCGGCTTCTCGCGCCTGGACCCCAAGACCTACGGCCTGTCCATCGCCGATAGCACGCACGTGGCCTGCCCCACCGTCTTCGATGCGCTGGGCGAGGCCGGGCTGGTCTCCCGCGTCATCAACCTGCCGGGCACCTACCCGGCCCGGCCCATGCGCGGCATGCTCGTCACCGGGTTCGTCTCCCATGAGCTGGCTAAGGCCGTGCATCCGCCCTTCCTGGCCGGAAAACTGGCCGAGGCGGGCTACAGGCTCGAAGCGGACACCAGCCGGGGCGCGTCCGACCCGGACCACCTGCTGGCCGAACTGCGGACCACCCTGGCCTCGCGCCTGACCGCGCTGGACCTGCTCTGGCCCGATCTGGCCTGGGATCTCTTCGTGCATGTCTTCACCGAGACGGACCGGCTCTTTCACTTCCTCATGGACGCGGTGCTTGAACACGGCCATCCGCGCCATATCGACTGCATGCGGTTCCTGGCTGACTGGGACGCCTGCGTGCGCCAATTCCTGGCCCGCTACGACGCCCTGCCGGGACCAAAGCGGCTGATGGTCCTGGCCGACCACGGGTTTACGCGGCTTCGGACCGAGGTCTGTGTCAACACCTGGTTGAAGCAAAAGGGATTCCTGACCCTCGACGCCGCCCCGTCGAGCGAGTGGGACGCCGGGAACATCGGCGCGCAGAGCAAGGCCTTTGCCCTGGACCCGGCCCGCATCTATATCCACACGCGGAAATTTGCCCGCGGATGCGTCAACGAAGCCGACAAATCCGGCCTCGTGGGCGCCATCAAACACGGCCTTGGCGCACTGACATTTGACGGCGAGCCGGTCATGGAGCATGTCTACACCACCGACGAGCTGTACCCCGGCACACGGTGCGCCCAGGCGCCCGATCTCGTCTGTCTGGCGCGTCCGGGCTTTGACTTGAAGGCCAAGTTCGACCGCGACGAGGTCTTCGGCCTGCATGGCCGCACCGGCACGCACACGGCGGACGGGGCGATCTTCTACGACACGGACGGCCTGCGCCCGGCGCGCATGCGCGACATCGGGCGCGCCATCCTGAACCACTTCGGCATTCCGGGCCACGGAGCATAAATGGATATAGAGACCGAACTCAACAACGCCCAGCGCGAGGCAGTGCTGACCACCGAAGGCCCGGTGCTGGTCATCGCCGGGGCGGGATCGGGCAAGACCCGGACCATCGTCTACCGGCTGGCCCATCTGGTGCGCCAGGGCGTGGACCCAGCCCAGATCCTGCTGCTGACCTTCACCCGCAAGGCGGCCCAGGAGATGCTGGCACGCGCCGGGGCCATCCTCGGCCATCCCCTGACAGGCACCAGTGGCGGCACCTTCCACTCCTTTGCCTACGCCACCCTGCGCCGCAACACCTCGGACATCGGGTTCGGCAACGGCTTCACCCTCATGGACCGCGCCGACTGCGAGGCCGTGTGCCGGGATGTCAAGGAAACGCTCAAGCTCGGCAAGGGCGACCGCTCCTATCCCAAGAAGGCCACCCTGCTCGACATGATCACCAAGTCGCGCAACAAGGAGCTGACCATCGCGACCGTCATGGAGCGCGAGGCGTACCACCTCTCCCCCTATCTCGACGACCTGAGCGCCATCGCCGACGGCTACGCGGTCTTCAAGAAGCAGCACGCCCTGGTGGACTACGACGACCTGCTCTTCCTGCTCGACACGCTCCTGGCCGACAACGAACCCCTCAGGAACCAGCTCCGGACCCGCTACCGCTACATCATGGTGGACGAATACCAGGACACCAACCTTGTCCAGGCGCGCATCGTCGGGCATCTGGCGGGCGAGCGCGGCAATGTCATGGCCGTGGGCGACGACGCCCAGTCCATCTACGCCTTCCGGGGCGCAAACGTCGCCAACATCATGGATTTCCCGAAGATTTTCGAAGGGACAAAGATCATCAGGCTGGAGAAGAACTACCGCTCGGTGCAGCCCATCCTCGATTTGACCAATGAAATCCTGAGCGGCGCAGCCATCAAGTTCGACAAGCACCTCTACTCGGACCTGAAAAGCGACGTCCTGCCCCAGGTGGTCTATCCCCTGAGCGACCAGACCCAGGCCCGGCTGACGGTGGAGCACATCCTCGACCTTGGCCGCAAGTATGCACTGCACGACGTGGCCGTGCTCTTCCGGGCGGGCTATCAGTCGTTTCCCCTTGAGGTGGCGCTCACCCGCGTGGGCCTCGACTACCAGAAGTTCGGGGGCATCCGCTTCCACGAGGCGGCCCACATCAAGGACGTGCTGGCCTTGCTGCGGCTGGTGGTCAATCCGCACGACCTGATGGCCTGGCAGCGGGCCGTGGAGCACGTCAAGGGCATCGGCCCCAAGACCGTGGCCAGGATATACAGGGCCATGCACACCGACGACGCCAAGTACATGGCCACCATCACCAAGAAACACGACGAACTGCGCGAACTCCTGAACGAGCTCGACGGGCTGCGGGCCATGGCAGGCAGGCCGTCGGCCATTCTGGAGCGCATCCTTGCCTTCTACCAGCCCATCCTCATCGACAAATACCCGGACGACTACCCCAAGCGGCAGGCCGGGCTGGAGCAGCTCGGCCAGATCGCCCATAACTACACGGACATGGACCAGCTCCTGGGCGACCTCTCCCTGGACGGCGACCCGGATGACGAGAAACGCAAGGAAAACGCCGTGGTCCTGTCCACGATCCACTCGGCCAAGGGGCTTGAATGGAGCGCGGTGATCATCATCGATCTGGTGGAGGAACGGTTCCCCTCGCGCAAGGCCATGCAGCGGCCCGAGGATCTCGAAGAGGAACGCCGACTGATGTACGTGGCCTGCACCAGGGCCAAGGAATGCCTCACGCTCTTCGTGCCCAGCTCGGTCTACAACCGCCAAAGCGGCATCTCGGACCCGACTCTGCCCAGCCCTTTTGTGCTGGAGCTGCCCTCCACGGTCTTCACCCCGCTCAAGGAATCCTACGGCGGCTCCCTGGAGAAGCGCTGGCCCGTGGACTCCAGGCCCTCCTTTGGCACGGCTGCCAAGTCAGCGGTCAGGGAGCAGGACGCACAGCCGGTTCAGGCCCGGCCCGCAGCCACGGTCAACCCGGAAAAACTCGGCTTCTGCACCCACAAGATCTTCGGGCGGGGCAAGATCATCGCCTGCCCCGCGCCCAACAAGTACAAGGTGAACTTCCCAGGTTTTGGCATCAAGACCATCATCGGGGATTATCTTGAAATGCTCTGACCATCCACAGAGAGTGACACCCATGCACAGCGAGCAACACTTCCTCGACCTCATCGGCGCCCACTTCCCCACCGGGCATGAATTCCTGCGGCTGGGACGCGGCGACGACTGCGCCGTGCTGGCCGGGGGCAGTGACATCTGCGTCTCGTCAGACCTGTTTCTCGAGGATGTCCACTTCCGGCGCGGCTACTTCACCGCCGAGGACATCGGCTACAAGGCGCTGGCCGTGAACATCAGTGATATCGCGGCAATGGGCGCGCGACCCTTTGCCTTTACCATGGATCTGATGATCCCGCCGGACCTGGACGAGGATTTCTGGAACGGGTTTTTCAAGGGCATGTCCGCGCTGGCCCGGCATAACGACCTGGCCCTGGCCGGAGGCGACCTGAGCCGGGCGGATCGGCTGGGCGTGAGCATCTCCATCTTCGGCGTGGGGGGCAGCAAAGGCAGGTTCCTGACACGGGGCAACTGCGCGCCCGGCGACATCCTGTTCACCGTGGGCGATCTGGGGCTGGCCAGGGCCGGGCTCATGACCCTGGAGGCCCTGGGCGAAAAAGGGCGCGAGGCGTTCCCCACTGCCGTGCTGGCCCATCTGCGGCCCAAGCCCAAGGTGCTCATCGGCACCCTGCTCAACGCCGCCGGGATCAAGGGGCTCATGGACGTGTCCGACGGCCTGGCCCGCGACCTGCCCCGCTTCCTGGGGCCAAAGGTCGGCGCGGACCTGACCATCCCGACCAATGTCCTCAACGGCAATGTCATCGCCTTTGCCCTGGCCACAGGCGCGGACCCGGTGGAGCTGGCCATGCTCGGCGGCGAGGACTACGCCCTGCTCGGTGTCATGGACGAGGAGACGCGGGAAAAGGCGGCCTCGGTGCCCGGCTTCACCGAACTGGGCCGGGTCACGGACACGCCGGGAATCCTGGTCAACGGCAAGCCCTTCACGGCGCAGGGGTTCGATCACTTTGAGAACCGGTAGCGTTTCGCCGCCAGCAAAAGGAGACTCCATGGACATGCAGTTGGTCGTCATCGGACACGTCAGGTCGTCCATCAAGGACAGGGAATCCGCCCCCAAGATGGAAAGCGAGAAAGGCGCGGTGCGCGCCCGCATTGAGCTGGACCCGGCCTATGCCCAAGGGCTTGATTCCATGGAACCCGGCGCACAGCTCGAACTCTTCACCTGGTTCCATCTCTCGGACCGGACCCCGCTCATGGTCCATCCCAGGGGCGCGGTTGACAAGCCCATGCGCGGCGTGTTCACCACCCGCTCGCCCAACCGGCCCAACCCCATCGGCCTGCACCGGGTCACGCTGGTGGCGATCGAGTCGCCCGCCACCCTGATCGTGGAGCCGCTGGAGGCCATCGACAACACTCCGGTCATCGACATCAAGCCCGTGCCCAGAGGCACCCGATAGCATGGATCAGTTCGAGGCTGTTGAAACCAAAGAGGAAAATCACGTCGCAGGCTGGGTGACCACCACCGACTCCGCCCGCCTCTGGGTCGAGGTGCGCGGCCAGGGGCGGCCCATTGTGTTCGTGCACGGCTGGACCATGAGCTCACGCTTCTGGCGCAGACAGCAATCGCTGGCCGACGCCTTCCAGGTCGTCACCTTCGACCTGCGCGGTCACGGCAGGTCAGACACCCAGCTGCGGGGCCACACCATGCCCCGCTACGCCCGCGATCTGCGCGAGGTCATCCGCGCCCTGGATATCAAGGGGGCGGTGCTGGCTGGCTGGTCCATGGGCGGCGCGGTGGTCCTGGAATACTGGCACCAATTCGGCAGCGACAGGCTCTCCGGCATCGCCCTGGTGGAGAGCAGCCCCCACCCCATGGCCGACGCCCCCTGGAACACCCACCGCTATCGCGGCCTCGGCCCGGAAGCGGTCAGGGAGGACATGGAGGCCATGACCAGGGACAGAGCCGGGTTCGGCGTCCGGTTCATCAATGAAATGTTCCTGACCGGGCAGGCCCCGGCCCACGCCCTGCGCTGGATGCGCGACGAGCACCTGCTGGCGACCGACCAGACTGCCGCAGCCATCTATCAGGACTACGTGGCCCGCGACTACACCCCGATCCTGCCCACCGTCACCCTGCCCGGACTGGCCGTGTATGGCCGCTCAAGGCACATGTGCTTTGGCCCGTCCACGGGCCGGTTCGTGGCCGGGTCCATCCCGGACGCGCGCTTCGTCATCCTGGAGCGCAGCGGCCACATGCCCTTTTACGAGGAACCAGACACCTTCAATACCGAAATGCGGCAATTCCTGACCCGGCTGCCGTAACCCGCCCCGGTCCATGACAATGAGAAACGCCCGGTCCGCATCAGCGGACCGGGCGTCAGAATGTTGAAACAGTCCACTCTGGCTACCACTGGGGCACGAGCCGACGGATGGGGCCGAGCACCTTGGAGACACGGCTCCCGGTCGGGCTGGGAACATCGCTTGCCCCGCCAGCCACCTCGAAGGTGTGGAAAAAGTCGGGGTCCGCCGCCCTGGCCACGGCCAGCACGAGCCTCATGTCCTTGCGCTTGCAGACCACGAACTGCACGGTCACCGGCCCGGCGGAGTCCTCGCCCGCCACGGTGGTGATGCCGAATCCCGCGGTCCGGATGGCCCTGGCAATCTCTGCGCCGTGCCAGGCGCTGATGATGCGCACCACCACGTTGCCCAGCGCCAGCTTCTTCTCGGCCATGATGCCGACCACGTTGCCGCAGGCAAAACCCAGGGCGTAGCAGAAGCCGAGGAAGGGCTCCTCGCCCACCTTGAGCATCACCGCTGAGGTGCCAAAAATCCACAGGGTCATCTCAAGGCAGCCCAGACAAAAGGCAGCCTTGGACTCGCCAAGCACGGTGACCATGGTCCGAACCGTGCCAAGGGTCAGGACAGCCACCTCGGCCAGAAACACAAGGGCTCCCAGGAACAGGACATTTTCCATCATTGTTTTTCCCTCTCGAAAATTGAGAAGAGGGACTTCTAAGGCCGCCATTTTGGCGCGTCAAGAGGAATCTGCACAAAAAAAAGGGCGGCCCCGAAACGGGACCGCCCTGGATATCCGTCGTGAAACGGCAGTTGAGTGGCAGCCGGTTATTTCTTCAACCAACTCATCATCTTGCGCAGGCGGCCACCCACTTCCTCGATCTGGGACTCGGCACCGATGCGGCGCATGGTCTTGAGCCCCACCTGCCCGGCCTTGTTGTCGAGGATGAAGTCGCGGGCAAACCTGCCGGTCTGGATGTCCTTGAGCACACGGCGCATCTCGGCGCGGGTCTCCTCGGTGATGATGCGCGGGCCGGTGACGTAGTCGCCGTATTCGGCGGTGTCGGAAATGGAGTAGCGCATCTTGGCCATGCCGCCCTCGTACATCAGGTCAATGATCAGCTTGAGCTCATGCAGGCACTCGAAATAGGCGACCTCGGGCTGGTACCCGGCCTCGACCAGGGTGTCGAACCCGGCCTTGCACAGCTCGGTCAGGCCGCCGCAGAGCACGGCCTGCTCGCCGAACAGGTCGGTCTCGGTCTCTTCCTTGAAGGTGGTCTCGATGACGCCGGAGCGGGTGCCGCCGATGCCCTTGGCATAGGCCAGGGCGATGTCCATGGCCTTGCCCGAGGCGTCGTTGGCCACGGCGGCCAGGCAGGGAACCGCTCCGCCCTCGGTGTAGGTGCGACGCACGAGGTGGCCGGGGCCCTTGGGAGCGATCATGATGCAGTCCACGCCCTTGGGCGGCACGATCTGCTGAAAATGGACGTTGAAGCCGTGGCCAAAGGCGATGACGTTGCCTTTTTCGAGGTGGGGCAGGATGTCGGCGGCAAACACCTCGGCCTGGTACTGGTCGGGGAGCAGGATCATGATCAGATCGGCCTGCTTGGCCGCATCGGCCACGGACATGGGCGCAAAGCCGTGCTCCTTGGCCAGATCGTAGTTGGGACCGCCGGGGCGCTGGGCCACGATGACATTGATGCCGGAGTCGCGCAGGTTCTGGGCGTGGGCATGGCCCTGGCTGCCGTAGCCGACAATGGCCACGGTCTTGTCCTTGAGCAGGCTCAGGTCGGCATCTTTCTCGTAATACACTTTCATGGGGGTCTTCTCCTCGATATTTTTCGCCACGATGGGCCGCAATTTCAGGTTGTTATGTAAACGCGCAAAAACACCGGGCAAAGGGGTATCCCCCGGCCCGGCACACGCATGGTCGTGGATTATAGGTCGATCTGCATGGAACGCTGCATGGCGACGTTGCCCGTGCGGGCAATCTCCTTGATGCCGAACCGGCCCAGGAGACTGATCAATGCGCCGATCTTGCCCTGATCGCCCGTGACCTCAATGGTCAGCTCGTCGATGCTGACGTCTACAACCTTGCACCGGAAGATGTCAACAATGCGCAGAATCTCGGCCCGTTTGGAATCCTCGGCATTGACCTTGATCAGGACCATCTCGCGCTCCACGGATTTCATCTCCGTGAGATCCTTGACCTTGATGGTGGGCACCAGCTTGCGCAGCTGCTTGACGATCTGCTCGATGATCTGGTCGTCGCCCTCGGCCACGATGGTCATGAGCGAGACGCCCTTCTCCAGGGTGGGAGCGACGTTGAGAGAGTAAATGTTGAAGCCGCGACCGCTGAACAGGCCGGACACGCGGGACAGGACGCCCGGCTCGTTTTCAACCATCACGGAAAGGGTGTGTTTCTTCATCGTCATTCTCCTAAACGAGCAGCATCTCGGTAAGCGAGGCACCGGCGGGGACCATGGGATACACGTTCTCCTCCCTGGCCACCCGGATGTCCACGATGACCGGCTTGTCGAGGGCAAAGGCCTCGCGAAGGGTCGATTCGACATACTTCTTTTCGGTCACGCGAAAACCCGCCGCCCCGTAGGCCTCGGCCAGCTTGACGAAATCGGGCTGGGCGTCGAGGCAGGTCTCGCAGTAGTTCTTCTTGTAGAAAAGCTCCTGCCACTGGCGGACCATGCCGAGGTAACCGTTGTTGAGAATGACGATCTTCACCGGCAGCCGGTTGCAGACCACGGTCATCATCTCCTGGATGCACATCTGGATGGAGCCGTCGCCGGCGATGTCTATGACCAGCTTGTCGGGAAAGGCGCGCTGCGCGCCCATGGCCGCGGGAAAGCCATAGCCCATGGTGCCCAGCCCGCCCGAGGTGAGCAGCGTGTTGGGCTTGGTGTACTTGTAGAACTGGGCGGCCCACATCTGGTTCTGGCCCACTTCGGTGGCGATGATGGCGTCGCCCTTGGTGATCTCGTAAATCTTCTCCACCACGTATTGCGGTTTGATGATGATGTCGTCGTCCTTGTAGGTCAGGGGATGCTCCCTGCCCCATGCCTGGACCTGATCGACCCATTCCTTGTGGTCCGCCACCCAGTCGAACTCGTCGAGCGAGGCCTCGGACTCGCTCCTGAGCGCGGCCAAGGCCGCCTTGCAGTCCGCCACCAGCGGCACGTGAACCGACACGTTCTTCTGGATGGAGGTGGGGTCCACGTCGATGTGGATGATGGTCGCCTTGGGGGCAAAGGTGTCCACCTTGCCAGTGACGCGGTCGTCGAAGCGCGCGCCCACGGCCAGCAGCAGATCGCAGTTGTTGACGGCCATGTTGGCGGCAAAGGTGCCGTGCATGCCGAGCATGCCCAGGAACAACTCGTCGTCGCCCGGAAACGCGCCCAGCCCCATCAGGGTCGAGGTGACCGGGATGCGCAGGTTGCGGGCCAGCCAGGTCAGATCCTCGTGGCTGCCCGAAGTGATCACGCCGCCGCCGGAGTATATGAGCGGCCTGCGCGCCTTCTTGAGCAGTTTCATGACCTTGCGCACCTGCCCGACATGCGGCTTGCTGGTCGGGTTGTAGCTGCGCATCTGCACGGTTTCGGGATAGTGGAACTCGGCCACCTGCTGCATGACATCCTTGGGCAGGTCCACGAGGACCGGGCCGGGACGGCCCGAACGGGCCAGATAAAAGGCCTGTTTGACCGTCGCGGCCAGATCCTCGATATCCTGAACAAGATAGTTGTGCTTGGTGCACGGCCTGGTGATGCCGACGATGTCGACCTCCTGGAAGGCGTCGTTGCCGATCAGGGCGCGCGGCACCTGACCGGTGAGGATGACCACCGGGATGGAATCCATGTAGGCCGTGGCAATGCCGGTGACGGTGTTGGTGGCTCCGGGGCCGGAAGTGACCAGACAGACCCCCACCCGCCTGGTGGCCCTGGCGTAGCCGTCCGCCGCGTGGATGGCGCCCTGCTCGTGCCTGACCAGGATATGCTCCACCGTGGAGTTGGGTATCTCGTCATAAATGTCGATGACGGCTCCGCCGGGGAAGCCGAACATGACCTCAACGCCTTCCTTTTCCAGACACTTGAGCAGGATCTGGGCCCCGGTCAACTTCATGCTACGCCTCCAGGGTCCTGTATTTGTCCAGCGCCAACTGCAACCGGGTCTTGCCGGCCAGCTTCTTCTTCTTGAGTTCCTTCACTTCCTGGGACTCGACGGGCGAAAGAAACGACTTGGCTTCGAGCTTGTCGATCATTTTTTCGTACACGACATGCTGATCCCACAAAGCCATCAGTTCGGCATCCTCGGCCCCGTGCTTCTCGATGAGTTCAAGGTCTTTGGCTTCCATGTACCGCTCCTTTTTAACGGGTTATTGCGGGCTGCCGACCGGACAGAGTCCTGTCCAGTCAGGTTCGGCCACCGTATTCAGCGCCAGGAGTTTCTTGCGGGTGGTCTGGCCCGACTCGATGACCACCTGGCTCTTCTTCACGTTCAAGACACTCGCCACAAAGGCCACCAGGGCCTTGTTGGCCTTGTTGTCAACGGCAGGGGCGCACAGGCGGATCTTGACGCACTGCTGGTAGACCCCGGCGACTTCGCTCTTGCGCGCTCCGGGCTGCACCCAGACGGCGATGCGCCATCCGTCCCTGCATCTGCTGACATATTCTGGAAGGGAAATATGACAATCCCGCCTTAGTCGACTTTCTTGAGATACATGAGCTTGGATTCAAGCTCCTCGACCTTGTTTTTCTCCGGATCGCTCATTTCGAGCATCTCCAGGTGGGACTTGAGCAGCCCTTTGAGCTGCACCTCGAACTGCACGCGCCGACGCTTGAGGTCCTCGATCTCCTCGTGGATCTGGGCGAGCCGGTTGTGGCCCTTCTGGACGGTGGAGTCGGCCTTGGCGCGGGCCTCGTCCAGGATCAGCTGGGCCTCCCTGGTGGCGGCCACCTTGAGGTCGTCCACCATCTTCTGGGTGCTCATGAGGGTGTCGCGCAGGGTTTCGTCGCGCTGGCGATACTCCTTGAGCGACTGCTCCATCTGCTTGATCTTCTTGCGCATCGATTTTTGCGCATCGGCAGACTCGCCCAGGACTTCGGCCAGCTCCAGCAGGAACTGCTCCACCTCCATGCGCGAATAGCCGAACACACCTCTCGAAAACTGCTTGTTGAGCAAATCGATCTTGGAAACGGTCACGACAAACCTCCCTGATTTAAGGAGTTACATCATGGGGCCGCTGCCCATTGAATAGGCAAGGCGCAGGAGATTGCCGACCACGACGATCTCGCACACCTTGATGGCCAGGATGACGATGATGGGCGAAAGGTCGAACCCGCCCACCACGGCAAAGGGTATCCAGCTTCGAATCTTGTAGAAGACCGGCTCGGTGATGCCGCGCAGGAAACGCACGATGGGGTTGTAGGGATCGGGATTCACCCAGGAAAGCAGGGCGGAAATGATGACGATCCAGAAGTAGGCGTTGAGAACGATGCCGAGAACGGTTGCGATAGCGCGGACAATCAAGTCCATGAAGCCTCCAGAAAGACAGGATAATTTTCCGTATCCGCCAATGATGTCAATGGTGTTAATTTCGCACACCAGGGTGCAAGAATCAAGTCCTAATGCGTGGGCAGCAGCCCTTTGTAGCTGCGCTGCATGGCCGCCTTGATCTCCCAGAAACTCTCGATGTGCACCTGGGCCTGGAGGGTCGCGTCGCGATAGGCCCAGAAGCGGACCCCGGCGGCCCTGGCCGTCTTCTCGTCAACGTGGGAGTCGCCGATGTAGGCCACTTCCTGCGGAGCAAGCCGGTGGGCGGTCATGATCCGGTGCACGCCTTCGGGGTGGGGTTTGGGCGTGGCCACCTTGCCCGAGGTGATGACCGGGAAGAAGAACCCCTCAAGGTCCATGAGCTTGAGGATCATGCCCATGCTGTCGGTGCGGCTGGTGTTCACGGCCAGCTTGAAGCCCGCGTTGCGCAGCCACCACAGGAATTCCCGGATGCCCTCGGAACGCTTGAGATAAGGAAGAAGCGTCTTGGCGTCGAACTCCTGGACAACGGCCCACGCCTGCCGGAACAGCTCGCCCGGCGCGATGAACCGGATCGAGTCCTTGTGGGTGCGGGTGTGGACGTAGGACTTCTCCTCGTCGGTCAGGGGCGGCAGGCCGAGCCGCTCCTTGATCATGCCGTAGTAGCGCATGTTGGCCTCAAAGGAGTCTATGAGCACCCCGTCGCAGTCGAAAATGATGCACTTGAGTCCCCGCAACAGGCAGGGATTCATGAGTTGGTTGGCCAGGGCCATGCTGTCTCCTCGTGGCTAGCTTATGATGGCGACACAGAGGTCGCGGTCGGCTGCGGGCATCGCCTCCGAGGCCTTGCGCCGCCCGGCCAGCCGCCAGGCGGGCAGTGTGGCCGCGCGTGCGCCATGGGGCAGTCCGAGTCCGGGGTCCGCCAGTTCAAAGGGCAGGCCGTCCGCCAGCCAGGACGCGATGATACCCTGATCGGCGCAGACAAGGACCGCGTCGCCGGGCAGGAACACGGGCAGCGCCTCGACCATGCGCTGCCACGGCAGGGGTATGGCCTGCCCGTCGGGCACGCCGCCGATGTGGCTGTGGGCTTGGCCCAGGGTGACCATGCGCTCCTCGCCCCGGTCCTCGTCGTCCAGACCAAGGGTGGTGTCCATGGACCTCCACGAATCGCGCACGCCCTGCTCCAGACCCTGAAGCTCAATCATCTTCTCCTCGAAGAACCAGCCCAGAAGCAGGACGAACTGGGCCTGGGCGCGGGCCGCCTTGGCAGCGCGCTCCTCCACCGCCCCCTCGCCGTCGCCAAAACGCTGAAGGAGCTGGGCCTGGATGGAGGACGGCGTCCCGTCATAGAATTCGTCCGGGGTCGTGGCCCCGAAATACGCCATCTCGGCAGGATCCTTGAACTGCTCGCCAAAGCTGATGCAGTCGCGGATGAGCGAAGCCGCGGTCCTGGGGTCAAGGGGCAGGCCTTCGGGCCTGAATCCGTTCTCCGACACGGCCTCGGTCATGCCCGGATCGAAGAATCGCAGCCCCGGCACGGGAGCAGCCGGGAAAAGAATCGGGTGCATATGGGGAAATGACAGCAGCATGGAACGGCTCCTCACTTCGATTGACTGGGTTCTCTATTCGCTTCAGGAAGTTGGAAATGGCGACACCGGCCCTCGCACACCGGGAGCGCCAGGCGGCAGATCCCCTCGCACACATGGGCGCAGGCTGGTGATTCGGCCTCGCGGCACAGGGCGTAGCCCTCGCAGTCGAAGCTCCGGGCAACGCGCTCGAACCGGCGCTCCCACAGATCGGGCGCAACGTCCTGGCCCACGCCGAAAAGCTCGGCCCGGACCAGGAAGTCGTCAAAGGCCGACTCCCAGCGCATGAGCACCCGGCACCGCCACGCCAGGGAGTATCCCGGATTGAGATGCTCCTCGTAGAGGCAACGCCCCATGGTATGATGCCGGCACAAAGCCCCCGGCATGGGCAGGATGTCAGCCATGGCTCTCCCTCAAGGCCGCCCGCGGGCCGCCCTCCACATCGTCTGGAAGGTGTAAGGCCCTGACGGGCAATTGTAAAGGCGCAACAGGATGGCACCCCACCCCGCTGTCATGAGAAAAGAGCCATCTTCTTGACCTGACAATGACGGGGGTGTATAGCCCTGACAATTCACGGCTTGAAGAATCAACACCATTTGGAGGCTTTCTTATGATCGGCGGATTCGGAGTATGGGAACTGTTGATTATCCTGGTCATCGTGCTGGTCATCTTTGGCGCCAAGAAACTGCCCGAAATCGGCGGCGGCATCGGCAAGGCCATCAGCAACTTCAAGAAGGCCACCAACGAACCCGATGAAATTGATATCACCCCGAAATCAGAAGAAAAGAAAGATACAGACGAGAAGAAAGACTAGACTCACAGAACGACCCGCGTCGGACTTTTCATGCCCGGCTGCCTTGGCAGCCGGGCTTTATTTTCGCCCTTTCCCAGACCGAGACCGCAAACGAACAAGCCCCCGAAGCCAACGGCTCCGGGGGCTTGTCTCAAATAAACGTGGAACCGCTAGCGTCCGACCTGCTGCGTCAACTGGTGGCTCAGGCCGCGCTGGGGCAGGTAGCCGAGCAGCAGCGAATCGAGCCGCTCGCCGCTGATGACGCGCACACTCCAGCTCGCGCCGACCCCGGAGGACTGCATGTCCAATTCCACCAGCTCCACCTCCTGCACCGCAGAGTCCCACTCGCGGAGCACACGGTCGAACTCCAGGGCCGCATCGGGCGAAAACCAGCCAACCACGGACAGTTCGTAGTGATTGGTCCTGGCATCCCTGACCTCGGCCCTGGTGAAATAGTGGCCCCAGATGTCGAACCAGACCACGGACAAATCCTTGCCATGGGCTGTCCAGGTGCGGTTGTCCGAGTCGAGCCGGGCCGTGTAGGCATTGCCTGCCCCCTTTTCCAGAACAAGCACGGGCGAGGTCACGGACTCCTGCCGGATGCCGGACAGGGCCACGAGGCCCGCGAGGGTGGCGCGCTCCTCGTCGCCCAGGTTCTGCGGCAGGGTCAGGGATGCGGGCTGGGGCGCGAGCACGGTGGCCATCAAACCCATGCGCTTCAGACCGTCGCGCAGCGCGGTCTTGTCAATGATCACGTCGAGGTTGAGGATCAGCCCGGCGTCTATGGCCTCGGAAGAGAGGATATTGTAACCCTGAACATAGGGCTTGGAGTAATCGACCATGTACCGGCGGAAAAACTCTGCCCTGGCCTCGTCAAGCTCTGCCGGGAGCATCAGGCGGGCCTCGTCGAGCACGGCCTGGGCAAACCCCTCGGCCATGGCCCGGTTGCGCAGCTCCATGGGCGAGACCCCGGCCTCGCCCGGCTTGAACACCCGCACGCTGGTCGCGTTCGCAACACCGGCACACAGGCACAGCCCCAGGAGAGCCGTCAAAAATATCCGAATCATCCGCATGCTCATTCCTCTTTCGCGGGCTGCCCCGCGCCGGATTCCCCGGATTCGATTGCAAAGGGCTGCGCACCGGGCGCGTCCGCAGACCCGGCAGGCGGATCAAGGACGATGACCACGCGGCAGTTGTCCACCGCGTCGCCCACCTGCATCATGGCCCTGACAAGACGGGCCATGGGCGACGAAATAACAAGATCGGTCCGCCACGAACCAAAGGTGCTCAGGGCGCGCACCACCAGCGGCCTGTCCCCCACACGCTCCCGGAGCGACGCGGGATCGTCGGTGACGGCATAGGCGGCCACACCCTTGTCTATGGCATTGGCCCGGCTGACCAGGAACGGTCCATAGGCCCCAAGGCCGTCCTGCCCATAAATGACCGGAGCCAGAGCCGGAGTGACCTGCAACCCGCGGGCGTCCACGATCACGCCGGTATAACCCGCAGTGCCCACGCCCGCCTCTTCAGGCACTTGGTCGACAAAGGCCATGTTCTGCTCCATGGAGGTGGACATCCTGGGCGCGATGCCGCTCTGGAACTGGATGGTGGTGGGCAGGATGACCTCGGCCAGCTTGCCCCGGAGACGCTCGAAGACGCGGATGTCACCGGCCTCGCCGACCGCGGTCGGACGCTCCAGGGGTGAGTTCTGGACAATGCCGCGCACTCGGGCCGTGGCGTCCTCTTCGTCGGCCAGATAGGCGCTCACCGTGCCCCTGGCGTCGATGCGCACGGCCAGGATCATGTCGATCAACTGCTTGCGCGCCTGGGTGGCGGCAAGACGCAGCGCGAACGAGGAGGATTCGCCGCCAACATCGATGCCGCTCTCCCCGTCTGTCCCATCACCGGCATGGCCGCCGAGCGGGCGCACCACCGCCACCTCGCCGCTGCCCCAGGCAATGGTCCCCCCATCGCCCACCGGCTGGACATAGCCCTGCAAGGCCCAAGCCCAGGCCGGAAGCGCGAGGATCATCGTCAGGACAAGAAAAAACCGCAGTGAATGCATATGTCTCAAGCGTCCTTCCCAAGCTTTAATCTCAAGCTTTTTTTCTCAAGCTTTTTTTCTCAAGCTTTTTTTCTCAAGCTGCGCGGATCATGGTGCGGAAACCGCGCTCGGCTCCCGCAAAAGCAGTCACGCATGTATCGTGCCTGCCGCTTTTCCGCAAGCCGCTTGCGGCAGCTCCGCCCGGATGCTAGCATGGCCGCACTGGGCAACTCAACAGGAGCCGCCATGCACATACACCTGATGCGACACGGCCAATGCCTGTCGCAGGAACTCAACCGCCACCAGCCACTCAGCCCCGTGGGCCGCGAGCAGACGATGAAAACGGCCAGGGCGGCACGTGCCCTTGGGTTGCGCTTCCAATTGATCGCGACCAGCTCCAAGGCCCGCGCGCTGCAAACCGCCGAGATCATGGCCGAGGCCACTGGCTATCCCCTCTCCCGCATTGCCGTGACAGACGCCCTCAACCCCATGGCCCAGGCCGACGACACCCTTGACTTCATCAACGGATACGAAGGGTTGGATTCAATCCTCGTGACAGGCCACCTGCCCTCGCTGGCGGTGACCGCCGCCCAGTTGCTGGGCGTGAAGGGACTGGAGCTTTCCTTTGATAACAGCTGCCTGATGCAGATAGTCGTGCCGAAAACCGGCGACAGGGGCATCCTCAACTGGCACCTCACCCCGATGCAACTGGGTCTGATCGCCGGGAGCTAATCGTCCGGACCAACCTGCCGATTGGCCAGCCAGTCGGCCACGCAGTCGGCCACGCTCCCGCCATCCCCCGGCGCGAACCAGCGGATGCCGGGTTCCTTGGCGAACCACGTCAGCTGCCGTTTGGCATAGGCGCGGGTGTTGCGCACCCAAAGGGAACGCGCCTGCTCCAGGGTGGTTTCGCCGCGCAGATAGGCCAGCATCTCGGCGCAGCCGATGCCGGTCCAGCCCGGCGCTTCCGGGTCCGGACATTTGGCGTGGGCCCGCGTCGCCTCGTCCACGGCCCCGGCAGCCAGCATGGCGTCAACGCGTCCGGCCAGATGCGGCTCCAACTCGTCGAGGGAGAGGCGCATGCCGATCTTGAGCGCGGCAAACGGCGCGGGCGTGTGCTCGCTGCTGGTGTGCCACCAGGTCATGGTCCGGCCCGTGGCCAGCAGCACCTCGGCAGCGCGGGCGTTGCGCTGGGTGTCGTTGGGATGAATCCTGGCCGCGTAGTCGGGATCGGCCTGCTCCAGTTCGGCATGGAGCCGCTGCGGTCCCTCGGCCCGTATCCGTTCCAGCACGGCCCGGCGGATGTCCGCCGGAATCTCTGGGATGGGCGCCATGCCCGAAAGCAGCGAGCGCAGATACAGCCCGGTGCCGCCCACCAGGATGGGCAGCCGCCCCTGGTCGCGCACTCCGGCAATGGCCTCCATGGCCAGTTCCACAAACCGGGCCGCGGTCATCCGCTCGGTCAGCGGCAGGAACCCGTAGAGCAGGTGCGGGCAGGCCGCCCGCTCCTCCTGATCCGGCTGGGCCGTGATGATCGGAAAATCCGCGTACACCTGACGCGAGTCGAAATTGATGACGCTGGCGGGCATGCGCCGGGCCACGGCAATGGCCGCGGCGGTCTTGCCCGTGCCCGTGGGGCCGAGCAGGCAGATGATGGGCGGGACCAAGGCCGGGACGGCACTGGAAGACGACGCGGTCACGACCGGCTCACACCCCTTCCCCGCAGCCGTATCCAAGGCCGAATTTGACGTTCAGGGCCTTGACCACCGGGCCGGGGACCAGCCCGCAGACATCGCCCCCGTACTGGGCCACTTCCTTGACGATGGTCGAACTGAGGTACATCCAGCGAAAATCGGTCATCATGAACACGGTCTCGATCTCGCGCCTGAGCTTGCGATTCATGAGCGCCATCTGGAACTCGTACTCGAAGTCGGACACGGCGCGCAGGCCGCGCATGATGACTCCCGCCCCCTTCTCTTCCACATAATCGATGAGCAGGCTGTCAAAGGGCTCGATGATGATGTGGGGGTCGTCGCGGAAGACCTCCCTGGCCAGGGCGACCCGCTCCTCCAGCGAAAAAAGCGTCTTCTTGGGCGTGCTTCCGGCAATGGCCAGGATGATCTCGTCAAAGACCTTGCGCCCGCGCCTGATGAGGCTGACGTGGCCCATGGTCAAGGGGTCGAAGGTTCCGGGGTAGACTGCCAGCCGTGGGTTCAGTTCCGCCATAAAAGTATCCTGGTCTGACCGTATTCGCGGTCGGTTACGAGTTCCATCGCGGCCACAGGGCCGGTTGTCGGCGCGGCAATGGCCGCCTCGACCTCGGCCAGCACGAACGCGCCGGGGGCGATCCAGCCGGTCGCCAGCGCCTTTTCCAGGGCCGGAAGCAGGAGGTCCATGCCGTAGGGCGGATCGATGAAAATGAGATCGAACGGAGCCTGCGGCGGCTTTGACAATAGCATAAAAACATCCTTGGCAACCACCCTGGCCCGATCTTTTCCCACCCCGAGATCGGCAAGGTTGGCGCGGATCAATCCCGCCGCCCTGGCGTTCTTCTCGATGAACCAGGCCAGCAGCGCGCCCCGGCTCAGACACTCGATGCCCAGGCTGCCACTCCCCGCGAACATGTCCATGACCCGGGCCTGGGTGAAATCCGCACCCCTGGCCGCAAGCATGGAGAAGATCGACTCGCGCACCTTCATGGTGGCGGGCCGGTAGCCCGGCCCCTCGCAGGTCCTGATGGACCGCCCCCGAAACTGGCCGCCGACCACGCGCACCGGCTACATCTCCGAGATGAGCGCCACGAGGTTGCGATTGACATCGAGCAGCCTGTCGCGCAGGTCCACCTGATCGACCCACGGACGGTTTCTGACATCCTTGACGCGCTGCCTGAGCTCCTCGTAGAGGTTCTCGGAATCGCGCATCAGGAACTCCCAATCCACGCGGGGACGGGCCACGGCCATGTCCACCACGGCCTCCATCTCGCGGCCCGGAGTCAGTTCAAGTTCTTCCATGTACTCAGGAATGTGGACCTCGAACCCATACCTCGCGGTGATCAGACTGGCGAATTCCTTCTGCACCTCGGCCTCGCCGTGGATGAGGATGACCTTGACCGACCTGCCTTGCATGGTGCCCAGCCAGCCCAGCAGGTCGTCCTGCCCGGCGTGACCGGAAAACCCGTTGATGGTGAATATCTTGGCAGCGACAGCCACTTCCTCGTTGAAGAGGCGGATTTTCTTGGCCCCGCCGAGAATCTTGCGCCCCGGCGTGCCCACACCCTGCCAGCCTACGAAGACCACACTGGCACCGGGCCGCCACAGATTGTGGCGCAGGTGGTGCTTGACCCGGCCCGCGTTGGCCATGCCGCTGGCCGAGATGACCACAGCCGGCCCAACGGACTCGTTGATGGCCTGGGACTGCTCCCGGCTCTCGGTGAAGTGGAGGTTGGGCAGGTCCAGCGGGTGCTCGCCGTTGCGGATGAACTCCTGGGTCTTTTCGTCATAGAATTCAGGATGCTTTCGGAATATCTCCGTGGCCCGGATGGCCAGGGGGCTGTCCAGGTAGATCGGCATGTCGGCAGGCAGCCGCCCCTGCTTGCGCAGCAGGAACAGGCTGTAGATGATCTGCTGGGAGCGCTCCACGGCAAAGGCGGGAATGACGACCTTTTCCCTGTTCTTGTAGCTGTAATCGATGGCCTTGGCCAACTCGTCGAGGCTGTGCTCGTCGTCGGGATGGTTGCGGTTGCCGTAGGTGGATTCGAGGAAGATGTAGTCCGCCGCCTCCATGTCGTCCGGATCCTGCACGATGAGCTGCTCCGGGCGGCCCAGGTCGCCGGAGAAGACCGCCTTGGTCTTTTTGCCTTCGTGAATGTATTCGATCTCGATGAAGGCGGAGCCGAGGATGTGCCCGGCGTTCTTGTAGACCACCCGGACTCCCGGAACGGGCTCGAAAACCTTGTCATACTCCACTGTGGCCAGCAGCGGGATGGCGTTTTCCGCATCAGCGATGGTGTAGAGGGGCTTACCCGCCTTGGAGCCGGTGCGCAGTGACTTGCGGTTGCTCCACTCGGCCTCCATCTCCTGGATGTGCGCGCTGTCGAGCAGCATGATCTCCACGAGATCCCTGGTGGGCGCGGTGCAGTAAACCGGGTTTCTGAACCCTTTGGAGACCAGGCCAGGCAGCAGGCCGCTGTGGTCGATATGGGCGTGGGTGAGCAGGATGAAGTCGAGCTTCTTCGGCCCGTACTGGTCCAGATTCCAGTTGCGCTTCTCGATCTCCCGGTTGCCCTGGTGCAGGCCGCAATCCACGGCAAACCGCTTGCCCGCGCACTCAATTATGTAGCAGGAACCGCTGACTGTCCGGGCTGCGCCCATGAATGTGATTTTCATCAGAATCCTCGTGCTTCCCCTCCGACCGGAACCTGCGGGAATTCTCCGCTTCCGAAAGGGAAAAAATCGGTGTATTGGGAATGTTGCGGATGGCGGGACCCGGTCGCCGCTCCCCGGTCTACATGCCCCATAATCGACAATCAGGCAACAAGTCCCTCAGGGCATCCCATAATCAAGCAGCAAGGAGATTTCATGATTCACCGTTCCAAGCAATACCTGATCGACGACCTTTCCATGCAGGAGTCCTGGCGACTCTTCAAGATAATGGCCGAGATCGTGGACGGGTTCGAGACCCTGTCCGAAATCGGCCCGGCTGTCTCCATGTTCGGCTCGGCCAGGGTCAAGCCCGAACATCCCCTGTACAAGCAGACCGAGCTGCTCTCCATGATGCTCTCCCAGGCCGGGTTCTCGGTCATAACCGGTGGCGGGCCAGGCCTGATGGAAGCGGGCAACAAGGGCGCCTTTGAGAGCGGAGGCCAATCCATCGGCCTGCACATCCACCTGCCCATGGAGCAGCACAACAACACCTTCATGAACATCCGGTGCGATTTCCGCTACTTCTTCATCCGCAAGCTGATGTTCATCAAATACGCCATGGCCTACGTGGCCCTGCCCGGCGGCTACGGCACCCTGGACGAACTGGCCGAGGCCCTGGTGCTCATCCAGACCCACCGCATCAAGCCGTTCCCCATCGTGCTCATGGGCACCGAGTTCTGGAGCGGTCTCATTGACTGGTTCCGCGACCAGATGGTCTCCAACAAATTCTGCAACGAGGAGGACCTGGACCTGTTCATTGTCACCGACGATGCCAAGGAAGCCGTGACCTACATCAAAAAACACGTCATCCTCTGATCCGGAGCGCACTACACCCGTGAACGCCCGGACAAAGGCCCTGCTCTTCGGCCTGGCCACGGTGGCCGTCTGGTCCACCGTGGCCTCGGCCTTCAAACTCACCCTGCGCCACCTCGACCCGCTCCAATTGCTGTTGTGCGCCTGCATGGCGTCGCTGCTCGCCCTGGCAGCCATCCTGGCCATCCAGGGCCGCCTTGGCGGGCTGCGGCGCGTCACAGCCAGGGACATGGCCCGGTGCGCCCTGCTCGGCGCGCTCAATCCGGCCCTGTACTACATAATCCTGTTCATGGCCTATGACCGGCTCCCGGCCCAGGAGGCGCAACCCCTCAACTACACCTGGGCCATCACCCTGTCGCTCCTGTCCGTGCCCCTGCTGGGCCAGCGCATGGGCCTCAGGGACGGCGCGGCCATCGCGGTCAGCTACGCGGGCGTGGTGGTCATCTCCACCCATGGCGATCCCCTGTCCATGACCTTCTCGGACCCGCTGGGCGTGGCCCTGGCCCTGGGTTCCACCGTCATCTGGGCCTTGTACTGGATATTCAACACCCGCAGCACGCTCGATCCCGTGACCGGGCTGTTCCTCAATTTTGCCTTCGGCCTGCCCCTCATCCTGCTGGCGACACTGGTTTTTTCCGAGTTGCCGCCCCTGGCTCCGGCAGGATTGCTCGGCGCGGCCTATGTCGGCATCTTCGAGATGGGCGTGACCTTCGCCATGTGGCTGACGGCCATGAAATACGCGGCCATGCCCGAAGGCGGCGGCACGGTCCGGGTGGCCAACCTCATCTTTCTCTCGCCCTTCCTCTCCCTGGTCTTCATCCACTTCCTGGTGGGCGAGGACATCCTGCCCTCGACCCTCCTGGGTCTGGGCTTCATCATCGCGGGCAACGGCCTGATGCAGCTTGGCCCAAGGCATCGACAAGAGAGCAAATGAAAAAGGCAGGGAAGGCGCGCCGCCCTCCCTGCCTTGATGGTCTTCGCGATATCCCTCGCTGCTTTCGTCAGCCCACGCGCACGTCGGCGGCGATGACTCCGATGATCCGGCCATCCCTGTCAAGGAACGGGCTGGACACGGTGATGCAGCTCTCGCCCGAGGCGGACGATTCATAGACATCGGAGATAAAGAAGGTCCGGTTCTCCATGGCCCCGGTGAACCAGGGGCGCGAGGCCCAGGAGGAGCCGTAGGCGTTCCTGTCCTCGCTGTATCCGGTGACCCTGCCGCCCATGTTGCTGACCAGCTGCCGCCCTTTTTCATCCGTGATATAGAGGAGTTCAAGGAATTCATTGGCTCGCAGGGCGCGGCGCATCGCCTCTTCCATGCTGGCCCGATCACGGCTCTGGATATCACGCGACGCGGCGAGGCCGCCTATGACCTCCTGCACCTTGCCCTTGCCCACCAGCCGGAACATGTCGGTCATGGTGGCCAGGTCCTCCACCCGCCCGGCCAGGGCGGTCACGGCCCGCGCCGCCTCGGCCATGGCCTCGCCCGTGGTGGCGGAGATGGTGTTGACCTCGGCGATGGTCCGGGTCACGTCCTCGCTGGCAATGGACTGCTGGGACGCAGCCGAGGCAATGGCCCGGATGCGGTCCGCACTGGTCCCCGCATAGGTCACGATTTCGTCCAGGGCTTCGCCCGATTCCTGAGCCAAGGCGGCTGCCGCATCGGTCAGCCCGCTCATGTCGCCCACACCGCGGATGGTCTGACGCACCTGACTCTGAATGCCCTCGATGGCCACGCCCACGTCGCGGGTGGCGACCATGGTCTTCTCGGCCAGCTTGCGCACCTCGTCGGCCACCACGGCGAACCCGCGCCCGGCCTCGCCCGCGCGCGCCGCCTCGATGGCCGCGTTGAGCGCCAGCAGGTTGGTCTGGTCGGCAATGTCGGAGATGACGCCCATGATCTTGCCCACGCCCTCGGCCTGACTGCCAAGGCCGGTCACGCGCTCGGCCAGCGACTGGGAATTGTCGGCCACGGAGCGGATGGATGACAGGGTCCGGGCCACGACCCCGGCGCCGTTTCGGGCATACTCCATGGCCCGCTCGGCATCCGCCGCCGCAGCGTCGGCGTTGAAAGCGGTTTCCGAGACCGAGGCGTTCATCTCCTCCATGGCCGAGGCGGCCTCGGAGATGTATCGCTGCTGGTCGGCAGCCCCCTGGCTGGCCGTGACCGAGGCCGTGTCGAGCAGCCGCGACTGGTCGCGAATGGCCTGGACCGAGACATCCAGCGACTCGGCTGCGGAAAGCAGCCCATGGCAACGCGCTGCCTCGCCCTGTTCGCGCGCCCCATTGGCCATGTCCAGGGCCGAGCGCGCCTTGTCGGACGCCTCGCGGGCTACATTTTCGCTCGCACCGAGCCGCTTCCCTAAATCACCAACGAAACTGACAATTTGGTTTACGGCCTTGACCATTTCACCAATATTGTCATCACTGGCTTTGGGCAGGGCCACCGTGGTCCCGCCTGCCGCGATCTTTTGCAGCGAAATCGTCAACACCTTGTATTTATTTGCTGTTCTCCTGGAAGCAACCACAGCTCCCAGGACCGTGCCAAGCACTGCCAGCAGCCCGGCCCCGACCAGCGCCCAGGTCAGCATGTCCACCTGTGCTGACAGAATTGTCACTTCATCCGATGCCGCAAGAGCAGGCACGGCTCCGGCAACCACCCTGGCAAACACCGCTGTGACAGACACGCATCTTACCAAAAGGACTGTCTTTTCGATCTTCATTGCATCACTTCCCCGTATGAATTTCAATCCGTCTGATGGGAAGCCATAGCAAATGCGGGGCCAAAGCCGTGCCACGGCGCAGATGGCAGGGCAAAGGGAGCGCTGTCAATCTAATTCAATAATTTCAGCGAAGAGTGAAAAGTCTAGAGATTATCAAGAAAAAATCCATGCATGAATATATGGACTTTTTCCATGCGGGTGGCCCGCTTGGGGCTCAGGCCGGGAAGGGCTCCGACCCACTAGAGAAAGTCTGGATCGATGGAGGCCTTGCCGCCCGCGAGGATGAGCTTGAAGTAGCGGATGGTCCTGTCGTCCACCGGCACGATGGGGAAATTCTCGCGGCAGGCGTCGCACTGGGCCATGGCCGGACGCGAGGGCGCGATGAGCGGCACCTCGCGGTTGCAATGGGGGCAGGGGTAGAGAAAGATCAGCTCCATGCCTGCGGGCTTCACGGGGGTCAGGGGCTTTTTGGATGCGGACATGGCAGTGATTATCCTTTGCTTGCGAGGTTCCTGCCGGTCATGGCAGCCGGGGCGTCCACTCCCCACAGGGCCAGAATGGTCGGGGCGATGTCGCCGAGGATGCCCTGGTCGAGGGTCGCGCCACGGCATCCCTCCTCGATGAGGACCAGGGGCACGGGATTTGTCGAGTGGGCCGTGTGCGGGGTGCCGTCCTCGGCCAGCATCTGCTCGGCGTTGCCGTGATCGGCTGTCAGCAGCACCCGGCCGCCCAGCCCCAGCACGGCATCGACGATACGGCCCACGCAATGGTCCACGGTCACGCAGGCGGCAATGGCCGCGTCCATGATGCCGGTATGGCCCACCATGTCGAGGTTGGCCAGGTTGCAGACGCACAGGTCATGGTCAGGCAGCCGGGCGATCAGGGCGTCAGCCACTTCGTCTGCGCTCATCTGCGGCTTGAGGTCATAGGTGTCCACCTCGCGCGGCGAGGGGATCATCACCCTGTCCTCGCCCGGAAACGGCTCCTCGCGCCCGCAATTGAAGAAATAGGTCACATGGGCGTATTTCTCGGTCTCGGCGATGCGCAACTGGCGCAGGCCCAGCCCGGACACGACCTCGCCCAGCGTGCCCTCGTAACTCTGGGGCGCGAAGGCCGCCGGAAGGGGCGACGCCTCCTCATACCGGGTCATGGTGGCAAACCCGGCCAGCCGGGGGACCGTGGGCCTCTCGAACTCCCCAAAGGCGGGATCAAAGATGGCCCGGCTGATCTGGCGCGCCCTGTCCGCGCGGAAATTGAAGAAGAACAGGCCGTCGCCGTCGCCGATGGTCCCGTTCACCCCGTCGATGACGCCCGGCTTGACAAACTCGTCGGTCTCGCCCGCGCCGTAGGCAGCCCGGATGCCGGTCAGGGGATCAGCCATGACCACGCCTTCGCCACAGACCAGGGCGCGGTAGGCGACCTGGTTGCGCTCCCAGTGCTTGTCGCGGTCCATGGCCCAGTACCGGCCACAGACTGTGGCCACCCGGCCCACGCCCAGGGTGTCCATGCGCTCCATCAACTGGCGCGTGTACTCAAGCCCGCTTGAGGGCGGCGTGTCGCGCCCGTCGAGAAAGACATGGACAAAAACCTCGGCCACGCCCTCGCGCCGGGCCATTTCGAGCAGGGCGTGGATGTGGTTGTGATGGCTGTGCACCCCGCCGTCCGAGACCAGCCCCATGAGATGCAGCCGCCCACTCCCGGCCCTTGTCCGGGCCATGAGCTCCTTGAGGGCCACGTTCTCCATGATGGAGCCGTCCTCGATGGCCATGTCGATGCGGGTCATGTCCTGATAGATGACGCGCCCGCCCCCGATGTTCATGTGCCCCACCTCGGAGTTGCCCATGAATCCGTCGGGCAACCCCACGGCCCGGCCAGAGCAGGCCAGCCGGGTGGACGGATAGTCGGCCAGCAGCCGGTCCAGGTGCGGGGTCACGGCGTTTCTGACGCAATTGCCCTCACTGTCCGGGGCGATGCCCCACCCATCGAGGATGAGCAGCAGGGTCTTCTTGGGCTCGGCCATCTGGTTCTCCGGAGACTAGGCGGTGTAGGGAATCCTGGGGGCTTCGGACCACATGCCCTCGATGTTGTAGAAATCGCGCAACTCGCCCTGGAAGATGTGGATGAGCACGTCGTTCAGGTCCATGAGAATCCACTCGCCCGACTGGTAGCCCTCCATGCTCAGGAATTCGATGGAGCTTTCTGCGGCGCGCGCCAGCACGGCGTCGGCCAGGGCCTGGGCGTGCTTCATGCCGCGCGCGGAAACGATCACGGTCACGTCGGTCACGGAGCTCATCCGGGCCACGTCCATGATCACAACATCCATGCCCTGCTTCTCGTCCAGCCATTCGGCCAGGATCAGGCTCTTCTCACGGCCAGACATCACACTGAATTTGTTTTCTTTTTTCATTTATCCAACTTGAATGAGGTTATCACGAACCCGACGCGCCGCCGGGATGGCGACCGACGATCAGTTCGTCGAGACTGCGCTTTGGCACATGGTGCCTGCCGTCCGTGCCGCGCCAATACTCGATTTTGCCGTCCGAGGGAAGGGGCTCGATGACCACTTCCTCGGCAGGAACACCCAGGGCGAGGACGAGCAACACTTCAAAACGGTCCGCCAAATCGAGCAGTTCAGCCAGTTTCTTCCGGTTGACCGTGCCGATGATGCAACCGCCAAATCCCAACTCCGCCGCGCCGAGCATGATGGTCTGGCTGGCGATGCCGTGATCGCAGCCCGGCGAGTCGGCAATGTCCCGGTCGAGCAGGACCACGATGTAGCCGGTGGGCCGCTCGCCCGGCCCCGGTCCGGGCCACTCCTTGAAATACCCGGCCCAGCCCAGCAGCGGAAATATCGCCGCGCACTGGGCACTGTCGGCGGTCACCACGTACTTGAGCGGCTGCTTGTTCCTGCCCGATGGGGTCAGGCGGGCCAGATCCACCAGCACGGCCAGGGTGTCCACATCCATTGGCCTGGATTCGTCGAATATGCGCCGGGTGCGGCTCCCTGCCACCAGTTCCCTGAAGTCCATGCCCCCTCCCTGCGATACGGATGCATGTCGTGTGAAGATGACTGTGCCCCATCCCGCAACGCGCGTCCACCCCCGAGGCCCGGCAGGACCGGCTATTTCGGCCCGGACCGGTCGCTGCAAAGCGCATAACCGCTTGACTCGATCCGGGACATGGGGCAAAGTCCCGGCTATGAAATTATCCCTGTCCCCGCGCCATTTCCGGCGCGCGTTCCCCGGCTGACTGGCGTGGGGAGCGGACAACAGGTGACGCCGCGACGGACCACGGGCTTTGAGGGACCGTGGTTTTTCCATTTTGATCATTTCGGTCCAGGACCGGCCAAGGAGGATGCAGCATGATTTTCGACGTGAAGAACGAAACCCTGCCCCGCGAGGAGCTCGAAAAGCTCCAGCTCAGACGGCTCCAGGCGCTGTGCGAGCGGGTCTATGCCAATGTGCCCTTCTACAGGAAGAAATTCGACGAGAAGGGGCTCAAGCCCGCAGACATCCGCAAGCTCGAAGATGTCCGGCTCCTGCCCTTCACCGAGAAACAGGACCTGCGCAACCACTACCCTTTCGGCATGTTCGCCGTGAGCCGCGACCAGATCGTGCGCATCCACTCCTCGTCCGGGACCACGGGCAAGGCCACCGTGGTCGGCTACACCAAACGCGACCTTGAGACCTGGGGGCAGCTCATGGCCCGCTCCTTCGTGGCTGCCGGGGCCACGGCCAGGGACATGATCCACAACGCCTACGGCTACGGCCTGTTCACCGGCGGCCTCGGCGCGCACTACGGCGGCGAGACCCTGGGCGCGGCCATGGTGCCCATCTCCGGCGGCGCCACCCGCAGGCAGGTCATGCTGCTCAAGGATTTCGAATCCGACGTCCTCTGCTGCACCCCCTCCTATGCCCTGTTCCTGGCCGAGAGCGCGGCGGAAATGGGCATCGACATCCGCAGGCTGCCCCTGCGCATCGGCATCTTCGGGGCCGAGCCGTGGACCGAGGAGATGCGCCGCGACATCGAGGCCAAGCTCGGCATCAAGGCCATCGACATCTACGGCCTGTCCGAGGTCATGGGGCCGGGCGTGGCCATCGAGTGCGAGGACGCCCAGGACGGTCTGCACATCCAGGAGGACCACTTCCTGGCCGAGATCATCGACCCGGACTCGGGCGAAAAAAAGGCTCCCGACGAGGAAGGCGAGCTGGTCTTCACCACCCTGACCAAGGAAGGCATCCCGCTGCTCCGTTACCGCACCCGCGACCTGACCACCCTGAACGCCACCCCCTGCCGGTGTGGCCGGACCACGGCCCGCATGCGCCGCGTCACGGGCCGCAGCGACGACATGCTCATCATCCGGGGCGTCAACGTGTTCCCGTCCCAGATCGAGTCCATCCTCATCGAGACCGAGGGGCTGACCCCGCACTACCAGCTCATCATCGCGCGCCAGGGCAACATGGACACCCTGGAGGTCCAGGTGGAGGTCAACGAATCCATGTTCTCGGACGAGATTAAGAATTTACAACGAGCGGAATCAAAGGTAACCAAGAACATCAAGGAATTCCTCGGCGTCACGGCCAAGGTCAAGCTGGTCGAGCCCAAGACCATCGCCCGCTCCGAGGGCAAGGCCAAGCGCATCATAGACAAGAGGAACGAAGGTTAACCCATGCCAACGAGCGAGGACACCACCATGAAAGTAGATCAGCTCTCCATATTTCTCGAAAACCGCGCCGGTCGGCTGGCCGAGGTCACCCGGCTTCTGAGCGAGGCGAATGTCAACATCCGCGCCCTGTCCCTGGCCGACACCTCGGACTTCGGCATCCTGCGCCTGATCGTCTCGGACTTCGAGACCGCCAAGACCAAGCTCAAGGAAAACGGCTTCACCGTAGGCCGCACCTCGGTGGTGGCCGTGGAGATCACCGACAAGCCGGGCGGGCTGCACGCCATCCTGAGCATGCTCCAGGAGGAAGGCATCAACGTGGAATACATGTACGCCTTCGTCACCCAGAGCGGCGACCGGGCCGTGCTCATCTTCCGCTTTGACCGCACGGACCAGGGCATCGAGCTGCTGCTCAAGAACGGCATCAACGTCATTGCCGGCGACAAACTCTACGACCTCTAGGCCTTCTTGCACCACTTCCAGGGGGAGCCTTCGGGTTCCCCCTTTTTTTTCGCCCGGCGCTTTACCCTCTCCCCTCTCCGGGGTATGCTCCCGCTTCACGCACAGACAGGAGATCAACATGACCTTGCACGGCCTGATCCGGCACGACGACTTCCAGTGGCATCTGCCCATGACCGGCGACATGCGCGTCCCGGCCATTGTCTATGGCAGCCTTGAGCTGGTGCGGGCCATGGAGGATCAGGCCCTGACCCAACTGCGCAACGTGGCCTGCCTGCCGGGCATCGTCAGGGCGGCCATGGCCATGCCGGACGCCCACTCCGGGTACGGATTCCCCATCGGCGGGGTGGCCGCCTTTGACCCGGCCAGGGGCGGCGTGGTCTCCATGGGCGGGGTGGGGTTCGACATCGCCTGCGGGGTGCGCACCCTGCTCACCGGGCTGACCCGCGACGACATCCTGGCCCGGCGCGAGGCGTTGGCCGACGCCCTGTTCCACGCCGTCCCCTCCGGGGTGGGCCAGGGCGGCAGGATCATCCTCAAAGGCGACGAAATGGCGCAGATGCTCGAAGGCGGCGCAGCCTGGGCAGTGGGCCGTGGGTACGGCCTGCCAGCCGACCTCGCCCGCATCGAGGACCATGGCCGCATGCCAGGAGCCATGCCCGGCCACGTCTCGCCGCGCGCCCGTGAGCGCATGCGCGACCAGCTCGGCACCCTGGGGGGAGGCAACCACTATCTTGAAGTGCAATGGATCGAAAGGATTCTTGACGCCGACAAGGGCGCGGCCTTTGGCCTGAGAGAAGGCGACGCCGTGATCTCCATCCACTGCGGCTCACGCGGGCTGGGCCACCAGATCGGGCAGGACTTCATCGACGAGCTGGCTCCGGGCTCCAAGGCGCGGCGCAAGGGCAAGGCCGCCGCGCCCAACCCGTACCTGCCGGTGCCGGACCGCGAGCTGGTCTGCGCGCCCATTGATTCGGAGCCGGGCCGCCGCTACCTCGGCGCCATGCGGGCAGGCATCAACTGCGCCCTGGCCAACCGGCAGGTGATCACCCACCTGGTGCGCGGGGTCTTTGCCGACCTCTTCCCCGCGGCCCGCCTCGACCTGCTCTACGATGTGTCCCACAACACCTGCCGGGCCGAGCGCCATCTGGCCGAGGGCAAGGAGCAGACCCTTTTCGTGCACCGCAAGGGGGCCACCCGCGCTCTTGGCCCCGGCCACCCTGAGCTGCCGGACACACTGCGCGCCACGGGCCAGCCCGTGCTGGTGGGCGGCTCCATGGGCACCGCCTCCTACATCCTGGCCGGAACCGCCGAGGGCGAGGCCCGGAGCTTTGCCTCGGCCTGCCACGGCGCGGGCCGGAGCCTGAGCCGCACCGAGGCCAGACGCCGTTTCAAGGGACGCGACGTAGTGGACACCCTGCAGCACCATGGGATTTTCATCCGCACTTTTTCTGATCGGGGTATTGCCGAGGAAGCGCCAGGGGCGTATAAGGATATAGATGAAGTCATAGCCAGCGCCGCCGGGGCCGGATTGGCCGTCCCCGTGGCAAGGACACACCCCCTGATCTGCGTCAAGGGATAGGAAACAGCCATGGGCACAACAGGCATTGCTGCCATCAACCCGAAATTCCTGGAATCCATGGCCGGGAAAACACCGTTTCTCAAGCGGATGTTCACGGTCTTCATCTCCCAGGAGCCAAAACGCCTCGAAGCGATCCGGGACGCCCTGGAAACGCGCGATGTCGAAAAGCTGCGCCATCTGGCCCACGCCCTCAAGGGCGGCGCGGCCACCATGGGCGTGGAGCGCGTGCGCGACTGTTGCCTGCTGCTCGAAAACGCCTCCAAGGCGTCGGACATGGACGCGGCCCGGACCCATCTGCGCGATCTCGAAACAGAGATGCGCCGCGCCTACGCCTTCATGTTCAACTATCTGGCCGAGCACTGATCGGCATCACCGCATCCCAGGCCGGCCCACTTCACGCGAGGGCGTCGAGCCTTTCCTTCAGTCTGGCCCTTTCCATGGCCAACGCAGCCGCATCCAGCTTTTCCGGCGTCACCGAATAGGGGTCGCCCACCGCCATCCGGCAGCGGGAGAAGGGATAGGGAAGCTGGAACCTGTCCCACGCATTGTCGAACACCTTGGCCCGGTCCGAAAAGGCGCGGATGGGCACGATCATGGCCTTGGCGTGTTGGGCCAGGAAGACGACCCCGTCCTTGGGCTCGTGACGCGGCCCGCGGGGACCGTCCACGGCAAAGACGGCCATCCGGTTCTCGCTGTCCATGACGCGCCTGGCCTCAAGCAGCGCGCGCATGCCGCCCCTGGAGCTTGAGCCACGCACCGTGGTCTGGCCCAGGCTCTCCATGAGGCTGGCCACGAACTGCCCGTCCTTGCTGGGGCTGACAATGCCCATCAGGCCAGCTATGTTGACGCAGCCGTATCCGGCGATGGGAAACAACTCGTCATGCCACAGGGCGATGACCAGCCGCTGACCGCTCGCGTGGAGAGCCAGAACCCGGTCCAGGTTGGGGCTGATGGTGAAACGCATGGAGCGGATCCATGCCTTGAACAGGCAGGCCGTCAGGGGTGCGAAGCGCACCGGGTCTATGGGGATATGCATGGGTGGTGTTGAATTCCTTACGCCAATGTCTACGTTTCCTTAAGAGCAAACACAAGGGTTATACCGTGTTGTTTTGGTGACGAAACCCTGAACCGCCCGTCCGGGCGAGGCTACCGCGCGTTGCGTCCAAGGGGCGCGCTGCCCATGCCCGGCCAGATGCGGACCAGACCGAACCCGGCCCGCAGGAGCGTCCACAATGCCGAGACCAGCCAGATGGCGACCAGCACATGCGGCGGCTGCACCAGTTCGAAAGACCAGACGATCCCCCCGCAGAGCACCGAGGCCACGACCATGGCGTTCCTGAGATAGCGAAAATCCCCTGTGCCCCAGTGGATGCCGTCCGTGGCAAAGGAGAGCGCGCCCACGGGCTGCATCAGGGAGACCACTATCCAGGCCGGGCCGAACACGCCTATCGCCGCAGGCGGCACCAGCAGCCAGGCCACGGTGGCCTCGCCCAGGAGCATGGCGCAGGCCAGGGCCAGCCCGGTGCCGAGACTCCACAGACAGACACGCCCGGCCACGCGGCGCGCCAGCGCAAGGTCGCCCGCGCCGATGAAATAGCCCACGAGGCTCTGGCCGGTGATGGCAAAGGCATCGAGAAACATGGCGGTGAAGATGAAGAACTGGCGGATGGCCTGATAGGCCGCGCCCTGGTCGGCCCCGGCCTTGTTGGCCACCCTGGTGCACAGGGCCAGGAAGACCAGGAGCACGCCCGTGCGCACAAAGAGATCGCCACCGATGCGCACGAGCTTGGCCGCGCCCGCGCCACGCACCCGGCGCGTCAGCCCCAGCCGGGTCGACACGGCGGCCAGGGCCCAGGCCGCCCCGGCGTACTGGCTGATGGTGCTGGCTATGGCCGCCCCGGCCACGCCCATGGGCGGCACCGGCCCGGCGCCAAAGACCAGCAGCCAGTCGAGCAGGATGTTGAGCACATTGATACCCACGGCCACCAGCAGCGGCGTGCGCATGTCCTGCACCCCTCGCAGCGCCCCGAAACAGGTCAGGCAGACGAGCACGGCGGGCGCGCCCAGCAGCCGGTAGAACATGTACTGGCGCGAATAGTCCACCACATCGCCCTTGGCGCCCAGCAACCCGGCAAACAGATCGAGAAACGGGATGGACCCGGCCATCAGACACACGCCGATGCAGCCCGCCATGAAGGCGGCCAGCGAGGCCACCCTGGCCGCATGACCGCGATCGCCTCGGCCAAGGGCCTGGGCCACCTCGGTCTGGGTGCCGATGCCAAGAAAGGTGAAGGCCCAGAAGATGGACGAGAAGGCCACGGTGCCGATGCCCAGCGCGGCCACAGGCTCGGAGCCGGGCATCCGGGCCACGAAGGCGGTGTCGGCCAGCCCGGTCAGCGGCTCGGCCACCAGGGAGAAAAGCACCGGCAGGGCCAATCGGACAAGGGCCCGGTTGGGGGTCGCCACAAAGGGATGCTCTTTGGGGTTCAATTCGCGCATCGCACCTGTTTCCACATCACGCAGTTTCTCACATCGCGCAGTTTCTGGCACCGCGCATGCAGACCACAATTCTCCGTCAGGGGCAAGGGCGCGGATTCCTCTTTGCACAAAAACCTGCTACCCATGACACATGGAATCCGCCGACATCCAATTCATGCTCGCCTTTTTCAGCCTGTTCTACACCTGCGCCGAGATCCTGGCCATCATCACGGCCATCATGGCCGTGCGCGACACGCGCACCCCGCAGGGTTCCATAGCCTGGGCCATCTCCCTGGTCACCTTTCCCCTGGTCACCCTGCCGCTGTACTGGATATTCGGGCGCAGCAAATTCCACGGCTACGTGGACGCCATGCGCACCGGCGAGCGGCAATTCAGGGAGATGGTCAAGGACCGGCACGACCTGCCCAAGGTCAAGGCCCTGTCCGAACGCAACCAGCCCCATGCGCCCCGCTGCTCGTTCGAGACCCTGGCCGGAATCCCCTTTGTGGGCGGCAACGACCTGGAATTGCTGGTGGACGGCCAGACCACCTTCGAGGCCATATTCAACGGCATCGAGGCTGCCAAAAACTACCTCCTCATCCAGTTCTTCATCGTCCGCGAGGACGAACTGGGCATCCGCCTGCGCGATCTGCTGCTCAAGAAGGCGGCCCAGGGCGTGCGCATCAAGTTCCTCTACGACGAGGTCGGCTGCCACACCACGCCCGCCAGGTTCTGGCGGTCCATGACCGACGCGGGCATCGACGTGCGCCCCTTCCACACCACCAAAGGCCGGGGCAACCGCTTCCAGCTCAACTTCCGCAACCACCGCAAGATCGTCATCATCGACGGCCACACCGCCTTTGTGGGCGGCCACAACGTGGGCGACGAATACCTCGGCCTGTCCAAGAAGCTCGGCCACTGGCGCGACACCCACCTGCGCATCACCGGCCCGGCTGTGCTCGGCATCCGCCTGAGCTTCACCAAGGACTGGTACTGGGCCACGCGCGAACTCTACGACCTCGACATGACCATGCCCAAGTCCGCGGGCAACTCCGATGTGCTGACCCTGGCCTCCGGCCCGGTGGACGAGCTGGAGTCCTGCTCCCTCATGTTCATCCGGGCCATCAATGCGTCCAAAAAACGGTTCTGGATCGCCAGCCCCTACTACGTGCCGGACAGCGCGGTGACCAAGGCGCTGCAACTGGCGGCCATGCGCGGGGTGGACGTGCGCATCCTGCTGCCGGAAAAGGCGGACCACCTGCTGGTCTATCTGGCGGGATTCTCCAGCCTGCACGACCTGAACAGCGTGCCCGGCATCCGCGTCTACCGCTACACCAAGGGGTTCCTGCACCAGAAGGTCTTCCTGGTGGACGACCAACTGGCCGCCGTGGGCACGGCCAACCTCGACAACCGCTCGTTCCGCCTTAATTTCGAGATGACCATGCTCATCGAGGACAAAAGCTTCTGCGCCCAGATCGAGCGCATGCTCCTGGCCGACTTCGACACCGCCGTGGAGACCGGCACCGACGAATACCTGCACAAGAGCATGGCCTACCAGACCGTGATCAAGTTCGCCCGGCTGTTGTCGCCGATATTGTGAGGTGGTTGGGGGGAGCAAAAAGTACATTGTCAATTTTTACAAATTTTCGTGAGCCAGCAGGAAGACCTGAGCTGACAGCCTCCACTTAGCATATAACGCCTTATCTTTTTTTATCTTAGTAATGCAAAAGCGTAGGGATGCCCAATTCTTCCACCATATAGTACTCTACAGCTTGTTTAATCACATTGTAGCAGACGCCAATAACGCGATAATCCAATAGACTGTGGATATCTACCGTAGGCTCTCTATTGGCATGAGCTACGGCGCATCGTCCATATTTGTATATAAAAAATTGAAGATCATCCGGATCTCTGGGGACATATTCATATTTCCCTTTAAACGAAAACCCCTGCCATTTGTCCGCCAAGTATTCCCTAAGCCATCGCTGACGTTGGTCTCCATTCATTTGAATTTCAAGTATCTTAAATAACCCCAAGAACTTAAAAAAAATACTGTTATTGCTTCGCCCTTCCCTGTAAAGCCCGACAGCAAGTCGCTGCTTATCGTTCAATTCCATTGGCTTGTAATAGTTTAAGGGGCTGTACCAGATAACTCCTCTGGGTTATCAGTATGGCAATGCGAAAAAGTCGTTTGAGCAAGGACAAGCAGCTTCGTTTAATCGAACATTTTGTTGCCGGCACGACAGCTCGTTGTGCTGCTGATCTGGTTGGTGTGAACGTCAAAACAGCCGCCTATTACTTTCACCGGCTCCGGGAAATCATAGCGGAAGAAGAGTCCTGTGAAGGGATGGATTTTGGCGAATTTGAGGTCGATGAAAGCTACTTCGGTGGCAAGCGAAAGGGCAAAAGAGGACGTGGGGCGGCTGGTAAGGTTCCTGTTTTTGGAATCCTTAAAAGGGGTGGGAAGGTATATACACAGGTGATTCCTGATGCAAAAGGTAAAACCTTGCTTCCCATTATTCAGGAAAGAATCCAGCCAGACAGTGTGGTTTACTCGGACTGCTGGTATGGCTACAATGTCCTCGATGTGTCAGCATTCAAACACTTCCGAATCAACCACTCGAAGCTGTTTGCAGATAGCCACAACCACATCAATGGAATCGAGAATTTTTGGAACCAGGCCAAACGCCATATGAGGAAATTCAACGGCATTCCAACCAAGCATTTTTCTCTGTTTTTAAAGGAATGCGAGTGGCGTTTTAATAACAGCAATCCGCGAAGTCAGTTTAAACAGCTGAAACAGTGGGTTAGAAGGTATATGGGCTAGTTATCTGGCACAGCCCCTAGTTTAAATCTACCACTATCCGTCCACCGCGATGCCCTGCAAACTTCGTCAGGTAACGAACGGGGACCGTGCCACCACCATGTTCAACTGAATAAATTGAAATGCCATATAACCAAGACAACTCGCTTAAAAAAACCAACCCTATTTCATGAGACCTATACTCAGCATCTCCGCTTGTAGGAATAATGAGTTGATTAGAGATGGGAATTGGATTTCTCCCATCCTCACGTTCTTCCATCTTCTCTCTTACTATCTGTAGCTGACAGCCTTGATATTCAATTTCGGCTGTCTCTTGCTTAAACCAAGCATTTGAATCGAAACCAATTACGGCGTAATACATAGCATACCCTTCTTTTTGGTGACTAAATAACACACACGCACACTGAGGGAAATCTTTTTTCTGCCGACATGGTGTGCAAAGAATGCTTCGCGTCGTTGATAGTCACACAAGCAAGCACAAACAAAATCACGAACAAACAAAAAAAGGAGCCTCCTTCCAAAGGCTCCCCCTGACGATTCCGAAAACTCCTGACCAACTACAAAATGTCAGCCATGGTGTAGAGTCTGCCGGGCTTTTGCCCGGCCAGCCATTTGGCGGCGCGCAGGGCACCGGTGGCAAAGGTGTCGCGCGAGTGGGCGCGGTGGGTGATCTCGATGCGCTCGCCGGGGCCGAAGAAATACATGGTGTGGTCGCCGAACACGTCGCCGCCGCGCAGGGTCTGCACGCCGATCTCCCTGGCGGGCCGCTCGCCGATGATGCCGTCGCGGCAGTGCCGCTTGACCTCGTCGTAGTCCCAGCCGCGCGCCTCGGCCAAACACTGGGCCAGCTTGAGGGCCGTGCCGCTGGGCGAGTCCTTCTTCATCTTGTGGTGGGTCTCCACCATCTCCATGTCGTAGTCCGGGCCGAGCAGCTGGACCAGGGCGGGCAGCACCTTGAGCAGGACATTGACGCCCACGGACATGTTGGGCGCCCAGAAGAGCGGCACGCGTTTGGCCGTTTCCGCCAGCTCGGCCTGCTGGGTCTTGTCCAGGCCGGTGGTGCCGATGACCACCGGGTTGCCGAACCGGGCCGCAATTTTCGCCATGGCCACAGAGGTGACCGGAACAGTGAAATCGACCACCACCGCGCCCGGCACCTGGGGCAGCAGCTCATCCAGGCAGTCCGAGGCATGGCACCCCTCGTAGTCCAGACCGCTGGCGTTGCCCTCGCGCTCGCACGCGCCCACGAGATTCAGTTCCTCATCCGCCAGGGCCATGTTGACCAGGGTGTTGCCCATGCGGCCCTTTGCGCCCAGAATGACAACATTGGTAGCCATCGCGCCTCTCCTTGTATCGTGTTGCAAGATCAGTCCTGTCCCTGGAGTAATTCCATGAACCCGTCAAAGTCAATGACCGTGAGCCCCAGTTTCTCGGCCTTGGCGATCTTGGAGCCCGCCTTGTCGCCCGCCACCACGTAGTCCACCTTCTTGGATATGGACGGCACAGCCGCGCCGCCCCGCTCCTCCACCAGCAGCTTTGCCTGATCGCGGGTCATGCCCGGCAGGCTGCCGGTGAAGATGAACACCTTGCCCGCCAGCGGCGCGTTTCCGGCCGCATCGGCCACGTTGGCCGCCGTCTGGCCCCCCAGGGGCCAGAAATCCGCCTCGCGAAACCGCTGCAACAGGCTGCGGGTCTCCTCGCTCCTGAAGAAAAAATGAACACTCTCGGCCACCACCGGGCCGACATCGTCCAGGGCCAGAAGCTCGTCGCGGTCGGCCTGGGCCAGGGCGTCGAGATCGCGGTATCTGGCGGCCAGGGTCCGGGCCGTCTGCTCGCCCACATGACGGATGCCCAGGCCCGCGATGAGCCGCCACAGCGGGGCTGTCCGGCGCGCCCGGTCAATGGCCTCGATAAACTTGTCGGCGGACTTGTCGCCCATGCCTTCATACCGCAGCAGCGCGGTCTTATCGAGGGTGAAGAGATCGGCGGGAGTCTCCAGCACGCCGTCCTCGGCCAGCCGACGCACCCAGGTGCGGCCCACGCCCTCCATGTCCAGCCCGGCCTTGGACACGAAATGGATGATGCGCTGCACGGTCTTGGCCGGGCAGGTGGGATTGGTGCAGCGCACGGCCTCGCCGTCCTCGCGGGCCTCGCCCCCGCAGACCGGACAGATGGCCGGAAACTCGTAGGGCGTGGCCGACTCTGGCCGCTGCCCGACATCGACCGAGAGCACCTGGGGGATGACATCGCCCGCCCGCTGGATGAGCACGGTATCCCCGATGCGGAAATCGCGCTCGGCAATATACCCCTTGTTGTGCAGGGTGGCGTTGGACACGATCACGCCCGCCAGGGGCACCGGCTCCAGCTCGGCCACCGGGGTGAGCACGCCGGTGCGGCCCACCTGGATGCGGATGTCGCGCAGCATGGTCCGGGCCTGATGGGCCGGAAACTTGAGGGCCAGCGCCCAGCGCGGCGCACGCGAGGTGAAGCCCAGGGCGCGCTGCATCTCCAGGTTGTCCACCTTGGCCACCACGCCGTCGATCTCATAGGGCAGCCCGGCCCGAAGCTCCATGAGCCGGGTGAAATAGTCCGCCACCTCGCTGGCCGAGCCGCACAGCTTGGCCTCGGGCGGGACGGCGAAGCCGAGCCGGGCCAACCCGGCCATGATCTCGTGCTGGCTGGTCCAGGCAAAGAGCGGCGACCCCCACTGCACGCGCCCCACGCCATAGGCCAGAAAACGCAGCGGGCGCGAGGCGGCCACCTTGGGATCGAGCTGGCGCACGGCCCCTGCCGCGCCGTTGCGCGGGTTGGCAAAGACCTTTTCGCCCGCCTCGCGGCGGCGTTGGTTCATGGCCGCGAAATCCGCATTGGACATGACCACCTCGCCACGCACCTCAAGCAGATCCGGCACGTCGGGGCCGCGCAGGACCAGGGGCAGGTTCATGACCGTGCGCATGCTATGGGTCACATCCTCGCCAATATGGCCGTCGCCGCGCGTGGCCGCCCGGACCAACCGCCCGGCCTCGTAGATGACCTCCACGGCCAGGCCGTCCATCTTGGGGTCGGTCCAGTAGGCCACCTCGCTGCGGCCAAGCCCCTTGGACACCCGCTCGGCAAAGGCAAACCACTCGTCAAGGGCCATGGCGTTGTCCAGGCTGTACATGCGCAGGGCATGCTCGTAGGGCGTGAACCCCACGGCAGGCTCGCCGCCCACGCGCCGGGTGGGCGAATTGGCGTCGTCCAGCTCCGGGTGGGCCGCTTCAAGAGCCGCCAGTTCGCGAAACAATGCGTCGTATTCGGCGTCGGATATCTCCGGGTCGTCGAGCACATAGTAACGATGGTTGTGATGTTCGATGCGTTCCCGCAGCCAGGCCGCGCGGTCGATGATTTCAGAAGAAGCCATAATTCTGTTCGCCCTAAAAGATTAAACAATCAAACATGATGAATGAGAGTCCCCTACCCCAGCTCAAGAATGCGCCCGCGGATCAGGGCCACCCGGTCGCGTAGCGCCGCGGCCCGCTCGAATTCCAGCTCACGGGCCGCCTCGCGCATCTGCCGTTCGAGCTGCTTGACCAGCGTGTGCATCTCCTTGACGCTGGTCCCGGCAGGGACTCCCTCGATGGCCGGGAGCCTGCCAGCTCCCTGGGGCCGGGCCTCGCTCTTGTCCGCAAAGAGGTTGCCCATCTCCTTGCGGATGGTGGTCGGGGTGATCCCGTGCGCCTCGTTGTGCGCCTGCTGCCGCTCGCGCCGCCGGGCCGTCTCGTCCATGGCCTCGGCCATGGAGCGGGTGATACCATCGGCGTAGAGGACCACCCTACCGTCCACGTTGCGCGCGGCCCGGCCAAAGGTCTGGATGAGCGAACGGGCAGAGCGCAGGAAGCCCTCCTTGTCCGCGTCCAGGATGGTCACCAGCGAGACCTCGGGTATGTCCAGCCCCTCGCGCAGCAGGTTGATGCCCACCAGCACGAAGAACTCGCCCGCGCGCAGGGCCTGGATAATGGCCATGCGCTCCAGTGTGTCGATATCCGAGTGCAGGTAGCGCGAGGGCACGCCCATGGAATTGAGGTATTCGTTAAGGTCCTCGGCCATGCGCTTGGTCAGGGTGGTGACCAGCACCCGCTCGTCGCGCGCCTGCCTCTTCTTGCATTCCGTGAGCAGGTCGTCAATCTGCCCCTGCACCTTGCGCACCTCGATCACGGGGTCGAGCAGGCCGGTGGGCCGGATGATCTGCTCCACCACCACGCCCTGGGCGAGATCGAGCTCCAGGTGTCCGGGCGTGGCCGAGACATAGACCGCCTGCCCGATGCGCGCCTGGAACTCCTCATAGTTGAGGGGGCGGTTGTCCAGGGCCGAGGGCAGGCGGAAGCCGAAATCCACCAGCGTGGTCTTGCGCGAGCGGTCGCCCTTGAACATGCCGCCCACCTGCGGCAGGGCGATGTGCGACTCATCCACGAACAAAATGAAATCCTTGGGGAAATAATCAAGCAGCGTGGCCGGGGGCTGGTCCTTGCTGCGCCCGTCCAGATGGCGCGAGTAGTTCTCGATGCCGTTGCAGTAGCCAAGCTCCTCGATGATTTCGAGATCATACATGGTCCGCTGCTCCAGCCGCTGGGCCTCCACCAGTCGGTTCCCGGCCTTGAACTCGGCCAGCCGCCGTTGCAGCTCGTCGCGGATGTCGCGTGCGGCCCGGTCCAGGTTGTCGCGGTCCGAGACAAAGTGGCTGCCGGGGTAGATGACCGTCTTGCGCAGCCGGTCCCGGACCTCGCCGGTCAGGGGGTCGGTCTCGGACAGGGATTCTATCTCGTCGCCGAAGAACTCTATGCGCAGGGCCTTCTCGCGGCTGTAGGCCGGGATGATCTCCACCACGTCGCCGCGCACCCGGAAGGTGCCGCGATGAAAGTCGTAGTCGTTGCGCTCGTAGTGGATCTCCACCAGCCGCCCGAGGAGCGACTCCATGGTCATGGCCTGCCCCTCCTCCACCGGGATGACCATCTTGGCGTAGAAATCGGGCGATCCCAGGCCGTAGATGCAGGAGACCGAGGCCACGATGAGCACATCGCGCCGCGTCAACAGCGCATGGGTGGCCGCGTGGCGCAGCTTGTCGATGTCGTCGTTGATGGACGAATCCTTCTCGATGTAGACATCCGAGTGCGGCAGGTAGGCTTCCGGCTGGTAGTAATCGTAATAGCTGACGAAATACTCCACCGCGTTGTCCGGGAACAACCCCCGGAACTCGGTATAGAGCTGGGCGGCCAGGGTCTTGTTGGGGGCCAGGACCAGGGCGGGCCGGTCGAGCCGGGCCACCACGTTGGCCATGGTGAAGGTCTTGCCCGTGCCCGTGGCGCCGAGCAGCACCTGATCGCGCACCCCGGCCCCAAGGCCCGCCGCGAGCTGGTCGATGGCATCCGGCTGGTCCCCCTTGGGGGTGAACTCGCTGACAAGTCTGAATCGTGGCATCTGATTACTGCACGCTCTGCTTGAGGAAACCCGTCAAAAGACGTAACGATCAACCATACCCGAAAATAGCATAACCGGAGAAAAGTCATGGATATCGACATCGCCACCCACCAGTCCCCGCCGCCGACCCCCTATGCCCACACCCTGTCCATGGTCGTCAAGAGCTTCAAGGGACGCCGGAACGTGGAAGTGCACCTCTTCAGATGTGTCTGGAACGAGGCCGCCGAGGCGTCCCTGCCCTGGGAGACCCTGCTTGAGGGTAAGTGTCCCGGCCCTGGCGAGGCGGGCCGCCGGGTGGTCATGGAGGCGTTCACCGAGGCCGAACGCGACCGCATCGTAGACTATCTGAAGGCACAGTATTCCACAAGGCTTGCGGCCATCCGCTCCGTGCCGCTGCGCTTCCCGGTCCCGGCCCGCCTGTGCGGCCTGTCCGAGGCCGAGCCGGGCAAGACCGTCGGATTCATCGAATTCCTGAAGATTCCGAGCTACCCCCTCGACATCCCGCTCAAGGGGTTTTACGACCTCAACCGGCACCCGCCCATTGCCGAGGATTAGCGGTCCCGGCTCGCCGGGAGCACCGGGTCCAGCGTCCAGCGCCCCTCGCGGCCAGGGTGGGAGATGGCCTCGCGCAGCAGGGCGCGAAACCGGAACCGCTGTACCTCGACAGCCCCGAACCGTTGCAGGTGCGGGGTGGTCTGCTGGCAGTCGATCAGGGTGAAATCCCAACGCACAAGCTGGGCCACCAGGGTGGCAAAGGCCGCCTTGGAGGCGTCGGGGACCGTATGAAACATGGACTCGCCGAAAAACGCCGAGCCGATGGACACCCCGTACACCCCGCCCGCCAGCTCGCCGTCCCGCCACGCCTCGACGCTGTGGGCGTAACCAAGCTCATGCAGCCGAATGTAGGCATCCACCATCTCCGGCACGATCCAGGTGCCCCGCTGCTCCGGGCGGGGGGAGGCGGCGCAGGCTCTGATCACGGCCTCGAAGGCGGTGTCCATGGAAAAGGTGAAGACGCCCCGGTTCAGCACCTGGCGCAGGCTGCGCGGCAGGTGGAACCGGTCGGGATAAAGCAGGAGCCGGGGGTTGGTGGACCACCAAAGGATGGGCGAGTCCTCGCCATACCAGGGAAAGATGGTGTTGGCGTAGGCCGTGAGCAGCCGCTGCGGGCTCAGGTCGCCGCCCACGGCCAGCAGCCCGTCGGACTCAGCCTCTTCCGGGTCGGGAAAGATGGGTTCCTCGAACAGCCTGTAGATGGTCATGCCGCCCCAAGAAACGGGGCGGCTCGCGCCGCCCCGGATCGTGATTTCATTATTCCCGTCGGTCTACTGCCCTGACCCCACGGGGTCGAAGGAAAACGCGAACTCGCCGGAACCGTCCGGAGCGGGCTTTGCCTTCTTTCCCGACTTGCCGGGCTTTTTGGCCAGGGACACGGTGACAACCCCGCCCTTGGACAATTCGCCAAAGAGCAGCTCGTCGGCGATGACATCCTTGATCTCGGTCTGGATGACCCGGCCCATGGGCCGCGCGCCCATGTCCGGATCGTGGCCCATCTCGGCCAGCCGGGCCCGGACCTCGGAGGTCAGGGTGACCACCACGCGCCGGTCCTGCAACTGGTCGTTCAGCTCCTTGAGGAACTTGTCCACGATCATCTCCATGACCGGCTGCTCCAGGGACTTGAAGGCCACGATGGAATCGAGCCGGTTGCGGAACTCCGGGCTGAAGAGCTTCTCAAGGGCCTTCATGGCCCCGCCCTTGCGGTCCGAATCCTTGTCGCGCTGGAAGCCGATGGCCCCCTTGGACAATTCGCGCGCGCCCGCATTGGAGGTCATGAGCAGGATGACGTGGCGGAAATCCGCCTTGCGCCCGTTGTTGTCGGTCAGGGTGGCGTAGTCCATGACCTGGAGCAGGATGTTGAAGACATCCGGGTGCGCCTTCTCGATCTCGTCAAAAAGCACCACGCAGTGCGGCTTCTTGCGCACGCCCTCGGTGAGCAGGCCTCCCTGGTCAAAGCCGACATAGCCGGGAGGCGCGCCGATGAGCCGGGCCACGGCGTGCTTTTCCATGTATTCGCTCATGTCATAGCGCAGAAAGCTGATGCCCAGTACCTTGGCCAGCTGGCGGGCCAACTCGGTCTTGCCCACGCCCGTGGGGCCTGTCAGCAGGAAGCAGCCCACCGGACGACCTGACTGGCGCATGCCCGCACGCGACCGCTTGATGGACCTGGCCAGCGCGCGCACGGCCTCGTCCTGACCGAAGACCACGGACTTGAGGTCGTCCTCAAGATGCTGGAGCCGGGAGCGGTCGGACACGGTCAGCCTGCGGGCCGGGATGCGGGCCATGCGGGCCACGACCTTCTCGATGTCCGCCACCTTGATGCGGTCGCCCTTGCGCGAGCGGGCCGAGAGCTTGTAGAGCGCGCCCGCCTCGTCCATGACATCGATGGCCTTGTCCGGCAGGTGCCGGTCGGTGATGTAGCGGTCTGACAACTCTGCTGCGGCCTTGAGGGAGAAATGGGTGTAGTTGACCCCGTGGAAGTCCTCGTAATGGGGCTTGAGCCCCTTGAGGATGGCGATGGTCTCGTCCACGCTCGGCTCGGCGATCTCGATCTTCTGGAACCGGCGCGACAAGGCGCGGTCCTTCTCGAAATGATTCTTGTACTCCTCAAAGGTGGTGGAGCCGATGCACCGGATCTCGCCCGACTGGAGCAGCGGCTTGAGGATGTTCGAGGCGTCCATGCTGCCGCCGCTGACCGAGCCCGCACCGACGATGGTGTGAATCTCGTCCACGAACAGGATGGCCCCCTTGGTGGCCTTGAGCTGGGCCAGGACGCTCTTGAGCCGGGCCTCGAAATCGCCGCGATACTTGGTGCCCGCCAGGAGCGAGCCCATGTCCAGGGCATAGACCTCGGAGTTGAGGAAATCGGGCGGAACATGGCCCTCGACGATCATCAGGGCCAGCCCTTCGGCCATGGCCGTCTTGCCCACGCCCGGATCGCCCACAAAGATGGGGTTGTTCTTGCGGCGGCGCGAGAGCACCTGCACCGTGCGTTCAAGCTCCTCGGCGCGCCCGATGAGCGGGTCGATCAGCCCCTGGGTGGCCTTGTCGGTCAGGTTGACCGTGTATTCCTCAAGGGGGCTCTTCTTGGCGCCCTGCCTGCCGTCCAGCGGCTCGGGCTTGGACGGGCGACGGTCGCCGCCCAGGTCGTTCCATTCCTCGCCCGCGGACATGCCGTGGGAGATGAACTCCAGGATGTCCAGCCGCGACACGTCGTGGGTGCGCAGAAAATAGACGGCGTAGGAATCCTCCTCGTCGAACATGGCGGCCAGCACGTCACCCACCTCGACCACGTTCTTGCCCGAGGCCTTTTTCTGCCACACGGCCCTTTGCAGCACGCGGCGCACGCCCAGGGTCTGGATGACCTCGGTCTCGGTGTTCTCGGGCAGGGATTCCATGTTCTCGACAAAGAACCTCCCGAGCTGATCGCGCAGCTTGTCCATCTCCGCGCCGCAGGCTTCGAGAATAGCCTCTCCCTGCTCGCCCGTGGATATGGCGTAGAGCAGGTGTTCCAGCGTCAGGAATTCATGATTGCGCCGCTTGACCTCGTTGACCGCAGCCGTCAATGCGCCTTCGAGCTCCTTGCTCAGCATCGTCATAGCTATTCACCTTCCATGCTGCACTTGAGCGGAAAACCCGCGCTCCTCGCCAGCCTGTGGACCATGTCTACCTTGGTTTCCGCCACTTCCGCGGTGTATGTCCCGCAGACGCCGTAGCCCTCGTTGTGCACCGCCAGCATGATCGCCATGGCCTGGGCCTCGCTCTTGCGAAAGACCCGCACAAGCACCTCAATCACGAAATCCATGGTCGTATAGTCGTCGTTATGCAAAAGAACCTTGTACTTCCGGGGTTCCCTGACCTCGCGTTCGTCAAACAACTCCGGGCTGGTCCGGTCACCGGTAAAAGGGTCGCTCATGGTGTCGCTCTCCGCGGGTCCTCGGTATTCTTCAGAGTCCAATATAAATTCGTTTCCACCGCCTGTCGAGGGACGAATCCTAAACTTTCCCGATTTTCACATCAAGAGAGGCCCGCTGCGCCTCGGAAAAGACGAAACTCTCCTCCGACGCGAGCCCCTGCCCGGCCCGGTGCTCCAGATTCAGGGCGTGGTAGGTGGCCTTGGTCGAGGTGGCGGGATCAAGCCCCAAGGCCGCCGCACAACCGGGCACTGTCCCCTCGCTCCCCTCTATCTCCACATAGTCGCCGAACGGCAGATGGTCGAGACATACCGTGCAGCCCAGGTGTTTCCACTTCTCCCGCACCTTCTCATAGGCAAAGGCCACGGAAAAACCCAGGGCCTCAAGGGCCGCGCGCATGGCGGCGAAATCGCCCACCGTGGTCTCAAGCTCCTCAGAGACCTTGAGGGACGAGACGATCTCCCCTGCGGGCGGGCGCTTGACCGTGAGCACGGCCTGGCCCTGCCGCCAGCGCAGCCGGAGCAGAATCCCGGCGACCTTGAGCGAGCGGTCGGGCCGGTCGAAGACCAGGTTGGACTCGAAGTACCGGCCCGATGTGTCGCCCCCGCCCGCCTCAAGCCGACGGCGCATCTCCCCGAGGTCGGCGTGCGCATATTTCAATTCGCATTCAAGGACCATTGGCTTTCTTCCTTTGACTTGCTATGACCACACCAGGACAATGCACATGGGTATGAAAATTCTCTATCTCTCGCTGGGCGGCGCAGCCGGAACCCTGTCCCGCTACTGGCTCTCCGGCGTGGCCCAGCGGCTGGCGGGCACCGCCTTTCCCCTGGGCACGTTCATGGTCAACATGGCCGGCTGCCTGTTCTTTGGCGCGGTGTGGGGATATTTCGAGAACCGCCTGCTGCCGGGGAGCGGGCTGCGCATCCTTGCCCTGAGCGGCTTCATGGGCGCGTTCACCACCTTCTCCACATACATGTTCGAGACAGCCGAGTTGGTCAAGTTCGGCCAGTACGCCCTGGCCCTGCTCAACGTGGTCGGCCAGAGCCTGGCCGGGCTGGCCCTGGTCCTGCTCGGCATCGCGCTGGGCAGGCTGCTCTAGCCTGTAACCAGACCGCACCGATAGGAGTAACGCCATGAAACTGCTGGAAAAAGCAGAGCGCATCAGGATCTACATCGGCGAAGACGACAAGCACAACGGGCGGCCCCTGGCCGATGCCATCGTGGAGCGGGCGCGGGCCATGGGGCTGGCCGGGGCCACGGTCTTTCGCGGCCAAAGCGGCTTCGGGGCCAACAGCCTGATCCACACCACCAAGATATTGCGCCTGTCCGAGGACCTGCCCGTGGTCGTGGAGATCGTCGATCATCCGGAGCGGCTCGCGCCCCTGATGGAGGCCCTGGACACCATGATGAACGAGGGCATGATCACCACCGAGCCTGTGCAGGTGGTGGCCTACCGCCACGCCGGGAAGACCGCCCGGTAAAACGTCTGCCCTAGCCGCAGGTGCGCACGATCTCGGCGGCGATATTTTGCAGCGGCATGACCTTGCGCACCCCGCCCAGCTTGATGGCCTCCTGGGGCATGCCGAAGACCACGCAGGTGGCCTCGTCCTGGGCAATGGTGTAGGCACCCGCGTCGAACAGTTCCTTCATCCCCTTGGCCCCGTCGTCGCCCATGCCAGTCATGATGGCGGCCACCACGTTGCTGCCCCCATACTGCGCGCCGGAGCGAAAGAGCACGTCCACCGAGGGCCGGTGGCGCGAGACAAGTGGCCCGGCCTTGACCTCCACATAATACCGCGCCCCGCTGCGCTTGAGCAGCATGTGCCGGTCTCCCGGCGCGATGAGGGCCTGGCCGCGCAACATGGAGTCGCCGTCCTCGGCCTCCTTGACCTTGATCCCGCAGATGGTGTCGAGCCGCCTGGCAAAGGCCGCGGTGAAATGCTCCGGCATGTGCTGGACGATGGCGATGGGCGGGCAGCCGGGCGGCTGGGCTTCGAGAAAGACGCGCAAGGCCTCGGTGCCACCAGTGGACGCACCCACCAGACATATTTTTTCCGTGGTGGTCAGGGTTTGCGGGCGGGTCATGGGCAGCATCGCGTCGGCATTGAGCTTGGGGCTGACCTTGATGGGCTGAACCGTCTTGAACTTTCTGGGGCGTGCAATGGCAGCGGCCTTGACCTTGTCGATGAGGAGGATGCTCGATTCTTCCAGGAACTTCTTGGTGCCAATCTTCGGCTTGGAGATAATTTCCACCGCGCCGTATTCCAGGGCCTTGAGGGCGTTGTCCGTGCCGTGCTCGGCCACCGAGGAGCAGATGACCACCGGGATGGGGTGCTGCTTCATGAGTTTTTGCAGAAAAGTCAGCCCGTCCATGCGCGGCATCTCGATATCCAGGGTGATGACGTCCGGCACCTCGACCTTCAGCCGTTCGGCGGCCACATAGGGGTCCACCGCCGTTCCGATGACCTCGATGCCCGGATCCGATGAAAGGATTTCCTCAAGGGTCTTGCGGACGACCGCCGAGTCGTCAACGATGAGCACGCGTATCTTTTTAGCCATGTGCACGCCTCTTGGTGTTTGATTCCGACAGCTAGCTGGACTCGACAATGATCCGGCGGACCAGGCTCGGAATATCCAGAATGAGCGCGATGGAGCCGTCGCCCTTGATGGTGGCGCCCGATATCCCCTCCACATCCTTGTAGACGCGGCTCAGGCTTTTGATGACCGTCTGATGCTCGCCGATGACCGTGTCCACCACGATGCCCACCCGGCTGCCCTCCACCCCGGTGATGACGATCTGCTCGATGGGCGGGCTGTCGCCCTCCACCCCAAACCAGTCACGCAGGTGGACGTAGGGGACGATCTCGCCCCGCAGATGGAGGATGCGCTGTCTGGAGCTCTCGTCCATGTCGCTGGCGGCCAGCTCCACGCACTCTTCCACCAGGGACAGGGGGATGACGTAGTACCCGTCGCCCACCCGCACCTGGAGACCATCGATGATGGCCAGGGTCAGGGGCAGCCTGATGGTGATGAACGTGCCCTTGCCCAGGGTGGAGTCGATCTCGATGGAACCGCGCAGTGAATCGATGGCCCGCTTGACCACATCCATGCCCACGCCCCGGCCCGACACGTTGGTGACTTCCTTGGCCGTGGAAAATCCCGGCTCGAAGATGAGCTTGAGCAGATCCTTTTTGGTCAGCTCGGCATCGGCGGCTATCAGCCCGCGCTCAATCCCCTTCTCGCGGATGATGGTCGGGTCCATGCCGCGCCCGTCGTCCTTGATGCGCACGAGCACTTCGCCGCCGGAATGCTCTGCCGAAAGGTATATGGTCCCCTGGGCCGGCTTGCCCTGCGCCTTGCGTTCATCGGGCAGCTCGATGCCGTGGCCGATGCTGTTGCGCAGCAGGTGGACCAGCGGGTCGCCCAGCCGCTCGATGACGGTCTTGTCCAATTCGGTGTCCGCACCCACGGTGACCAGATTGATCTCCTTGCCGAGACTGCCGGAAAGATCACGCACCAGCCGCCTGAACTTGCTGTAGGAGGTGCCGATGGGCAGCATGCGGATACCCAGGGTGGAATCGCGCAACTCGTCGCTCAGGCGCTCCAGCTCCTCGGCCAGCGCGGTCATGGTCGGATCGTTGCGCTCGCTGACCACCTGGGTGATCTGGGCCTGGACAATGACCAGCTCCCCCACGAGGTCCACGAGATAGTCAAGCTTGTCCGCCGCCACGCGAATGCTGGACAGGGCCTCCTGCTGCTTCCGGCTGGCGTCCTGCTCTTTGGCCTCGGCCTGCCGCCGCACGGCCTGCTCGACCTTCTCCGGCGCGACCTTGCCCTCCTCGGCCAGTATCTGTCCCAGCGGCTTCTGCTTGCTGAGGGCATCCCGGATGTCCGCCTCGGTCACGTCGCCGCTCTGGATGAGGATTTCGCCGAGCCTCGGCGCCTCCAAATCCTCGTCTTCATTAAAGGCGGCTTCATCCGCCTTGAGACGAGCCGGCCCAGCCGGGAGGGAGACGTCCAGCGCGCCGGTGACCAGCACGGGCATGCCTTCCGAGTCCGATATGTCCACAGCGAGGTCGGCATCGACAAAAAAGAAGACATCCCTGACGTTGTCCGCGGTGATGTCGGTTTTCAGGGACAGGTTCCAGCCGCCAGCCGCCGTGTCTCCCGGTCGGCCAAGGATCTGGAAGTCGCCGAGACCGCCCAACTCCACAAACAGGGACTCCAGACTGGATTCGTCCGTTTTCGTCCCGGCCTTGGGGGTCAGGGTGATCCTGTATTCGCAGAATTCCCCGGCCAAGGGTTCGTCGGACACATATGATGCCTGCACAGCCTCGGGGGGGGCTGGCGCGTCAGCCGGATCTGGTGTTACCGCCCCGGCCACGGGTTCTCCTGCGCACAGAGCCTGAAGCCCCTGCAAAATGGCCTGCCGTTCTGTGGAATCGACCTCGTCGCCCTCGGTCGCGCCGAGCAGGAGCTTGATGTAGTCGCGCGAACGCAAGGCCAGCCCGCACAGCTCCGGGGTCACGCCGAGCGCGTTGTTGCGGACCATGTCAAAGGTGGACTCCACCTCGTGAGTGAACGCGGCGATATCGTCGAACCCGAACATGGACCCGGAGCCTTTGATGGTGTGCAAGGCCCTAAAAATCTGGTTGACCAGGGCCATGTCGTCCGGGGACTCCTCCAGTTCGAGCAGCGCCCCCTCCAGTTCGCCCAGGAGGTCGTAAGCCTCTTCCTTGAATATCTGCCTGTTGAGATCGTCGGACATTCGTCTCGCTCCTCAAGAATCGTCGCTGCAAGGTGCCTTCTGGCCGGAGGAGCGCGTGAGCGCGCCCATCCCTGCGTACAGTATCACAGGAAGCGCCCTGCAAAGCCCATTATAAAGTGCGCCCATGCAAAAGAAATATCGGTTACTCCTTGCCAAGGAAGACGATTTCCGCCCTGGTCGAGGTCTGATCAAAGGGTTTGATCTTGATGGAGACCTTCTCGCCCTTGAACTCCGCTGCGCCGAGCAGGATGCCCTCGAAGTAGTCGAAGAGGCCGCGGGCTGACTTGTAGTTCATGAATAATTCCCGCCCCTTGTCCTCGTAGGTGAAGACCGGCGGCTTGATGCCAGGCTGGTCCTTGGTCAGTTGGGCATGCACGTCGTTCATGCGCATGTAAAACTCCTTGAGTGACTCCTTCTTGAAGAGGCGGGGGTACATCTCGTTGAACTGCCTGATGGAGAACTTCCCGAACTCGATGAAGAAATCACGCACCTTGATGTTGCTTTTGGCCGCAGCGATCTCGGCCATCTGGAGCAGCGCCTTGTCCGAGTAGCTTTCCGTGGGCAGGAAGACTGGATTTCCCAGCTCCTTTTGCATGAAATCATACACCGAATTGCCATATTTCTTCTTCACGAACGCCTGGGCCAGCTTGGGCAGGATGCCCTTCATCCGTTCCGCGGATTCGCGCACCTTGGAGCCGGTGCCGCCGTCCCTGAATTCGTTGGATACGTTGAGCAGTTCCTGGGCCAGTCCGGCCAGTTCGCGGGTGGCGCTGGCGGCCTGTCCGGCTGCCTCGTCCGCCTCGCCCGCGATCTCGGCGATATCCTCGATGTTGCGGCTGATGTCCTCTGCGGCAGAGGACTGCTGGTCCGCCGCCGTGGCGATCTGGGTCACCCTGCCGACCATGTCCCGGATGCTCTCCATGATGTGCTTGAGCGCCTCACCCGCCTGATTGGACAGACTGGTGCTTTCGCCGACCTGCTTCTCCGTCCTGCGCATGGCCTCGGTAGCGTGCCGCGAGCGGGCCTGGATGGTGCCGATGGCTTCCTCCACCTCCTTGGTGGCGGCCACGGTCTTTTCGGCCAGCTTGCGCACCTCGTCGGCCACCACGGCAAATCCCCGGCCAGCCTCGCCCGCCCGCGCCGCTTCGATGGCCGCGTTCAGCGCCAGCAGGTTGGTCTGGTCGGCGATATCGTTGATGACGCCGATGATCCGGCCAATCTCCCCGGCCTGGGAATCAAGCTCGCCGATCTCGTGTCCCAGCTGCTTGGCCGACTCGGAGACCTCCTTGATGGCCTCCACGGCCTTGGAAACCATGGACACGCCCTCGGCGGCTGAATCCTGCGCCCGGTCGGCGGCCTCGCTGGTGCCGCTCGCGTTTCGGGCCACCTCAATGACCGTGGCCGTCATCTCATCCATGGCCGTGGCCACGGAGGAGGTCTGGGTGCGCTGTTTCTGCGCGCCCTGGGCCTGTTCGTCGGCAGATGCCGAGAGCAGTTCCGTGGCCGAGGCCACATGCTCGGCCAGGGTGCTGATCTGCTGTCCGGCCTGGCTCATGCGCTCACGCTGGCGCTCCACCTCAAGCCGCTGGCCCACAACCTCGGCCAGATCGACAAAGGACGTGACCGCGCCGACCAATTCCCCGCCATCGTCGTGCACGGGCGCGGCAAAGCACTTGGCAGGCACCTGTCGCCCATCCCACAACGTCAGCTCGGCATCCTGCTCGCTGGCAGCCCTGGCCTTGAGCGCCTTGTCGGTCAGGGACTGCACGTCCCTGCCGTACACGGCCTGCCCGACCGAAAACCCGATCACCTGGGCGGAGGGCTTTTTCAGCAGATCAAGCAGGGCCTTGTTGGCCACAAGTATGCGCCCCTCCCGATTGCAAAGGAAGGCCGGGTTGCCAAGCCCCTTGATTGCGCGCTCGTAGAGGGATCTCTCCGCCCTGACCTTGCCGATGGACTCCGCCAGGGAGCGCAGACCGTCTCCGAGCGCATTGCGGCCAGGTCCACCGGACGCGACATCCAGGCCTTCACCCCTGGCCAGGGCATCCATGGCCTCGCGCAGCCTGCGCTCGTTGCGACACAGCCATCCCGACGCAGCCGCGGTGCAGAGGCCGACCACGGCAACTCCCGCGCCATAGGCCGCCCATCCGCCCACAGCCACAGCTCCGGCAAAGACAACGCAGGCCACACCTCCCAAAAACACAATGATGCCGCGAGGACCGGTTAGCATTGAACGCACTCCGTTTGCACGACGCCAGCACAGCGACGGATTGGGGTCATAAAAACCATGGATTACCGCGTAATTAGTACTCGCTCTCGGAACAAAAGGCAATTGCGGCGGTGGAAATGAGGGAAAAATACACAGAACGCCGGGCAGACGGATCGGCGCAATCGCGCGCGTCAGCCCAGGGTCTTCTTGCGCAGAAGCCGGATGGCACGGCCCTGGCGGTATCGCCTGATGATGATCAGGGACAGGAAGTACGTGGCCGCAGTGGCGGGGATGCCAAAGACCAACCCCCCGGCGAACATGACCATGAAGAGTTCCCAGCCCGCGTTGACGAGCTGCTCCATCTCCAGCTTGCCCGGATCAAAGATCACGCCCTCGAACGGGGTGACCGCCTTGCCGATGACAAAAAGGAAATAGTAGAACGGCACAAGGGTGGCCGCGTTGGAATAGCAGGTGGCCAGCCATGCGGCGAGCTTGTTCACCTTGAAGGCAAAGGCCAGGGCGATGACCACCACGGACTGGAACGGCATGATGGGCATGGCGCCTATGAACATGCCAAGCGCAAGGGCCGCGGCCAGGTTCTTGGGCGAGGAATTCTGCCGCATCAGACGCAGATACCAGAGCCGGGTCCAGCGCTTGGTGCCTGTCCACCAGTCCGCCTTGCGCTCCCGCAGCCGGTCGAGCCTGGTGTTCCGATCAATCCCGTTGTTTCGACGAAGTCTGGTCAATGCCTACTCCAGCACGTCGAAACGGGAAAATTTCATGACGAACCCGGCCCGGCCCTGGGTGGCGGACCGCAGGTCGGTGGAAAAACCGAACAGCCTGCCCAGCGGAGCCAGCCCCTGGACGACCTTTTGCCCCGCCCGGTCGAGCATGTTCTCGATCTTGGCCCCCTTGGAGCCGAGCAGGCCGACCACGTCGCCCACGAAATCCTCGGGCACGGTAACCTCCATCCACATGACAGGCTCAAGCAGCCGGGGCGTGGCGGCTGCCAGCGCGTCCTTGAGGGCCATCATGGCGGCCATGCGGTAGCCCACCGGGCCGGACTCGCCCTCCCTGCGCTCAAGGCCGAGCACCCGGACACGGATATCCTGCACCGGATACCCCTTGATCACGCCGCTTTGCAGACAATCGACGATGCCCTCCTCCACGGCCTGGAGCCAGGCGGCGGGCCACAGGTCGGGATCGACCGCAAAGGAGATGTCTCGCCCCTCGCCCCGTTGCAGCGGCTCCACGGACAGGCTGACCTCGCCAAAATGCGTCTCGTCCCCAAGCTCGCGCCGGAACTGGGCCGCGCCCCGCGCCTTGGCCGTCACGGTCTCCTGGTAGACCACCTGGGGTTTTCCCGCCCTGGGATCAAGCTTGTACTCGCGCTTGATCCGCTCCAGGACAACCTCCAGGTGCAACTCGCCCATGCCTGACAGGATGATCTGCCCGGTTTCCTCGTCGTGTCTGAGGTCCAGAGTGGGATCTTCGAGCAGATATTTTTCAAGCACCTCGTCGAGTTTCTCTCCTTCCTCGGAATTGCGCGGCTCGATGGCCAGCGAGATGACCGGCTTGTAGTCGGCGATCTGCTCCAGCAGGATCGGGGCGCTGCGCAGACACAGGGTGTCGCCGGTGCGGGCGTATTTCATGCCCGCCGCGCCGACCATGTCGCCGGCAAAGGCGGTCTCGATCTTCTCCCGGCGGCCCGCGTGCAGCCTGAAGAGCCGGGCCACGCGCTCATCCTGGCCCTGGGTGATGTTGAAGACGGTGTCGCCGCTGCCGAGCTGGCCGGAATACAGACGCATCATGGCCAGCTTGCGCCCAGAATCCATGGTCACCTTGAAGACCAGGGCCGAGAGCGGCTCCTTGTGGGAGACAGGGAACGCCTTGCGGCTCCCGGTTTCGGGATCAATGCCCGTGGCCGGGGGCACGTCGAGCGGGCTTGGCAGGTAGTCGCAGATGGCGTCCATGACCTGCTGGATGCCGATGTTGCGCAGGGCCGAGCCCACCAGCACGGGCACGATCTTGCGGCCAAGGGTGGCCTGCCGCAGGGCCGCTCGGATGCGCCCAGCGTCCACCTCCTCGCCGGAAAGATACAGGTCGAGAATCTCCTCGTCCTCCTCGGCGGCGGCCTCGATGAGCCTGTCGCGCCAGGGGGCGATGCGCACCTTCTCCTCGTCGGTGAGGTCGAACCGGGTGAACTCGAAACCGCTCGACTCCTGGTCGAACCGGATCCGTTTGAGCCCCACCAGATCAAACACGCCTTGAAACTCTGGCCCCTCGCCGTCGGGACACTCCACGGGCAGCGGGTTGGCGCGCAGCCTGGTCCTGATGGATTCGACCACGGCCTGGAAGTCCGCGCCGGGCCGGTCCATCTTGTTGACAAAAGCCAGCTTGGGCACCTGATAGGATTCACTCTGCCGCCACACGGTCTCGGACTGCGGCTGCACACCGCTGACGCCGCAGAACACGCCCACGGCCCCGTCGAGCACGCGCAGGGACCGCTCCACCTCGATGGTGAAGTCCACATGCCCGGGCGTGTCAATGATGTTGATCATGCAATCCCCCCACTGGCAGGAGGTCACAGCCGAGGTGATGGTGATGCCCCGCTCCTGCTCCTCGGGCATGTAATCCATGGTGGCGGTGCCTTCATGGACCTCGCCGAGGCGATGTATCACGCCTGAATAGTAGAGGATTCGCTCCGTCAGGGTCGTCTTGCCCGCGTCGATGTGGGCAATGATGCCGATGTTGCGCAGGTTGGCGAGCGTTTTGGCTGAAGGGGCATTGGATTTGCTCACGTCAGTCTCCGGTGGTCCAGGCGATGGATTGAAACTGGAAATGCTCCGGATGCAGATCGGGCCATATCCAGCACCCCTCCTGCCCCGGACCGAGGACGATCCGGGCCCTGCCCAGGGTCTGTCCGACACGCGCCGCAGGGACATAGGCCACATCCATGATGGCGTCCAGAAAACTGTCAAAGCCCTCCCCTTCATAGGAGAAGTTCTCGGCAGGCAGTTCCGGCTCGGCACCGAACACGCTGAAAACGATGTCCGGATGGATGAAGGCCAGGGCGTCGAGGTCGAAGGTGGACTCGTCGTCCATCCAGATGGCTGCGGCCCTGGTATACCGTGGCCGCCAGAAGGAAATGCGCGACGCGGCCTGCAACTCGTTGGTCTTGATGACCGCGGCCCTGGGACCGAGCACGGCCACCGCGCCGGGCCGATTGGATTCGCGAAGTTCGTTGAAGAGCCGCCGGGCCTGAAGCTCGGACATGTCCACGACCAGCTCCTGCCCGGCCAGCTCAAGCCCGGTCAGGATGGCCTTGCGCCAGGGGGTGCCGCTGCTCACGCGCACGGCCAGGACGCTGCCGACTCCGCCTGCTATGGCCGGGACCAGGGCGGCCAGCAGCCGCGATGGCGAGAGCAGGCTGCCGTCAAAGAGGACAACGGCGAAATCAACGGCATCGTGGGCCGACCGGGAGTCAAAGCCCGCGCGCCAGCGCAGCGCCGTCTCGCCGCCGGTGACCTTGCGCGGCCCGTACCAGTCGTGGAGCCGGGCGATGGCGGTCTTCATCCACGCCCGGTTGCGGTCCGAGATGTCGCTGTAGGCGCGCGCGAAGAGTTCGTCGCCGGGGACGAACTCCCTGATCCAGTCGGGAAAGGAAAATGATGGACTTCGCATACGCCGGGATGCGGCCCGCGAGGCCGCCCGTTTAGCTCGTTACAGCCACTTCTTGAGCCACAGCTTCCAGCTTCCCTGGATACGCAGCCGCTCCTCTTCGGAGAGGGTCTTCTGGTACTCGAAATAGGAATACTCCGCCCGCTTCCTGGCGTAGTCACGCAGGTCCGGCACGTCCGAAAAGTTCTCGACCACATACTGGTAGCGGTTCCAGGCCGGGCCGTATTGCTCGGTGCGCCAGAAGAAGTCGGCCACATAGACCTCGTGCTCGGCCAGAATCCTTCGTCCCTTGGTGATCATGTCCTCCGAGGCTGTGGCATACTCCGAATCGGGATAGGTCTCCCGGAGCCGGTAGAAATACTCGAGCCCCTCCTGGATGTTCTCCTGCCTGCGGTCGATGGATCTGAAGAGATTGAAGTCAGCGGAGCCTATCTGATAGAGGACATAGGGGATGGATTCATGACTTGGATGCAGCGCCTCGAACTCCTTGTAGGAGTCCAGAGCCATGAGGTAATCCGCATCGAGAAAATATGCGTCGCCCAGTGCCAGCTCGGCCCTGAGGGCAAAGGGGCTGAAGGGGAAGCGGTCCTTGAGTTTGGAGAAGTATTGCTGCGCGTCGCCGTATTCCTTGTTGCCCATGGCGTCCATGCCCGCCTCGTACAGTTCCTGAGCGGTGTCTTCGGGAGGCGGCAGAAAATAACTGTCTATCAGGGCGCAGCCCGAAGCCAGCCAAAGAAAAAGAAAAGAAGCGACAAGACGGGACGAGCGCATTCGGGCTCCTAGAGGCCAATCTGTTCGAGATATGAAAAGGCGGCGGTGGCAGCGGTGGCTCCGTCGCCAACGGCGGAGGCGACCTGTCGGCACATCTTGGAACGGATGTCACCCGCGGCGAACACGCCGGGGATGTTGGTGCGCATCTCCACGTCGGTGATGACGCCGTTGCGGTCCTTGTTCACGGCATCGGGAACAAAATCCATGATGGGCTCGAACCCCACGAAGATGAAGGCTCCGTCCACCTTGAGCAGACTCTTCTCGCCAGTGATCATGTTGCGCAGGGCCAGGGACTCGACCCCGGCGTCACCCACGATCTCTTCAATGACCGTGCTGCGCATGACCTCGATCTTCTCGTGGCGGAAGCACTTTTCCTGATAGCAGACAAGGCCGCGAAAATCCTCGCGCCGGTGGATGAGGTATATCTTGTTGACCAGCCGGGCAAGATAGAGCGCCTCCTCCAAAGCGGAGTTGCCGCCGCCGATGACGGCCACGTCGCGGTCGCGAAAGAAATTGCCGTCGCACAGGGCGCAGTAGGACACGCCCTTGCCCAGCAGCCGTTCCTCGCCGGGAACGCCGAGCTTGCGATAGCGTGAGCCGGTGGCGAGGATGATGGCCTTGGCCCGCACCCTCTCCTCCCCCACCACCACGGTGTGGTAGGGCTCGCCGAGTTCAATCCCCCGGACCTCGTCGTTGATGCGCTCAAGGGGGTAGCTCTCCAGATGCGCGGCGAACTTGTCCGCCAGCTCCCACCCCTGCAGGCCGGTGGGAAATCCCGGATAGTTCTCTATCTCGGAGGTCATGAGCACCTGCCCGCCAGGAGACAGCTTCTCCAGCATGGCGGTCTTCACGCCCGCGCGCAAAAGATAAAGGGCAGCCGTCATCCCTGCCGGGCCGCCCCCTATGACAACGGCGTCATACTCCTTCATGAACTAGAGCGCCTTCTTGGTGATCATTTCCTTGATGCTGCTTTTGGAGACAGCGCCAGTGCTCTGATCAACGACTTCGCCGCCCTTGAACAGGATCAGGGTCGGAATGGCGCGGATGCCGTATTTGCCGGGGGTCGCCGAGTTTTCGTCAACGTTCATTTTGACGATCTTGACCTGACCCTCGTATTCGACGGCCAACTCATCGATGACCGGTCCCATGGCCCGGCACGGACCGCACCAGGGAGCCCAGAAATCAATAAGAACCGGGACATCGCTCTGCAGGACTTCCTGATCGAAATTGCCGTCAGTGATCTGATTGGCCATGGAATTCTCCTTCTTTTTTCCAACTTCCGTCATCCGGAACAGACCGCGCTGGCGGGGGTGCCGGATTCGGAAGCGGCTTGGGTTCAAGCTATTTTCCTAAAATAGGTTTCCAAACGCCCCGCTGTCAAGGCGCACCCTCGCTAATTATCACTCCTTGGCGCGTTTGTCACCGCAAACAGCCCAGTCGAGGGGGACCACATGCCCTCGTGGCACCGCCTCCAGGTCGAGGGAGTGGCTGTAGCCCTCGCGGGTCAGAAGCCATCCGGCATAGGCGATCATGGCCCCGTTGTCCGTACACAGACCCGGACTGGGCAGGGTCAGGCGCACTCCGGCGGCAGACGCCACCCCGGCCATGGTCTCGCGCACCATGGAGTTGGCGGCCACGCCGCCCGCCACGATCAGGCTGCGCACCGCCCCGACCCGGGCCAGGGCGCGCTCCACCTTGATCTTCAGTGTCTGGGCCACGCTCCAGTTGAAGGAGGCGCAGACCCTGGCCAGACGTTCCCGGCGCGGTCCGGAGAGTCCAGCCACCTCCTTGGCCCCGGCCAACTCGTCAAGGACCAGGTCGGGATGCGCCGCGATATGCTTGGCCACCGCCGTCTTCAACCCGCTGAAGCTGAAGTCGAGGCTCTGGTTGTCCACATAGGGGCGCGGAAACAGGGTCGTGTCCGGCTCGCCTTCGGCCCCCAGCATGTCGATGAAGCGACCGCCGGGATAGGCGATGTTGAGCAGCTTGGCCACTTTGTCAAAGGCCTCCCCGGCCGCGTCGTCCAGTGTCCGGCCCAGCAGCTCGAACTCGACCGGCGACCGGACAAGATAGGTGTGGGTGTGCCCGCCCGACACGAGCAGCCCCAGGGCCGGAAACAGCAGTTCTTCGACCAGGCCAGGGGCCAGCAGGTGCGCCCAGAGGTGGTTGACCCCGACCAGCGGCACTCCGGTGGACAGACTCAACCCCTTGGCAAAGCTGACGCCGACGAGCAGGCTGCCGAGCAGGCCCGGCCCGCGAGCTACGGCAATGGCGTCCAGATCTCCCGCCCGCAGCCCGGTTTCGGCCATGAGTTCGTCGAACAGGCGCGGCAGCACGCGCAAATGCTCGCGCGAGGCGATCTCCGGCACCACACCGCCAAAGAGGGCGTGCACGTCGATCTGGGTGGCGAGCCGCTCGGCCACCAGCCGCCCGTCCGTGACCAGGGCCACGGCGGTTTCGTCGCAGGAAGTCTCGATGCCAAGGATGCGCATCAGCGGGATTTCTTTCCCCGGCTCTCGGCCCTGAAGATATCCTGCACCACCTTGACATCGTTGAGCGAGCCGCAAAAGAACGGGACGCGCTGATGCAGATGGTCCGGCTCGATGTCCAGGATGCGGTTGAGCCCGTCGGTGGCCATGCCGCCCGCCTGCTCCACGATGAAGGCCATGGGATTGCATTCGCAGGTCAGGCGCAGCTTGCCGCTGGGCTTCTTGGGATCGCGCAGGTCGGCGGGATACATGAAGATGCCGCCGTAGAGCAGGTTCCGGTGGATGTCCGCCACCAGGGAGCCGATGTAGCGCCCGCTGTAGGGCTTGTGCAGCGCGTTCTTGGGCGATTTGAAATAATCCAGCGCCTTCTTGGTGCCCCTGTCCCAGTACCGCTCGTATCCCTCGTTGACCGAGTAAACCTTGCCCTGTTCCGGGATGCGGATGTTGGGATGCGACAGGAGGAACTCGCCCACGCTCGGGTCCAGGGTGAACCCGTGGACGCCTTCGCCCGAGCTGAAGACGAGCATGGTCGAGGAGCCGTAGAGGATGTATCCGGCGGCCACCTGTTCGCTGCCCTTCTGGAGGACATCGCTCGACATGAGCGGACCCTGCGGCTCGCTCTTGCGCTTGAATATGGAGAAGATCGTCCCGATGCTGACGTTGACATCGATGTTGGACGAGCCGTCCAGAGGATCGAAAATGATGATGTATTCGCCGCGTGGCAAGGAATCTGGCACCTCAATGATGTCCGCGTTCTCCTCGGACGCCATGGCGCACAGGACGCCGGAGCGCGCCAGCCGGTGGATGAGGATGCGGTTGGCGTAGTCGTCGAGCTTCTTGACCTCTTCGCCCTGGACGTTGACATCGCCGGTAAAGCCGAGGATGTCTACCAGCCCGGCCTTGCTGACCGCGCGGGTGATGATCTTGGCAGAGAGGACCAGCTCATTGAACAGCCGGGTGAACTGGCCCGTTGCACCGGGTATCAGCTTCTGATGCAAGAGTATGTGCTCGGTAACTGTGACCTGCTGGGGCATCGCCATTTCCTTTGACCTGGGGTTCATCATATACTCGTTACGCCATGCGTTCATGTTAGAAGAACCACCAGGACTTGTTCCCGGCCTTGGGATCAACGCTTTCCGTGGCGTAGATGTAGCTGCTGTCGCCGATGTAGCGCACAATCCAGGTGTAGAATCTGCCGCCCGCCTCGACCTGCCCGTCCACATGATCGTGCAGCAGGCTCTCCCAGGGCAGGGCGAGCAGCGCGGCCTCGTCCACGTCCGCCCCGCGCGACCAGACGCCGCCGCCGGGGTGGATGATGATCAATTGTTCCGGCTCGGGGCTGAGGCCGAGCAGCGTCCGGGGATCGAAGCCCACACCGATGAGCCCCCGAAACTCAATGTCCTTGAAATAGGGGCGACCAATGTACAATTCCGGCCCGAGATCGGAGTAGTCCACCACGGTCAGGAGCTGGATGTCACGCCAGACGCCCTCAAAGACGAGGGGGCTCTCGATCTTCTTCACCGGGGTTTCCGGCTGCATCATGATGATGGTGCCCTCGACATCCGTGACCAGGACGCGGTGCGCCCAGGGGAACCGGGCCAGCAGCAGGTCCATCCAGTCCGCATCCGGCATGGTGTCCATGTCGTCAACAAACCGGCCCAGCGAGGTCAGCGGACCGTCCACCGGGGTGAACAGTCTGGCCAGCTTCTCCTGGTTGGGGTTGCTGAACTGGTAGCTGTCGGTGTCGATCTGCGGCGGGGGGTCGATGTAGTCCTTGGTCGAATCCCACGACTTCTTGACGTATTTGGTGGTCGATCCCCACGTGGAACAACCGACCGAAGACAGGGCCAGAGAAACGAGCAATAACAAGCAGGTATACTTCATCTATTCCCGATCATCCCGCACAGCGTCGCGCGGCAGGACGGCAGCGCGCAACGGCATGGCCGAAGGTTAATTCTGGACTCTGGCCTCGAACCGGGCGGCCAGGGTTTCAAGGGTGCTGATGAGGCGGTTCTTGGCATGCACACCAAAGGCGTCCTCGCGCTTGTGCGGCTCCGGGGCCTCTGCCCGCCGCGCCTCAAACTCCGCGATGCGGGCCGACAACTCGGTCCGCCGCTCGTCAGATACGGTTGAATGCAGCAATTCGCGGTAGATTTCAAGGGCACCTTCCACGTCACCCTGAGAGGCGAGCAGGTCGGCCATGGTCTTGGTACGGAATGAGGCCATGCCGGGCCGGGCTGATTCGCTGGCCCCGCGGCTGGTCCGGGAGGCCTCTGTCCAGGACGTTTCCAACCGCGATGTTTCTGGCCGCGATGTTTCTGACCTGGGCAGATACGATGGGGTCGGGCAGTCCGAAGGCGGCGGCAACGGCGCGCCCACCAGCCTGTCGGCCAGGGTGCCGATGCCCTCGAAGACCACATCGGTCCACTTGATGATGTTGCCGGAAAGATTCGACGACACGAGCATCAAAAAAACAGCCAGGTCGCGCTGCTGCGGCGGCAGGCTCCTGGCCCATCCCCGCCAGAAGGCGGGATAGTCGCGCAACGAGTTCGTGACCCGCTCGAGCTGGTCGTGCACCTCGTCCTCGCGCCCCAGTTCGGTCAGAAGCTCGACCAGGAGCATGCGCGCCTCAAGGTAGTCTGGGTGCCGGTCCAGCCCGCGCTTCAAGGTGATGACGGCGTCTTCGGGATTGCCATTCTCCACAAACAGTTTGGCCAGGGCAAAGAATATCCTCGACCCCGGCTCCAAGGAGAGAACTTCCTGATACCACTCAATTTTCTTGCACATCGGTTCTTTCTCCGGGCTGGTTGGCAGTCTCGTCAGGAAATATGTAAAGGATTTCGTCCTTTTTGACAAAGTTCATCCGCTCGCGAATGATTTTCTCCTGATAGGTCGTGTCGGACTTCAACCGGCGGATTTCCTGGCTCAGGTCCAGACTCTTGCCGTCCACCGCGTCGATCCTCGTCTGCAGCAGTTCGTACCGGCTCTTCAATTCGAGATAGGCGAAAACGCCCTGATCGCTCCAGATCAGCCTGAACAGCAGAAACAGATTGATGAAGACAAGCAGTGCGACAATGAGAATGCGCCCGTGCATAACCCTACTGGAGCCTGCGCCCCGGTTTCGCCACCGATCCCAGCCTCACCAGCGGCCCCTGAAGCTCCCGGAGGAAGTTGGCCGTCGCGCTCTCGATGCGCACCACGTCCTCCTCGCTCAGCTCCACCTTGTCGATCTTTTCGAGAAAGGACTTGAGCACGGTGAATTCGTCGAGCAGGGAATTGCCGTGCTCCAGCTTTTCCAGCTGGGGCTCCAGGTCCAGAATGGTCTGGAGGCAGTTCGTGATCCGAACAAGATGGTTCACTGAATTGTGATCGGTCATGATGGACACCGTCTTACTGTTCAATTCTCTTCAGTTTTTAACCACTTTTTATAGAAATTGTACAGATAATTTCCGCCGGAAAAAACCGTCAGCCCCAAGGCCGCCCAAAGCAGGCCGTGGCCCAGGGGGCGCGGATCCCATCCGAACAGGGGATAATGGAAGACCAGAAGCCCGGTGGCCAGGCTCTGGAGCAGGGTCTTGGCCTTGCCGAAATTGTCGGCGGCCACGACTTCGCCCATCTCGGCGGCCACGGCGCGCATGCCGGTGACCGCCATCTCGCGCCCGATGATGATGATCACCATCCAGGCCGGAACGCCCCACTCCGGGCCGAGCCGGACCAGCATGATCAGCACCGACCCGATGAGCAGCTTGTCGGCCAGGGGGTCGAGAAACTTGCCCAGATTGGTGATGAGGTTGTTCTGGCGGGCTATCTTGCCGTCAAAATAATCGGTCACTGAGGCGATGAAAAAGACCCCGAAAGCGCAATACGCTCCGAACCTGAACCCGAACCACATCTCCAGATACAGGAGCATGACGACCACTGGCGCGGCGAGAATCCGGGCCATGGTCAGGCAGTTGGGCAGGTTGCATACGTCCTTGTTCATTGCACCACCTAGGCGTTTGTCGAGGCGGCTTCGAAGCTCTTCTGCGCTGCCTCGGCAATGGTGTCCGCCAGTTGGATGAAGGCGCGCTTGGCAAAGGAATCCTCATCAATCAGTACCACAGGCTTGCCCATATCACCAGCCACAACCGTGGCCGGATCCAGCGGGATGGCGCCGAGGAAGGCCAGACCGTATTTTTCGGCCAGGTCCCTGCCGCCGCCCTTCTTGAACAGGTCGATGGACTCGTGGCAGTGCGGACAGACCAGCCCGCTCATGTTCTCGACCACGCCGAGCACATTGGCCCTGGCATACTGAAGGAAATTGATGGACTTGCGCACGTCGGACAGGGAGACCTCCTGGGGCGTCGTGACCACCACGCACAGGGCCTCGGGCACGGTCTTGAGCACGGTCATGGGCTCGTCGCCGGTGCCGGGCGGGGAATCGACCACCAGAAAATCCAGCTCGCCCCACTGCACGTCCGAGATGAACTGGCGAATGGCTGCGGTCTTCATGGGACCACGCCACAGCACGGCTTGATCCGGATCCTTGAGCAGCGACTCCATGGACACCACGTGCAGGTTTTCATTGTATTCCTTGGGCAGGATCAGCGAACCTCGGTCGATGTCGAGGGTCCCGGAGATGCCAAGCAGGGTCGGCACGCTGGGGCCGTGGATGTCCACGTCCAGAAGGCCCACCTTGTACCCCTTGGCGGCCAGGGCCGCAGCCACGTTGACCGAGACCGAGCTCTTGCCCACGCCGCCCTTGCCGCTCATGATGAAGAGCTTGTATTTGATCTTCTGCAGGGTGGACCTGATCATCTCGTCCTGGATCTGCATCTTGGCGCTAGGCGCGCCCTTTTCTCCGCCGCTGCCGCAGGAGGTACCGGAACTGCATCCGCTCATCTTTCTTCTCGCTTTATCTTGCTTTCGCCGCCTGGGAGCGGCCTCATACACGCATGTTGCCACGGGACACACGATCCAGCAGCAAAACGGCCATCGCTCCGGCCAGGGCCAGACCGATTGCCAGGAAAAGTTCAGCATCCACACCGCCCGGCAGGATGTTCTGCTCGCGCAGCACATGGACCTTGCCGCCGATGACCGAGGTTTCGAGCGCTTCCTTCCAGGGCCAGACCTTTCTGAGCGCCCCGATCATGAAGCCCGTGAGCACGCTCACCGTGGCCGCGTGCCATCTGTACAGAAGATAGTGCAGGACGCGCGAAAAGACAATTATCCCTGCTGCGGCCCCGCCGGCAAAGACGACAATGACCAGGAAGTTGTCCAACACGAAGGGATTCCTGAGGGTTCTCGTGACATACTCGTATTTGCCGAGCATCAGGAGCAGGAAGGCCCCGCTGATGCCGGGCAGGATCATGGCACAGATGGCAATGGCCCCGCACAGAAAGATGAACGGCAGGGTTTCGGGCGTGGACACGGGGATCATGCCCACCAACGCATAGCTGCCCGCCGTGCCGAGCGCCACCAGCCCCAGGTTGGCCGGACCAAGGGGCCTGATTTCGCGCCCGACCACATACACCGAAGCCGCGATGAGTCCGAAGAAAAGTGACCATATCTCAATGGGATGAACGTGCAGCATGTGGTTCATGAGCCGGGCCATGCCGACCACCGCCGTGAGGATGCCACACAGCAGGCAGGCCAGGAAGCGCAGGTGGACCGAGGCCAGCGCGCCAGAAAAATCCAGGGTGACAACACGGCGGACAAAGGCGAAATCAAAGGAACGGATGGCGTCCACGAGCTGGGTATAGATGCCGGTGATGAAGGCGATGGTGCCGCCCGACACGCCGGGGATGATATCCGCCACACCCATGCACAAGCCCTTGCCCCAGAGCAGGACCGCCTCCCGCATGTCGCGCGGGCCGGGGCCGGCCATGAAGGCCTTGGTCAGGGTCATCTTCGTATCGGACATCGCGCCTACCATCCGTGCTGGCCGACAAGGTCCACAAAGGCCACGTCGCCGTGTTCGGAGCGGATCACCTGCCCGCCCGCCTTCTCAAGCAGGACCAGCCGCTGCACCCGTTTCGAGTCGCCCACCGGGATGACCATACGGCCCGGATCGGCCAGTTGCTCCAGCAGCGGTTCAGGCACTTCTGGGCCGCCCGCCGTGACGATGATGCGGTCATAGGGGGCGTGTTCGGGCCAGCCCATGGTCCCGTCGTCGAGCTTGAGCTTGACCGAGAACAGGCGCATGTCCATGAACCTCTTGCGGGCGGCGAAAAAAAGATTCCTGATGCGCTCGACGGTATAGACATCCACGCCCATGTGGGCAAGCACGGCGGCCTGATAGCCGGAGCCTGTGCCGATTTCGAGCACGGTCATGCCCGGCTCCACCTGCAACAGCTCGGACATGCGAGCCACGATGAAGGGCTGCGAGATGGTCTGCCCCTCGCCGATGGGCAGGGGGCCGTCGGAGTACGCCTTGCATGCGAACGCCTCCTCGACGAAGAGGTGCCTGGGAAGCGACCGCATGGCGTCGAGGACAGCCGGGTTCGACACGCCGCGCGCCTCGATCTGTTCTCGCACCATGCGCTCTCGCGATCTCACCGGGTCAACCATGCATTCTCCTGAAAAAAGAACTCGGCGTCCCGCCCGGAACGCCTGCGGGATGCTGAACAGATTCCGCCGCCAAAGTCAACCGGACCACCGGGAACGATGCTGGCACGGCACTCCTCCTTGACACGCTCCCGGCTTTGATGTTGACTGGCGACACTCACGAACCGGAGGATATTCATGCTCAAAGTCAAGGATCTCATGACCACCCCTGTCTTCTCCCTCAAGGAGGCGGACTCCCTGCAAAGCGCCCGCGCGCTGATGGATCTCCAACGCATCCGCCACATCCCCATCGTGACTGTGGACAACATCTTCACGGGCCTCCTGACCCACCGGGACATTCTCTCCGCGACCATATCCCAGCTGGCCGAGATGGACCCGGAAACCCAGAAGGAAATCGATGCCGGCATCCCAATCCGGGAGATCATGCGCACGGATATCAGGACCGTAGACGAGGATACGTCCCTCAAGCTCGCGGCCCAGACACTGCTCAACCACAAATACGGCTGTCTGCCCGTGGTCCACGACGGCCAGCTCATGGGCATCCTGACCGAGGCGGATTTCCTGCGCCTGACCATCGACCTGATGGACGCCCTGGACAAACAGTAGACCGTTTCCCGACACTCAGCCCCCTTAAGGCCGCGCCGCGAGGCTCGGCCTTTTTGCCTCTGCGGACTCCTGCGGATTTCGTATCCACCACCCTTGTCTCCTGGCCCGGATATGTATAGAGTAACTCTAGAATTTCGCACAACGGACTGAGACCCGAACAAAGAGAGCACCAATCCAATGAAGAAAGAAGGAAGCAGGGGTTTTCCCCTGGCCCTGACGGCGGTCATAGTCATTCTTGCACTCATCGCCGGCGCTGTGATGCTTTTCAAGGACACGGCCCCGCCGGTCGTGACCATCAGCCCGGACGGGCCTGAGCTTGGTAAGGCCACGCAGGTGACGGTGGCTGCCGAAGACTCCGGCAGCGGCCTGAAGTCCCTTGACGTGGCAATCATCCAGAAAGGCAAGCGGACCGTGATCGCGACCCAAACCTTCCCTGACGGGACCATGCAGGCCGGGGAAACCATCGACCCCGCCAAGGGCGAGATCGCCGAGGGCGAATTCACGGTCGAGATCACCGCGCGCGACGCCTCCATCTACCCCTTTGGCGCGGCAGGCGTGACCACCGTCCAGAAGAACTACGTCCTCGACGCCACCCCCCCGCGCATCTCGGTCCAGTCACACACCATCAACCTCAACCAGGGCGGCAGCGGGCTGATGGTCTACACCCTGTCCGAACCGGTTGCGCAGACCGGCATCCGGGTTGGCGAGCGGTTCTTCCCTGGCTACCTGCAACCTGCGGGCGACAACACTTATTACTGCATGTTCGCCATGCCCTGGGACACCCCGCCCGCCAGCTTCAAACCGCTCATCGAAGCCACCGACAAGGCGGGCAACAGTGCCACGCGCGCCTTCAGCTACCACGCCAACGCGCGCCAGTTCCGCAAGGACCGCATCAATCTGTCCGACTCGTTCTTCGAGACCACCATTCCCGAATTCCAGGGACTGGTGCCGAACACGGGCTCGCTTCTGGACCAGTACCTCTACATCAACCGTGAAGTCCGCAAGCAGAACCGGGACAAGCTGATAGAACTCGGCAGGCAGACCTCGGCGGTCATGCTCTGGAGCGGCGTCTTCGCCCGGCTGCCCAACGCGGCCAACAGGGCGCGCTTCGCCGACTCGCGCGACTACTACTACCAGGGCAAGATCGTCGATCAGCAGACCCACCTGGGCCTTGATCTGGCCAGCCTCAAGCACGCCCCAGTCCCGGCGGGCAATACCGGCACCATCGTCTTTGCCGACTTCCTCGGTATCTACGGCAACGTGGTCGTCATCGACCACGGCCTTGGTCTGCAATCCGTCTACGCCCACCTCAGTTCCATGGAGGTCACCGCGGGCCAGTCCGTGTCCAGGGGCGACATCGTCGGACACACCGGCATCACCGGGCTCGCGGGAGGCGACCACCTCCACTACGAGATCAACGTGTCGGGCACCCCGGTCCAGCCCATCGAATGGTGGGATCCGAGCTGGATACAAAACAACATCGCCTCCAAGCTGCAATAGCCGCAAGAGACATCAAAAAAACCCCTCCCGCGAGGGGTTTTTTTCATATCCCCCTTCCCCCGCTCCCTGTTCAGGACTGATTCTTGCTGCGTTTTCCGGCAGGCAATCTTTTCCCACCCCAGGAGCGAGCATGAGCATGACCATAGATTCGACCAGCCTGTTCCCATCCGGCACGACGACCGTGCACAAAGCGCGCGGTCTGATCCGCACCGTGTCCGAAAGAGCCCTGACCATGAAGCCGGAAAAGACCGAGGAAGAACTGCAACTTGAGACCAGTTCCATTCCGACCCAGCGCCAGCTCACCCACGAGGAGGAGCTGCGCGCGCAATACCTCAAGAATCTGCTGGCGCAGATCATGTCCATGAGCGAAGCCCAGCCCACGGAAGAGCAGAAGACCCGCATCAGGGACATCGAAAAAGAGCTTGAGAAGATCACTGGCGTCAAGATGCGCTCCAGCCTTTCCAACGCCACAGAGGCCATGCCTGCCAAGACCCGGCAGGCGGAAAAGGCTGAAGAGGAGGAAGAGAAGCGCAAGCGCGAACGCCAGATGCAGGGCATCGACCCGCTGGAACTCAAACACATGTACAGACCGGATTTTTCTGGGGCCAAGGACTCCGAGTCGGGCACGCCCATGAAGATGATCCGCAACGCGGGCGCAGCCGCCTACCAGAACGCCCTGGATTCTTCGTCCGCAGGCGCGTTGCTCGGGGATTCCCCCGCAACCGGGCTGTCGCTCCTGGCCTGACCGGGCCAGGTCCGCCGCGCCCCTCTCCTGTCGGAAAGAGAGCCTTCGAACATCACTCGCAACAGCCCAAGACCACGGACACGGGGTCTTGGGGCGCACCCTCTTCAGACATGGGATCAATGACGGCAGCGGCCAGCACCCTGTCCCGCACCGCCTCGGCCATGGCGGGCGACGCGGCATGGACCACGGCCAGCACGTCTTTGGCCCGCACGCACTGCCCGGTCCGGGCGATATCGGTCAGCCCGACCGAATGATCCACGCCCTGCCCGGCTGCGGTCCGTCCGCCCCCTAGTTCCACCACGGCCAGCCCCAGGGCGCGCGTGTCCCAGGCCGCGAGACGCCCGCCGCGCGTGGCCAGGACGGGCAACGTTGTCCGCGCCCTGGGCAGGTACCGATCACAGGCCTCGATGAAGTCCACTGGGCCGCCCAGGGCAGCGACCATGCGCGAAAACCGCTCTGCAGCCGCGCCGCTGTCCAGGGCGCGCTCCAGCATGGCCCTGGCCGCGGCCTCGTCTCCGGCCAGCCCGCCCAGCGTCAGCATCCGCCCGCCCAGGGCCATGGTCACGGCATGCAGCCGGGGGTCGCGCGCCGCACAGGTCAGGTAGCGCACGGCCTCGCGCACCTCCACCGCATTGCCTGCGCACGGGGCCAACGGCTCGTCCATGGACGTGATCAGCGCGACGGTGGGCAGCCCGGCCCCGGCGGCCACGCTGACGATGCTGCGGGCCAGCGCCTCAGCCTGTTCAAAGGTGGGCATGAACGCCCCGCACCCGGCCTTGATGTCCATGACCAGCCCGTGGAGCCCGGCGGCCAGTTTTTTCGAGAGGATGGAGGCGGTGATAAGCGGGATCGACTCCACCGTGGCCGTGACATCGCGGACCGCGTAGAATATCCTGTCCGCCGGAGCCAGATCGTCGGTCTGGCCGATGATGGCCACCCCGGCTCCCAGGACCGCCCGCCGGAATTCCTCGCGACCCGGCATGGTCCGATAGCCCGGAATGGATTCAAGCTTGTCCAGGGTGCCGCCCGTGTGGCCCAGCCCCCGGCCAGAGACCATGGGCACATAGCCGCCGCAGGCCGCCACCATGGGGCCAAGCGCCAGGCTGACCAGATCGCCCACCCCGCCGCTGGAATGCTTGTCGAGCACCGGGCCGTCCACGTCCCAGGACAGCATCGCCCCGGAACGGGCCATGGCCAGGGTCAGGGCCGCGCTCTCCCGCCCGGTCATGCCCTGAAAATACACGGCCATGCCCAGGGCGGCCACCTGTCCCTCGGTGATGGTGCCATCGGTCATGCCCGCGACAAACTGGGTTATTTCCTCGTCGGACAGCGGACGGCCATCGCGCTTGGCCCGGATGATCTCCTGGGGCAGCATGGCTACTCCGGCTGGCTCGCCACCGGGAGCTCAAAGGAGTCCGGCAGCAGTTCATCCATGGTCCAGGCCACGATCTCGCCCGTGTCGCAGGCCGAGTAGACCGGAGTGTCGGGCAGCAGGAACTCGCTGAGCACCTGGCGACACGCCCCGCACGGCGAGTGGCACGTCTCGCCCGGCACATAGATGAGCAGTGCGGAGAGATCGCCCCGCCCGCGCCCGTCGGACACGGCGGCATGCACTGCGCATCGCTCGGCGCAGACCGTCAGGCCGAATGACGCGTTCTCCACGTTGCAGCCCACATACACCTCGCCGTCCTCGGCCAACAGTGCGGCCCCGACCGGAAACTCGCTATAGGGCGCGTAGGCGTTGCGCGAGGCCTCCCTGGCCTCGTCTTCCATGATTTCCAGCGTTTCCCTGGGTATGGTGATCATGTCCCCCTCCTGATGTGATGTCCGCAAACTGCGCAAAGCCGTATTGTGCCAAGGCCCGCTCACGCCGTGCCGGCGGAGTCGGACAACCGCCCGGTTCTCGCGTCGCGCTTTTTCGTTTGAATCATATTCGAGGACGCGACACCAGCATGCAAAAGGGCCGGACGGCAAAACCGTCCGGCCCTTGAATCGATATCGCAATCAATCAGACACGCGGACCGCCCTACTGGTGGGCGGGTTTGCGCTGATCTTCCTTGAGCAGTTCGTTGGCCACGGGCGGCTCGCCGTGGTGGGGACACAGGATGGTCTCCACGCCGCTCTCCAGGGCGCGGTCGATGACCTCGTCCATGGTCTTGACCGGGATGATCTCAAGGTCCTTGAGGATGTCCTTGGGCACGTCCTTCAAGTTCTTCTCGTTCTCCGACGGGATGATCACGGTCTTGATCAGCCCGCGATGGGCGGCCAGCAGCTTCTCGCGCAGGCCGCCGATGGGCAGCACGCGCCCGCGCAGGGTGATCTCGCCGGTCATGGCCAGATCGTGGCGCACCGGGATATTCAGCAGCGCGGAGATGAGCGCGGTGGTCAGGGTGATGCCCGCGCTGGGACCGTCCTTGGGCGTGGCACCGTCGGGCACATGGATGTGGATGTCCACCCGCTTGTAAAAGTCGGGCTTGAGGCCGAGCAGATCGGAGCGGGCGCGGATGTAGGAGAGCGCCGCGCGGGCCGACTCCTGCATGACATCGCCGAGCTTGCCGGTGATCTCCACCTTGCCCTTGCCGGGCATGAGCGCCACCTCGACCAGCAGCATCTCGCCGCCGAGCTGGGTCCAGGCCAGACCGTTGCACACGCCCACCTGGGCCTCGCTCTCGCACTCGCCGTAGGAGAACTTGGTCACGCCCAGGAACTTCTCCAGACCCTGCTTGGTGACATGGACAACCTTGTCGCGGTCGTTCTCCTCCACCACCTTCATGGCCGTCTTGCGGCAGATGGAGGCGATCTCGCGCTCCATGTTGCGCACGCCCGACTCGCGCGTGTAGTAACGGACGATGTCGAGGATGGCGTTGTCCGAGAACTTGATGTTCTCGGTCTTCAGCCCGTGCTGCTCAAGCTGCTTGGGCACGAGGAACCCCTTTGCGATCTCCACCTTCTCATTTTCGAGGTAGCCGGGCAGCCGGATGATCTCCATGCGGTCCTGCAGGGGCAGCGGAATGCCGTCGAGGTTATTGGCCGTGGTGATGAAGAACACCTTGGACAGATCATAGTCCAGATCCAGGTAATGGTCGTTGAAGGCGTAGTTCTGCTCCGGGTCGAGCACCTCCAGCAGGGCCGCCGAGGGGTCGCCGCGAAAATCCGCGCTCATCTTGTCCACTTCGTCCAGGCAGATGACCGGGTTGTTGTGCTTGACCCGCTTGAGCGACTGGATGATCTTGCCGGGCATGGCGCCCACATAGGTGCGCCGGTGACCCCGGATTTCGGCCTCGTCGCGCACGCCGCCAAGGGAGAGCCGCAGGAATTCGCGGTCCATGGACCGGGCGATGGACTTGGCAATGGAGGTCTTGCCCACGCCGGGCGGGCCGACAAAACAGAGGATCGGCCCCTTCATGGACTCGACCAGGGACTGCACGGCCAGATATTCGAGAATGCGTTCCTTGGGCTTTTCCAGGCCGAAGTGGTCTTCGTCAAGGATCTTGCGCGCTTCCTTGATGTTGACACCCGTGTCGTCCTTGATGTTGCCCCAGGGAAGGTCGAGCACCCAGTCCACGTAGTTGCGGACCACGGTGTATTCCGCGCTGCTCGGCTGCATGGTGCGCAGCTTCTTGATCTCCTTGCGCACGCGCTCGCGGTTCTCGTCGGACATGATCTTGGCTTCCAGCTGGGAATCAAGCTCCTGCGCCTCGGCCTGCGGATCGTCCTCGCGCCCCATCTCCTTGTTGATGGCCTTGACCTGCTCGTTGAGATAGTACTCGCGCTGGTTTTTCTCCATCTGCTCCTTGACGCGTCCCTTGACGCGCTTCTCGATGGAGACGATCTCGATCTCGCCAAGCAGCAGCTCAAAGACCCGCTCAAGCCGCCTGGACGGGTCCAGCTCCTCAAGAATCTGCTGCTTGCGCGCAAAATCTATCTTGAGATGGGGCATGACCTGATCGGCCAGCGGGCCGGGATCCTTGAGGGTGGACATGGCCAGGATGGCCTCGGGGGCCACCTTCTTGTTGACCTTGCCGAACTCGTCGAGGGACTCGTGCACTGCGCGCACCAGGGCGCTGGCCTCGGCGGTGACCGCCGCCGGTTCCTGAATGATGCTCACACGCGCGCTGGGGTATCCGCCCTCCTGGTCCACCTCATGGGCAGACCGCTTGGAGGCGGGCTCCCAGGTGGCGCGGGATACGCCCTCGAACAACACCTTTATGGTGCCGTCAGGCAGGCGAAGCATCTGCAATATCTTGCTGACCGTACCGATGGCGTACAGGTCGTCCGGTTCGGGGTGTTCTTTTTCTGGGGATTTCTGGGTTACCAGGAAAATCTGCTTGCCGAAATCGGCAACCGCAGTCTCTATCGCCTTGATCGAGGCCTCGCGGCCAACGAACAGCGGGACGATGGACCGGGGAAACATGACCACTTCCCGCAGCGACATCATGGGCAGGGTCAAGGATTCAGGGGACTTCTTGCCGTCAAAACCGAAGGTCGGCATGGATTCCTCCGAGGGTTGGACATAGGGGCCGCGTCCCCGATCAGGCGGGCTGCGGCCATTGACAGGAGTGAGGTAAGGCCCGGAGAGGGATTGTCAACCAACCCCTCTCCGCGCTCATGCCGACTTCACTTCCTGGTGGTAGAGAAGCAGCGGCTCCATGCCGTTCTCGACAACGGCCTGGTTGATCACGCACTCGCGCACGCCGGAAAGCGACGGCAGCTTGTACATGATCTCAAGCATGGACTTCTCAAGCACGTTGCGCAGGCCGCGCGCACCGGTCTTGCGCTGGATGGCCTGTTTGGCGATGGAGGTCAGGGCATTCTCGGTGAAGCGCAACTCGACCTTGTCGAGCTCGAACAGCTTGCGATACTGCTTGATCAGGGCGTTCTTGGGCTCCTGGAGGATACGCATGAGGTCGTCCTCGGTCAGATCCTGCAGAGCGGTCTGGATGGGGATACGGCCCACGAATTCGGGGATGAGGCCGAACTTGATCAGGTCCATGGGCTCGGCCAGCCCCATCATCTCCCCAAGGTCCGTTTCCCTCTTGGCCTCCACCTTGGCCCCGAAGCCCATGCCCGATCCCTGCTTGCGCTGCTGGACGATCTTGTCCAGGCCGATGAACGCGCCGCCGAGGATGAACAGAATGTTCGAGGTGTCCATGCGGATGAACTCCTGCTGCGGGTGCTTGCGGCCCCCCTTGGGCGGGATGTTGGCCTCGGTGCCTTCGATGATCTTGAGCAGGGCCTGCTGCACGCCCTCGCCGGACACGTCGCGGGTGATGGACGGGCTGTCGCCCTTGCGCGCCACCTTGTCGATCTCGTCGATATAGATGATGCCGCGGCTGGCCGCGTCGATGTCGTAGTCGGCATTCTGCAGGAGCTGGACAAGGATGTTCTCCACATCCTCGCCCACATAGCCCGCCTCGGTCAGGGTGGTGGCGTCGGCAATGGCGAACGGCACCTTGAGCACCCTGGCCAGGGTCTGGGCCAGCAGTGTCTTGCCCGAACCGGTGGGACCGATGAGCAGGATGTTGCTCTTGTCTATTTCCACCTCGTCGGGGCCCGTGTTGGCCGCGGCGTAGAAGACACGCTTGTAGTGGTTGTGCACGGCCACGGACAGGATCTTCTTGGCCTGCTCCTGGCCGATGACATACTCGTCGAGCAGTGCCTTGATCTCCTGCGGCGGCAGCAGACGGCCATCCTCGAATTCCTCGCTGACGGTCTCCTGGGCCATGATGTCGTTGCACAGGCTGACGCATTCATCGCAGATGTATACGTCAGGCCCGGCGATCAGCCGCTGCACGTCGACCTGGGTCTTGCCGCAGAATGAGCAGCTCAGGTCTGATGATTTCTTGATATCGGGCATGAAAAACCTATCCTTTGCGTCCTTCTTGCGCATCCGCTCTGGAGTGCATGACCTTGTCGATCAGGCCATACTTGACAGCCTCCTCGGACGACATGAAATAGTCGCGCTCGGTGTCATCGCGGATCTTGTCCAGTTTCTGGCCGGTGTGCCCGGCCAGGATTCCGTTGAGTTCGTCCCGCAACCGCAGGATTTCCTTGGCGTGGATGTGAATGTCCGACGCCTGCCCCTGAGTGCCGCCAAGGGGCTGGTGAATCATGATCCGGCTGTGCGGGAGCGCGTAGCGCATTCCCTGCGCGCCAGCGGCGAGCAACAGCGCTCCCATGCTGGCGGCCTGGCCGAGGCACAGGGTGGACACCGGAGCCGAAATGTACTGCATGGTGTCATAGATGGCCATGCCCGCCGAGACCACTCCGCCCGGAGAGTTGATGTACATGTAGATTTCCTTCTCCGGATCCTCGGACTCCAGAAAAAGCAACTGGGCGCAGATCAGGCTCGCCACGTGGTCGTCTATGGCGCTGCTGAGCAGGATGATGCGGTCCTTGAGCAGCCGGGAGTAGATGTCGTACGCGCGTTCGGTGCGACCGGTCGTTTCAATGACCATCGGTATGGCGACCATGAGCGTCTCCTTGGGAGCATTTTGTTGTTTATCGGCTGGCGGCATGCAAAACCTTACACGCGTTCCCGCCTGAGGGACACTTGCAAGACCGATTCCGCTCGATGTCAGGCGGATACAGTATGCGGCAATTCCCCTTGAACGACAAGGGGAAACTTCTTTCCACAGCCTGGAGTAAATAGGCATGAACCGGCTGCGGTCAAGAGGAATGTGACAAAAAAACGGCGACCCGGAGACTCCGGGTCGCCGCATGTCATCGACGATCCTGTCGGCTATTTGTCGCCCGACTTGGCAGCGGCCTTCTTGGCAGGCGCCTTCTTGGCTGCGGGCTTGGCTTCATCTTTCTTGGCGGCGGGCTTCTTGGCCGGTGCCTTCTTGGCCGGTGCCTCCTTGTCTGTCTCGCCGGTGGGCGGATCGATCTCCTTGATCTCGGCGGCGTCGTAGATCAGTTCAGAGGCCTTGTCGCACAGCAGACGGTCCTTGAGAGGCACGACGAGGTTGTTGTCCTCGTAGTATTTCTTCAACTCGTGCAGGGGCTGCCTGGTCTGCATGGCCAGCTGGGTCAGGGTGGATTCGATCTCCTCGGGGGTGATCTCCAGCCCTTCCTCGGCGGCCACGGCCAGCAGGAATATCTCGGTCTTGACGGTGTTCTCAGCCTCGGCCTTGAACTCGTCGCGGATCTGCTGCGGGGTCTTGCCCAGGATCTGCAACCCCTTGCCCTGGCGGTCGAGCCGGTACTCCAGGTCCTGCACCAGCCGGTCGATGCGATCTTCGACCATGGCGGGCGGCAGCGGGAACTCGGCAATGCCCTCGATGATGGTCGAGAGCAGCTGGCTCTGGGCCGCGGACTTGTGCATCTGCTTGCGCTGGGATGCATAGGATTCGCGGATGCCGGCCCGCATGGTCTCGACATCCTTGAATCCGGCCTTCATGGCCACGGAGTCGCTCATCTCGGGCGTGATGCGCTCCTTGACGGCGTGCAGCTTGACCTTCATGGTCACGGTCTGCCCGGCCAGATTCTGGTTGATGAAATCCTCGGGGAAGGTGATGTCGGTCTCGCCGGATTCCCCGGTGGTCATGGTCTTGAGCAGTTCCTCAAACTCCGGCAGGGCCTGCTTCTGGCCCATCACCAAGTCGAAATTCTCTGCCTTGATGCCTTCGACGATCTCGCCGTCACGGTAGGCCCCGAAGCTGACCGAGGCGACCTCGCCATCCTTGGGCGGACGGACATCCTCAATGACCTTGACCTCGGCGTTGTTCTCCAGGATGCGCTTCTCGACCTCGGCTACCTCGGCGTCATCGACAACGGCCTTGACCTCTTCGACGGAAAGCCCCTTGTACTTGGGCAGGTCGAGCTTGGGAGCCACCTCGAACGTGATGGAATAGGTGAAATCCTCTTCGCGGACCAACTCCTTGGCATCAACATCGATGCGTGACATGGGCTGCAGGCTCAGGCCGCTCATGATCTCGTTGATCTGGTAGTTGATCAAATCGGTCGTGGCTTCGCCGTACACCTGTTTGCGGTATTTGGACTCCACCACGGAAGAAGGCACCTTGCCCTTGCGGAATCCCTTGACGTCCGCCTGCATCCGATACATGGCGATCGTAGCCGTCAAGGCGGCGTTGACCTCTTCGGCAGGCACCTGAACCATGATTTTCCGTTTTACCGGAGAGATTTCTTCCACATTGTATTCCATCGCGACGTATCCTCCTGGAGCGCCCGGCGGGCGCATAATATTGCATGACATGGTGCGGGCGGAGGGACTCGAACCCCCAAACCGTGAGGTACCAGATCCTAAATCTGACGCGTTTACCAATTCCGCCACGCCCGCGAAAAGAAGGTGCTTATTAAGCAAGCATTGCCGAATATGTCAACCATCCACGCGCCGCACAACGCGCGGGCGGTCAGACTTCGATCAGTAATCGTCCCCTGACCGGATGCAGTCGATGACCCGGCACAGCTTGGCGCTCAACGACGCGACATCCTCCGCCAGCAGGCGGACCAGCGGCTCGCACCCAAATCCGCCGGGGTCGGCCACAGCCTCCACCGTCGCGGACGCCGGATGATTCCGCACCGCCTCGAACGCACCCCAGGCCTCGAACCGCCCGCCGGTCTCCCCGACATACTGCGGCCTGCCCTCCCGGTCCATCCACACGACCGTCATGTCGAGATGGTCGAGGGCGCTGCGCACCTGCGGGGTCAGGGCCAGGGTCATGGCGCAGCCCAGCTCAGGGTTCAGGCGGCGGCAGGCCAGGAGCGTGGCCGAAGTATGCGCCGATGCCCCGAACTCCGGGAATCCCGCGACCACGAGATCGCCCCGGCGCGACCCGACAATGCCGCACGAAAACGCGGCCACTTCGGAATCGTCCTCGGCATGGGGCAGGGCCACGGCCACGTTCGCCCCCACTCGCGGCACAAGGGCGTGCAGGCCGGGCATGGCGGCCAGCCGTCTGCCCAAACGGTCGAGATCGCGCAGTATGCCGGCCCGGGCGCGCTCCTTGATCCAGGGGGCCAGATGGTTGGGCGGCCCTCCGCCCTCGCCCAGACGGTAGGCGGCCCTGAGCGCCAGGTTGAGATATTTCTGGGCCCGGAGAATGGCTGCGTCCATCTCCATGCCCTGCCCCAGGCCAGTGGCGATGGCTGCCGAAAGGGTGCAGCCCGTGCCGTGGGTGCAGGCGGTATCCACCCGCTGCTGCATGAACGGCACAGGCTCGGCCCCGGCGGCCACAAACCAGTCGGTGACGGCCAGGGAATCGGCATGTCCGCCCTTGATCAGCACCGCCCGCGGCCCCATGTCGAGCAGAATCCGGGCCGCCCGGAACACGTCGTCGCGATCCCGGATCTCGACACCGGTGAAGAGTTCGGCCTCGGGCCGGTTGGGCGTGACCAGATCGGCAAGGGGAAAAATCAGATCGACCATGGCGTCAACCGCCTCGGCCTTGAGCAACTTGGCTCCGGAGGTGGCCACGCAGACAGGGTCCACCACAAGCGGAAACCGCCGTGCCGAGAGAATCGGGGCGATGGCCCTGATGATGGGTTCAGAGAAAAGCATGCCGGTCTTGGCGCCATCCACCTGAATATCATCGAGCACCGTTTGCAGCTGCCGGGCCACGAATTTGGCCGTGGGGGCCTGGATGCCGGTGACGGCCCTGGTGTTCTGGGCGGTGAGCGCGGTGATGACACTGGCCCCATAGCCGCCGAGCATGGCGATGGTCTTGAGATCGGCCTGAATCCCGGCTCCGCCCCCGGAATCGGACCCGGCGATGGTCAGGATGCACGGAAGTCTGGTCACTGTGAGCCTCCACCCCGAAAGAACGCGCACCCGTCGACACGGGCCGACGCGGCACAGGGAGAGAACCGGCGGGAAACGACCCTCAAGGAACGACGGGGCTAACCGCAGGAGAGCTTGACGTAATCTTCAATGGAAACGCCATTCCAGGCCCTGCTGACCCAATAGGCCGTGGCCCAGATCATCAGCGCCGTGGCATGAAGATCGCTGAGCCGCCGGAGTTTAACCTCAAGGTTGCTCTTGCTCGCCCCGTGCTGGATGTGCACCTTGTGCTCCTCGCACGCCTCCTCGACCCGCAGGAGCAGATAGGCCTGCTTCGACTGGTTGGGGAGCAGCTTCACCTCGCGGTGCGATTCGAGAATGGTCTTGAGCTCAGCGACGGAAAAATCGCTGGAGACGGTGCGGATGGACTTAAAGAAGACATCCACAGCCCACGGCAGGATGAATTCGGCCCCGGCACTCTTGGTCTTGAAGTAGTCCTTGAGCCATTTTTCCTGATCATGAGTAATTCTAGCAGCGACCTGGGGCATACCATCTCCTCCATCAATCCGGCGACCAACAACCTGGCAATCCGGCAAAACTTCCACCTGTGGAACCTTTAGCAGTTGCTATATATGCGAAACAAGCAAAGGAATCAAGATTTTTTCTAGAGTTGCGACGATGAAAAAAAATTTACCCGTTGAAGACTGCCCGGAGCTGACGGAACAAGGTCAGCAACAAGGCGTCAGGGGCGTCGTTGCCATCGATGTTGAGCCGGATGATCTCGGTCACAGTGTTGGCGCTCGGAGTCACGGTCTTCTTGGCCACGAGCACGACGTTCTGCTCGCGCTTCCTGCCCGTGTCCTCGGTCCTGACCACAAGCACCCAGTGCCCGTCCTGCTGCCGCCAAGAGGTCTCGACAGCCATGGACTCCGACATCTTCCGCTCGATGAGCCGAACAAAATCCTTGAGGGAAAACGACCTGCCCCCCTTGCCCTGGACGCCCAGATATTCACCCTCCGAGCAGATGACCAGCGGACTGGCCAGAAACTCGGTCGGCGGGAAATTGATGCTCTCCCCTCCCGCGCGCGAGGCCATCCTGCGCCGCAAGGCCGCAAGCTCGGCCTCAAGGGCGGAAACCTTGGTCGCATAGTCCCGCTCGACATCCCGGCGCTCTCTGCGCAACGACTCGACCTCGTCCCGCAAAGCGCGAATCTCGTTCCGGAACAGAGACTGGTTCTCCATCGCGTCAGCCATCTTCGCAAGGATGTCGCCCACCTCGCGCGAAAACCCAGGCGAACCGCCAAAGGTTTCGTGTTGATCATTTGATTGATCAGATTGCTGATCAAAACGTAACCTTCCAAATTTCAATGACAATTCTTTTTCAATTTGATCAACTGACCAGTTTTCAGTGAACATCTCGCGAATCCTCCTGAATATATCGACGACTTCCACCGGATATCGGCGACGGCGTCCATCACCACCACTTGACGGTATAAACTGTTGGAACTTATCCTTATAATAGACAACCGTAGAAGGAGGTATCTCTAACTGCCTCCCCACTTCGCGTAAACTGATGAATCTCTTGCTCATAACAAACACAGCTTTGTTGATCATTAATCTTCATGCTGTTCATAATCAAAATTTTTATTTGTTGTCAACATTTTTTTGATCAACAGTGATCAATTTTACCACAAAAAAAAGCGTGCCGAACATATCGGCACGCCTGATCATCACAGCGAAATGAATGGAAGCGCTACTGTTCCAACTCCACCCGCACAGCCTGCAATTCCTTGAGAACGGATCGCATGGCGTCCTGTTGGGCCTCGGAATCCAGTACATCGGCCAGGTAGGCGGCCTTCATGGCCATCTCGTTGACCATGTCGTGGGCAATCATCCGCTTCATCCGAACAGGGATATCCGCCTGCAGCTGGACCATGCGCTGATCCAGGCTGGAAACGTCCTCCCTAAGAGCGCCGAGGCTCTTCACCTCGTCCGTGAGCCCTGCGATGTTGCGATTCATGCCAAAAAAGAAAATCACCAGCAGCAACACGGCCAGGAGCGAAACGATCATCGCGACCTTGCTCATGTCCCTTTGCGCCTCCATTGCGCCGGAGGTCTGGTCATGGGCAGCATTTTGCGCAGAACCAGGCACTTCGCTCCTGACAGTCTCCAACTTGTGAATCTTGCCGTTCTCGGAACCCATCTCTGTCTCCATTGCGTGAATTATGGCTCAACCAAGCCCCGGAATAAACAGTCTACGACAGGCTCGCAGGCATGGCAAGGGCTTATGCCCGTCACGATATGGCTCAGTGACCAACATACGCACTTGCAGCCATGCACCTTCACATCGTGAGCTGTTGTGTTTGCGAAATCCCTGTTGACAAACAACTCTCGAATCATGCTATATAGAATCAAGTGGGCAGACCGCTTCCGATTTGAAGTGGTCTGCCACGCTGAAAGCGTCAGCAGCGCATACTGCATCCACCCCGTAACCGGACATCATGCATAAATGCATCACAGCAAAAGGAGCCCGCGCATGGAAGATCATTTGAAGGAAGCGTTGGAAATCGTCAAGGCACAGGCCAGCGTCAGGACCATGACGGAAGAAGAGATCACTTCCATGGTCCAGAAGCTTGCGGCTGGAATCAAGGCTATCGCAGAAGGCGGCGGCATCGAGATTGAGCCGGACGCGTCACTGGACCCCAAGAAGGCGATCCGCGAAAAGACCATCATCTGTTGCGTCTGCGGAAAATCCTTCAAGATTCTGACCAAGAAGCACCTGTCCAGCCACGACCTCACCCCAGAGGAATACCGCGAGAAATTTGGCTACAAGAAAAAACTCCCCTTGGTCTGCAAGTCTCTGCAGCGCGAACGCCGCAAGAAGATGAAAGAAATGAAACTCTGGACCAAGCGCGGCAAATGACCCCTCTCACGAAGCCCGGCACTGCCGGGCTTCGTCTTTCCGGGGGCAAGGGTGCGTTCCATGCCCCTGTCAGCGACCTGATCGAAGCCCCCTCTGTTTTGATGCCCCTCTTTCGCGTACTGGCATAGCCGCTCTCTGTACGCAGGCCCTGGCGAGTGTGACGGTCGGGCCGGACGGCAAGCCGGCCATTGCCATCTCGTATCTGGGGTAGTCGCCCTCTGGGGCGGCCTTTGGCCAAGGCGGCGGGGTCATGGCGCACAAACGCACAAAGCCCCGATTCTTGCGAATCGGGGCTTTGGAAAGATTTCTTGGCAACGACCTACTTTCCCACACGCTACCATGCAGTATCATCGGCGATGGAGGGCTTAACTACCGGGTTCGGAATGGGACCGGGTGTACCCCCTCCTCCTTGGTCACCAAGAAAAAGGCAGTGAGTTATTACTCGAATATATCAGTAATAGGGGGAAGAGAGAATTCCTATAATTGTCAAATAAGCCGCACGATCTATTAGTACCGGTAAGCTGAACAACTCGCGCTGCTTACACCTCCGGCCTATCAACCTTGTGGTCTTCAAGGGATCTTCAGGGACTAATGTCCAGGGAGAACTTATCTTGAGGCTGGCTTCCCGCTTAGATGCTTTCAGCGGTTATCCTATCCGAACATAGCTACCCTGCAGTGCCACTGGCGTGACAACAGGAACACCATAGGTTCGTCCACCCCGGTCCTCTCGTACTAGGGGCAGACCCTCTTCAATTCTCCTACGCCCACGGAGGATAGGGACCAAACTGTCTCACGACGTTTTAAACCCAGCTCGCGTACCACTTTAAACGGCGAACAGCCGTACCCTTGGGACCTGCTTCAGCCCCAGGATGTGATGAGCCGACATCGAGGTGCCAAACCGCGTCGTCGATGTGAACTCTTGGACGCGATCAGCCTGTTATCCCCGGCGTACCTTTTATCCTATGAGCGATGGCCCTTCCATGCGGAACCACCGGATCACTAAGACCAACTTTCGTTCCTGCTCGACATGTCTGTCTCACAGTCAAGCTCCCTTATGCCTTTGCACTCAACGGCTGGTTTCCAATCAGCCTGAGGGAACCTTTGCAAGCCTCCGTTACTTTTTAGGAGGCGACCGCCCCAGTCAAACTACCCACCAGACACTGTTTCCAAGCCGGATGACGGCATTGGATTAGATATCTAAGTAATCAAGGGTGGTATTTCAAGGTTGACTCCACGCACTCTGGCGAGCACGCTTCAAAGTCTCCCACCTATCCTACACATGATTAATCAAATACCAATGTCAAGCTGCAGTAAAGGTGCACAGGGTCTTTCCGTCCTTCCGCGGGTACCCAGCATTTTCACTGGGAATTCAATTTCACTGAGTCTCTGGTTGAGACAGTGGGGAGATCGTTACGCCATTCGTGCAGGTCGGAACTTACCCGACAAGGAATTTCGCTACCTTAGGACCGTTATAGTTACGGCCGCCGTTTACCGGGGCTTCAATTTAGAGCTTTGACCGAAGTCTAACCCCACCTCTTAACCTTCCGGCACCGGGCAGGCGTCAGTCCCTATACATCGTCTTACGACTTAGCAGAGACCTATGTTTTTAGTAAACAGTCGCCCCCCCGATTATCTGCGTCTCAAAACCGCTCATTTAGTAAATAAAATCACGGTTCTGAGCACCCCTTATTGCGAACGTACGGGGTCATTTTGCCGAGTTCCTTAACCAGAGTTCTCTCAAGCGCCTTGGTCTGCTCGACCCACCTACCTGTGTTGGTTTGCGGTACGGTACGCATGTGCTAAACTTAGAAGCTTTTCTTGGCAGCATGGAATCAACGGCTTCAGTCGGTTTAATGACACGGCATCACATCTCGGCCTTAGAGAAGAGCGGATTTGCCTGCTCCTCAAGCCTACCTGCTTGCACCGGGATATCCAACACCCGGACCGTCTATCCTTCTGCGTCCCTCCATCGCACACACATGCATGTACAGGAATATTAACCTGTTTCCCATCGACTACGCATTTCTGCCTCGCCTTAGGGGCCGACTTACCCTGGGAAGATTAACTTTACCCAGGAAACCTTAGGTTTACGGCGAATATGTTTCTCACATATTTTATCGTTACTCATGCCAGCATAATCACTTCTCATTAGTCCAGCAAACCTCACGGTTCACCTTCATCCCATCTGAGAACGCTCCCCTACCGCTCATAGTAAACTATGAACCCAAAGCTTCGGTACAATGCTTAGCCCCGTTACATTTTCGGCGCAGAATCGCTAGGCCAGTGAGCTATTACGCTTTCTTTAAAGGATGGCTGCTTCTAAGCCAACCTCCTGGATGTATCAGCAACTCCACCACCTTTCCCACTTAGCATTGATTTCGAGACCTTAGCTGTTGGTCTGGGCTGTTCCCTTTTGGCCATGGACCTTCGCACCCATAGCCTGACTGCATGACATCATCTTACGGCATTCGGAGTTTGATAGGGGTTGGTAACCTGGTGGGGCCCCTAGCCCTTTCAGTGCTCTACCTCCGCAAGACTAATCACACGCTATACCTCAATATATTTCGGGGAGAACCAGCTATCACCGGGTTTGATTGGCCTTTCACCCCTATCCACAAGTCATCCAAATCGTTTTCAACCGATACTGGTTCGGTCCTCCACTTGATTTTACTCAAGCTTCAACCTGCTCATGGATAGATCACCCGGCTTCGGGTCTACTCCGCAGTACTTGACGCCCTATTCAGACTCGCTTTCGCTACGGCTACACTTACGCTTAACCTCGCACTACAGAGTAACTCGCTGGCCCGTTATGCAAAAAGCACGCGGTCACGGAACAAGTCCGCTCCCACAGCTTGTAGGCACAAGGTTTCAGGTTCTATTTCACTCCCCTAACAGGGGTTCTTTTCACCTTTCCCTCACGGTACTGGTTCGCTATCGGTCACTAGGGAGTATTTAGGCTTGGGAGATGGTCCTCCCGGATTCCCACGGGGTTTCTCGTGTCCCGCAGTACTCAGGTACCGGCTACGCCGATTTCGATTTAAGGTACGAGGCTTTCACTCTCTATGACCAGGTTTCCCAACCTGTTCCCTTATCTAATCACGGATCGATTATGCCGGCCCTACAACCCCGCAAGGACGAATCCTCACGGTTTGGCCTCTTCCAGGTTCGCTCGCCGCTACTACCGGAATCTCTTTTGATTTCTTCTCCTGGAGGTACTGAGATGTTTCACTTCCCTCCGTTCGCCTCTCAAGGCCTATGTATTCAGCCAAGAGATACATGGATATGACTCCATGTGGGTTTCCCCATTCGGAAATCCCCGGGTCAAAGGATATTTGGCTCCTCACCGAGGCATATCGCAGCCTATCACGTCCTTCATCGCCTCCTAGTGCCAAGGCATCCACCTTGTGCCCTTAGTAACTTATTCAACTAGGAATTCTCTCTTCTTACCCTATTTAACTGTCAAAGATCTTGCGGCCTGGCTGGTGCCGACTCCCGCCTGCCCTCCTGGTGGAGGTGGAGGGGATCGAACCCACGACCCTCGGCTTGCAAAGCCGATGCTCTCCCAGCTGAGCTACACCCCCTTTTGGAGGACAAGCGTGGTGGGCCTAGATAGATTTGAACTATCGACCTCACGCTTATCAGGCGTGCGCTCTAACCAACTGAGCTATAGGCCCCTTGGCCGCGCAAGAAACAAATCGTCCTTGCAATTAAATAGCGAGTTGAGCTTACTCTATAAAGGAGGTGATCCAGCCGCAGGTTCCCCTACGGCTACCTTGTTACGACTTCACCCCAATTACCAGCCCTACCGTAGACGACTACCTCCCGAGGGTTAGTCTGCCGTTGTCGGGTAGAACCAGCTTTCGTGGTGTGACGGGCGGTGTGTACAAGGCCCGGGAACGTATTCACCCCGGCATGCTGATCCGGAATTACTAGCGATTCCAACTTCATGCAGTCGAGTTGCAGACTGCAATCCGGACTGGGATGCATTTTTTGGGATTGGCTCCACCTCGCGGTCTCGCTGCCCTTTGTGTGCACCATTGTAGTACGTGTGTAGCCCTAGGCGTAAGGGCCATGATGACTTGACGTCGTCCCCACCTTCCTCCCGGTTGACCCGGGCAGTCTCACTAGAGTGCCCACCATTACGTGATGGCAACTAGCAATAGGGGTTGCGCTCGTTGCGGGACTTAACCCAACACCTCACGGCACGAGCTGACGACAGCCATGCAGCACCTGTCACTGAATTCTCCGAAGAGCACTCCTCCGTTTCGGGAAGATTCTCAGGATGTCAAGCCTAGGTAAGGTTCTTCGCGTTGCATCGAATTAAACCACATACTCCACCGCTTGTGCGGGCCCCCGTCAATTCCTTTGAGTTTCAGCCTTGCGACCGTACTCCCCAGGCGGGATATTTAACGCGTTAACTGCGGCACCGAAGGTAACCCCCGACACCTAATATCCATCGTTTACAGCGTGGACTACCAGGGTATCTAATCCTGTTTGCTACCCACGCTTTCGCACCTCAGCGTCAGTTCTCGTCCAGTTGGCCGCCTTCGCCACCGGTGTTCCTCCAGATATCTACGGATTTCACTCCTACACCTGGAATTCCGCCAACCTCTCCGAGACTCCAGCGCACCAGTTTCAAACGCAATTCCCCGGTTGAGCCGAGGGCTTTCACGCCTGACTTGATGCGCCGCCTACGTGCGCTTTACGCCCAGTGATTCCGATTAACGCTCGCACCCTCCGTATTACCGCGGCTGCTGGCACGGAGTTAGCCGGTGCTTCCTTTGGAGGTACCGTCAGTGAAAGGGCGTATTATACCCTAACAGTTTCTTCCCTCCTGACAGCGGTTTACGACCCGAAGGCCTTCTTCCCGCACGCGGCGTCGCTGCGTCAGGGTTTCCCCCATTGCGCAATATTCCCCACTGCTGCCTCCCGTAGGAGTCTGGGCCGTGTTTCAGTCCCAGTGTGGCTGATCATCCTCTCAGACCAGCTACTCATCGTAGCCTTGGTAGGCCATTACCCCACCAACAAGCTAATGAGACGCGGACTCATCCCAAAGCGGCAGCTTATAAATAGAGGCCGCCTTTACCACATAAAGCTAAATATGCAGGATATCCGGTATTAGCAGTCGTTTCCAACTGTTATCCCGATCTTCAGGGTAGATTATCCACGCGTTACTCACCCGTGCGCCGCTCTACTCATTCTCCGAAGAGAACTTTCTCGCTCGACTTGCATGTGTTAAGCACGCCGCCAGCGTTCAATCTGAGCCAGGATCAAACTCTCCAGTTGATAAACTTGGAGAATGTGATCACTCATCTACTCGTTATTAAACGGGCTGTGATTTCGTGATCTTATTTGCTCAACTCGCTATTTAATTGTCAAAGACCATTTATTCTCGCGTCTCTATGAACGCCCTGCGCGATGCAGGAAAGTACAATCTAGATTTTTCCAGATCGCCCGTCAACCCTTTTTATCATTTTATTTAAAACGACTTTTGAGGTCAACCATTCAATTTAACTTGAGAAAGAACAAGCCGCCGGGTCATCCTGTCGGGCTTTCCCGTGCGGCGAAAGAGGTTCTAGGTGAAACGCTTCCAGAGGTCAAGCGGTTTTTTCCAGGAAAAGACGCCTTTTCTTTTCAAAGTTCTCAACATATTGATTTTAAAATGTATTTTTAACGATCTAAATCCGATTTTTTTGCACCGACGCGGTTGCTCCCCCCTTCAATTCGCTCTTTTGACCAAAGGAACCAAGTCCGATGCCCACCAACGGGTCGTCCCCTCCCCTCTCGACTCCTCGGCATTCCCAGAGAGTGCATATTATAGTAATGCACACACCAAAAACAAAGGCCCGGCTTGGCAGCCGGGCCTTGTCGTGCAAAACGGGCACTGCCGCTAGAACTCAAGGCTGTTGGGCGTCCTGGGGAACGGCATGACATCGCGGATGTTGGCCACGCCCGTGACCAGCATGAGCATGCGCTCAAAGCCCATGCCGAACCCGGCGTGCGGGGCCGTGCCAAACCGACGCGAATCCAGATACCACCAGTAGTCTTCCTCGTGAAGGCGCATCTCCTGCATCCGGGCCAGGAGCATGTCCAGGCGTTCCTCGCGCTGGCTGCCGCCGATGAGCTCGCCGATGCGCGGCACGAGGCAGTCCATGGCCGCCACGGTCCTGCCGTCATCGTTGAGCCGCATATAGAACGGCTTGATGACTTTGGGGTAGTCATGGACATAGACCGGCTTTTTGAACTGTTCCTCACACAGGAACCGCTCGTGCTCGGTCTGGAGGTCCATGCCCCACTCCACCGGATACTCGAACTCCTTTTTGGCGTTCTTGAGGATGTCGATGGCCTCGGTGTAGGGCAGCCGCTTGAAAGGCTCCTTCAGGATGTTCTCCAGGGTCGGCATGAGGTCCTTGTCCACCCATTTGGCGAAAAGATCCACGTCGTCGGGGCAGTTGTCCAGAATGTGGGTGACGAGGTACTTGATCATCTCCTCGCCCAGGTCCATGTTGTCGGCCAGATCGGCAAAGGCCATCTCCGGCTCGATCATCCAAAACTCGGCCACGTGGCGCGGCGTGTTGGAGTTCTCGGCCCGGAAGGTCGGCCCGAAGGTGTAGACATCGCCCAGGGACAGGGCGAACATCTCAGCCGAAAGCTGGCCCGAGACCGTGAGCTGCGCGGGTTTGCCGAAGAAGTCCTTGTCCGCCGATTCTGTCGAACCGGGCTCCAGGCTGGTGACGCGGAACATCTCGCCCGCGCCCTCGCAGTCCGAGCCGGTGATGATGGGCGTGTGGATGTAGAAGAATCCCTTGTCCGCAAAGAATTTGTGGATGGCCTGGGCCAGCTCGGAGCGGATGCGAAACATGGCCCCGTATTTGTTGGTGCGCGGCCTCAGATGGGCTATGGTGCGCAGAAACTCGTCGCTGTGGCGCTTCTTCTGCAAGGGGAAGGTCTCCTGGTCGGCCTCGCCCAGCACTTCCAGACCGCGGCCCCGGATCTCCCACTTCTGCCCCTTGCCCGGGGACTCCACCAGCGCGCCGGTGACGCAGACCGAGGCCCCGGTGCCGATCCGGGCCAGGGCAGCCTCGATTTCGGGCGTGTGATCGACCACCGCCTGGATGTTGAGCAGGCCCGACCCGTCGTTGAGTTCCAGAAAGGAGAACCCCTTGCTGTCTCGCTTGGTGCGCACCCACCCCTTGATGACGATCTCGTCCATGGGGCCGGTGGCGGCCAGCGCCGCTTTGATCTTTGTTCGTTTCATGGTGCACTGTCCTTGGAAGTTTTTCCCGGTTCTAGCCGGTTCAACCCGGCTTGGCAACGGTCCGCGCGGATCATTTCATCTATTGCCACCCGGTGGCAGGTAAGCTATGAGAAACCCCCGAGCGACAACGACAATCACCCTATGAGGAGCGGATGGGATTCTTCAGCAAACTGAAAAAGGTCTGGCAAAGCCCCGAGGACATAGCGCAACAGGCCCTGGACGACTACAAGCGGGAGCGCGGCCTTGACGCGCTGCCCGAACCCGTAGCGCCAGAAGCCGCGCCAGATTCGTCCGTCAAGACAGGATCGCTCCCAACCGCGCCTGCCGGGCAGGACTGGCAGACCGGCCTGACCCTGGCCCTGCGCCAGGCCGAGCCCAGACTCTCCCAGTGGCTGACCATCATCACCGAGGGCGTTGACGAAAAAAGCCCCCTGCTGTGGGAGCGGCTGGCCTTTCTCTTCAAGGCGCTCGGCGCGCCCGAAACCGAAGCGCGCGAATTCATCAGCCGTTTCGAGACTTGGCTCGACGAGATGGGCTACCAGTCCGTGGCCGACTTCAAGTCCGAATTGCAGTTCCGGCTGGCCCTGGCCCTGGAACTGGAAGACGAGGAGGACGAGCGCGACCGCCTCTTCCTCAAGCTCTCCGACGGCATCGCCAAGACCCGCGAGCAGATCACCAAACGCATCGACGGCCTGCTCTCGGCCCACTCCAGCCTGAACGACGACTTCTGGGACGAATTCGAGGAAATCCTGATCATGGCCGACGTGGGCATGGAGGCTGCGGGGCAGCTCATGGACAACCTCAAGGCGCGCGCCCGCAAGGCCGGAACCGACGACCCCGAAGACTTCAAGGAAATCCTGCGCCAGGAGCTTGAGGAGATATTCAGGTTGCCGCCGCGCATCGAGGCCGTGAACCCGCCCGAGGTGCTGATGATGGTCGGCGTCAACGGCGTGGGCAAGACCACCACCATCGCCAAGCTGGCCTACCGGGCACAGTTGCAGGGCCGCAAGGTGCTCATCGCGGCGGGTGACACCTTCCGCGCTGCGGCCATCGAACAGCTCGAAGTCTGGGCGGGCCGCATCGGCGCTGGATTCTTCGCCAAGGCCGAGGGATCGGACCCGGCAGCCGTGGCCTACGAGGCCATGGACAAGGCCGTGAGCGAAGGGTATGATCTCTTGTTGCTCGACACCGCCGGGCGGCTCCATACCAAGGTCAACCTGATGGAGGAGCTGAAAAAGGTGCAGCGCGTCCTGGGCAAGAAACACCCCGGCGCGCCCCATCGCTGCATCCTGGTCATCGACGCCACAACGGGCCAGAATGCCCTGGCGCAGACAAAACTTTTCAACGAAGCCGTGGGCTTGGACGAAATCATCCTGACCAAGCTCGACGGCACGGCCAAGGGCGGCGTCGTGGTGGCCGTGACGCTCCAGAACAAGCTCCCCATCACCTTTGTGGGCCTGGGGGAAAAGATGGAAGACCTTCGCCCGTTCAACGGCAAGGACTTTGCCAAGGCCCTGCTCACCTAACCATTTTACAAGACGGTTGAAAACGTGTCCGAAGAATTCAAGGATCGAAACGGCGTGGAAGAGGGCGAGGCGAGCTTCGCCGAACTGTTCGAGCAGTACAGCGACGGCGGCGGCGACAGCCTGAACGTCGGGGACAAGGTGTCCGGCACCATCATCCAGGTGGGCGAGAACGCCATCTTCGTCGATACCGGCACCAAGCTGGACGGCATTGTGGAGCGCGAGGAGATGCTGGACGAGGAAGGCAACTGCACCGTCAAGGAAGGCGATGTGGTCGAGCTCTACGTCGTGGGCAGCGACTCCGGCAGCATCAAGCTCTCGCGCGCCCTGTCGGGCATCGGCGGGCTGAACATGCTCGAAGAGGCCAAGTCGGGCGGCCTGCCCGTTGAGGGCAAGGTCGAGTCCACCTGCAAGGGCGGCTTCAACGTCGCCCTGATGCAGCGGCGCGCCTTCTGCCCGGTCAGCCAGATCGACAACCGCTTTGTCGAGGACGCCGAGACCTATGTGGGCAAAACCCTGGAATTTCTCATCACCAAGCTGGAGCAGCATGGCCGCAACATCGTGGTCTCGCGCCGCGCCCTGCTGGAGCGCGAAACCGCGGCGGCCACCGAGTCCTTTGTCGCCGGGACCAAGGTCGGCGACGAGGTGGAAGGCACCGTCACCCGGCTGGCCCCATTCGGCGCGTTCGTGGAGATCATGCCCGGCCTTGACGGTCTGGTCCACGTCTCCCAGATATCCCACGCCCGGATCGGCCACCCTGAGGAGGCTGTCACCGTGGGCCAGAAGATCAAGGCCAAGATCGTGGGTATCGAGCAGACGGACAAGCCGGGCCGCCTGAAGATTTCCCTGTCCATGAAGGAACTGGCCCAGGACCCCTGGGACACCATCGCCTCCACCTTTGCCGAGGGCGACAAGGTCACGGGCAAGGTGGTCCGCCTGGCCGACTTCGGCGCGTTCGTGGAGATCGCTCCCGGCGTGGACGGCCTGGTCCACGTCTCGGAGATGAGCTACACCAAGCGCGTCAACAAGCCCGCCGACTTCGTGTCCGAGGGCCAGCAGGTGGCCGTCAAGATCAAGTCCATTGATCCGCAGACCCGGCGCATCGGCCTGTCCATGAAGGACGCCGAGGGCGACCCGTGGATGGACGTGGCGGACAAGTACCGCCCCGGCCAGAAGGTGCAGGGAATCGTGGAGAAGCAGGAACAGTTCGGCATCTTCATCCAGCTTGAGCCGGGCATCACCGGCCTGCTGCCCAAGTCCGTCATCGCCCGCAGCGAAAAGCCCGCCGTGTTCGAAAAGCTCCACTCCGGCGACACCGTGGAAGTCTTCATCGGCGAGGTCAAGGCAGCCGAGCGCAAGATATCCCTGACCACGGGCGACGCGCAGGAAAACGGCGACTGGAAGCAGTTCGCGCCCAAGAAGCAGGCCGCCTCGGCCCCGTCCGGCATGGGCATGCTCGGCGCAAAGCTCCAGGAAGCCCTGGATAAAAAGAAATAGCCGCCCGATCACCTTGAGCACAAAGGCCCGGCCCGCACCATGCGGACCGGGCCTTTTCGTTTCTCAAGCCCGTCATCTGTCCGCCGTGATCACCAGGGCGGATCGGCCTGGGCGCAGAAGCCCGGCAGTTCGATGCGCTGGTGATGGAGGTGCAGGAGCGGCCCACTGCCGATTTCCTCGCCGCCCGTGGCGGCATCCGGGACGCCGTACAGGGTGTCCCCGACAATGGGATGGTCCAGGCTGGCCAGATGCGCCCGGATCTGATGGCGCGCCCCTTTCATGATCAGACAGCGGACCAGGGTGGTGTCGCGGTCGTGATCGTGGGCCAGGGCATTGACGCTGGTCCAGCGGCGGGCGTCCGCGTCCTCTTCGGCCAGCGCGCGCGTCCTGGGGCGGTCATCGGTGTCGAGCCGGTTGCGCACGCTGATCATGCCGTCGAGCCGCCCGTGCACCACGGCGAGGTAGAACTTTCTGACCCCGCCCGCCTCCTCGCTGGCGCGGTACGTCTCGGCCCCGTCAGGCCCAAGGGCCACGAGAAGCAGGCCGGAGGTGGGAAAATCGAGCCTGTTGAGCAGCACAGGGGCCGCATCCGGGAAAAGCGCGGGCAACGCAGCTTCCACACTCAAACCGTCCTTTCCGGCAATGGCTGCGGAGTGGACCCCGCCGGGCTTGTACACGGCGGCAAAAAGATCGGTACGCTCGACGACACGCAGTTCCGGGATGTCTTGGGGCATGAGGTCCGCCATCCTGTCGGTTGGAGGTGCGAGAAGGGCAAGAACCTGACCGGACCGGACCTTGTAGCCCGGCCCTCTGGCCCGGCCATCCACCGTGACCTGCCCGGCCTCGCACAGGCGACGCCGCAGCCGCAGGCCGGAACCGGGTATCAGCCCGGTCATGGCCCGGTCCAGGCGCACCCCGGCAAGTCCGGGTGCAACAATGCATGTCTCACGCTGGGGCATGCCGTTACACTACCCTCACAAGCGATTGACACGCAAGGAATTATCTCCCCTTTGACGGGGGCGCGGAAAACCCCTAAACCAGGATGGCGAAGCGCCACACACCCCGCTCACAAGGAGTCCCCATGCACGCCAGCACCCTGCCCGCCACTGTCACGACGGATCGCAACTGATGGACATTCGCGGCCTTTTCTACGTCCTTGCTGCGGCCCTGATGTGGGGCGTCATCGGCATCTTCGCCAAGGAGATCCTGGCCGAAGGCGTCTCGGCCCTGGAGATTGCCTTCTGGCGCGCCACCTTCGGCTGGCTGCTGTTCCTGGTCCACGCCCTGATCATGAGGCAGACCAGGGTCACACGCAGCGACCTGCCCGCCCTGTTCGGATTCGGCTTCATCTGTGTAACCCTCTTCTACGGCGCCTACCAGATCGCCATCCGCGACGTGGGCATGGCCCTGGCCGCCGTGCTCCTGTACACGGCCCCGGCCTGGGTGGCCTTCCTGTCATGGCTGGTGCTCAAGGAAGGGATGACGCCCGTCAAGATGGTCTGCGTGCTCATGACCATCGTCGGCGTGGCCAGCATCAGCCTCGGCCCAAAACTCATGAGCGGCGGCACGCTGGACATCAATCTCGTCGGCCTGGGCGCGGGGCTGCTGTCCGGGTTCACCTACGCCCTCTACTACATCTTCGGCAAAAAATACCTCTACCGCTACCATACCCCGACCATCTTCGTGTACGCCCTGCCCTTTGGCGCGGCCCTGCTCTTTCCATTCGTGGATTTCCAGCCCAAGTCAGGGTATGCCTGGATCATGCTCTTCCTCATGGCCGCGGTCACCGCCTATGGGGCCTTCCTGGCCTATTATGCGGGTCTCAGGCGGCTGGAGGCCACAAGAGCCTCGGTCATAGCCACCTTCGAGCCGGTGGTGGCGGCGGTCTTTGCCTACTTCCTCTTCGGCGAGACCTTCTCCCTGCCCGGCTACCTGGGCAGCTGCCTGATCATCGGGGCCGTGATCCTGGTGGTCGTGTCCGGCTCAAGACCCAGCCGGACCGTGTCGGAAGACAGCTGAGCGCGAAACCGGGGATCAATCCGTCTGCTGACGGCGCGCGCCCAGCCGCGCGCCCAATACTACAAGGTAAGGCCATGTCGGAACTCAAGCAGGTCAAGGCGTCCGCCGGATCGGGCAAGACTTTTCAGCTCACGCGCCGTTTCCTGTCCCTGCTCGACAGGGCGGACCAGAACGCCCGCCCCTTTGCCTGCGCTGGCAGACCGCACCGTGGCTATGCCTGGCCCGAGATCATGGCCGTGACCTTCACCAACAAGGCCGCCGCCGAGATGAAGGAGCGCGTGGTCAAGGGGTTGAAACTCGCCGCCCTTGACCTGGACAACGCCGGACAGCGGGCCGAGTGTTCGCCCGAGGCCGCGTCCAGGGCCATCGACGCCATCCTGCGCCGCTACCACCGGCTGAACATCAGGACCATCGATTCCCTGCTGGCCTTGCTCCTGCGCCTGTTCGCACTCGAATTCGGCATCCGCCCGGACTTCAGGATCGCCTTTGACGAGACAGACCTTTTCGACACGGTCTACGAACACTTCACCAGCCTGTGCGACACCGACTGCCCGGAGCGCGAGCTGCTTTTCGACGCCATGGAGACCATGCTCCGGGCCGAGGGGCGCAAGAGCTTCTGGCTCCAGGACAGCGTGCGCGACCGGCTGGGCAGGCTGACCACCTTCCTGCGCGATCAGTCCGGCCCCATCGAGACAGACCAGGAGACCATCAAGGGGATGCTCGCCGTTGCCCACGCCGGGTTCCAGCGCTCCGTGGCGGCCATGCGCGGGCATATCGCCGAATCAGGAATGCCTGCTCACGCCAATTTCATGAAATTCCTCATGAAGTGTGAAAGCATGGCCCTTTTTGACGAGGTGCCGGACTCCACCCTGATCCAAAAGCCCACCTTTGCCGACTGCGTGCTGGCCAAGGGCAAGGGGCTGGTGGATGCCCGGTCCGAATCCTTCTATTTCCATCTTCAGGAGGCATGGAAAACGTTTGGCGCGGACCATGCCGTGCTCTCGGGCGCGTATTTCCTGGCCCCGGCCATCGCCATTGCCCAGCGGCTGCTCAATGGGCTGGCAACCCTGCAAAAGCAGCGCGGGCTGGTCCTCGGCTCGGCCCTGGCCGGGTTTGTCAATGACCTGCTCCAGCACGGGGACGCCGTGTCAGAGGCATATTGCCGCATGGGGTGCAGGCTCCATCACCTGCTGGTGGACGAGTTCCAGGACACCAGCCGCGAGCAGTGGCAGGCGGTCACCCCCCTGGCCCAGGAGTGCCTGGCCAAGGGCGGCTCACTCTTCTATGTGGGCGACATCAAGCAGGCCATCTACGGCTGGCGCGGCGGCGACAGCGCCCTCTTCGGCGAGGTCATGACCCAGCCCGACCTCGCTTCCCTGGCCCTGACCACGGCCAGCGACACCCTGCCCGACAACTGGCGCAGCTTCGAGAACGTGGTCGCGTTCAACAACGCGTTCTTCGGCAACCTCCAAGACCCCGACCTGACACGGGAGCTGGCCGACACCATCTTCACCGCCGCCCCCGACGACTTCCGGGCCGACTTTGCCACGGACCTGACGCGCACCTTTGACGGCTGCGCCCAGTCGGTGCCGCAGAAGAATGCGGGCACCGGCGGCTATGTCCGCATGGAGCGACTGGAGGGCGGCAAGGCGGACGAAGTGGAGGAGCAGACCCTGGACGCCCTGGGTACACTCATGGACCAATTGACGGCCCGCCGCCGCTTCGGCGAGATCGCCGTGCTGGTGCGCTCCCACGATCACGCCGGGCTGGTCTGCGACCTGCTCGTGTCCAAGGGAATCCCGGTGATCACCGAGAAGAGCCTCCAGCTCGACCGCCACCCTCTGGTGCGCCAACTGGCCGCCTTCCTCGCCTTCCTCGATTTCCCGCGCGACGACGTGGCCTTCCTCACCTTTGCCTCGGGCGAGGAACTCTTCCTGGCCGAAGCGGGCATCACTCAGGCCGAATTCCACGACTGGCTCATGCGCCCGCGCAAACGCCCCCTGGGCGTCCAGTTCCGCGAGGACTTCCCGGAACATTGGCAACGGTTCATCGAGCCCTTCTACAACCAGTCCGGGCTGATGACCCCCTACGACCTGACCCGCGAGGCCATGCGCGTCTTCCGCGCCTTGGAGCGGCACCCACAGGCCGAGCTGTACCTGCGCCGTTTCCTCGAAGTGGTCCATCTGGCCGAAGAGAACGGCTACGGCTCCCTGTCCGCCTTCCTCGAATACTGGAGCGGGAAATCCGCCGAGGAGAAGGTTCCCCTGCCGGAGAACATCGACGCCGTGCGCATCATGACCATCTACAAAGCCAAAGGACTTGAATTCCCTGTGGTCATCGTCCCCTTCCACAACTGGACCGCCGACACGGACAAAGACTACGAGATTCGCCAATTCAAGGGCGCGCGCCTGCTCACCCCGCTCAAGAAGGGGCTGGGCAAGCCTTACCACGCCAGCCTGGGCCGCACCGTGCGCGAGCAGCTCAACCTGCTCTATGTGGCCTGGACCCGCGCCCGCGAGGAGCTCTACGGCTTTTTCACCGAGAAACCAGCCACGTCGCCTGCCCTGGCAGCCATGCATCTCTTTCTCGACCTGGACGGCTCCGGGCTTTTCGAGCGCGGCCAACGGCCCGCCGAGGTGACCACGACGCGCACCCATGCGCCAGCGGCCCTGCCCGCCAGTCCCCTCGCGGCCAGAACGGATCAGGATGGAGTCCGGCTCATGGGCTGGCTGCCCCGGCTGCGCGTCTACCGCCACCACCTCGACGAATACTTCTATAATGAGCGCATGCGCGGCGAGGTGGCGCACCGGGCCATGGAGCACCTGCGCGTCACCGGCCACCAGGAAGCGGACAGCGACCGGGCCGTGCGGCTGGCCATGCGCGACTTCCCGGCCCTGGACGCGCTGCCTCCGGACGAACTCGTCCGGCTTGAGACGGATCTGCGGGCCATGACCCTGTGGGCCCTCGGCCAGGACAACCTGTGCCAATGGCTGGCAACGGGGCAACGCGAACCGGAAGTGATGGACACGGACGGCAGCTTCAAGCGGCTCGACCTGCTCCACCGGGGCGAATCCACCGTTGTCGCGGACTTCAAGACCGGGCAGCCCTCGCCCAAGAACCGGGAACAGGTGTTCGACTACATGCGGATTCTCGAAGAGATGCCCGGCACGGCCAGACCGGTCCACGGCTACCTCGTCTATCTCGACCTGCGGGAAATCCACCGCGTGGAAAAGGGGGCCTAGATGCGCCACGTCACCCTCATCCCCTGGCAGGCGGACTTCATCCCGGCTCTGGGCCGGTTGCTGGCCGGGCGCGACGACTTCAGCGACCTGACCGTGCTCTTTCCCCACAACCGCCCCCGCCGCTATCTCAAGGCGTTCCTGCGCGACCACACCGCCCTGCCGCGCCCGGTCTTCCTGCCGCGCATGGTCTCCATCGCCGATTTCGTGGCCGGGCTGCGGCGCGACCTCTCGGACCAGCCCGTGGTCCAGGCCAGACAGCTCGATCTGGTGGAGATGCTGCGCACGGTGGTGGCCGACCTGCGCCGTGACGGACGCGGCCTGCTGGCCCGGCTGCCCGAGATGGACCGGGAGGCGTTCCTTCCCTGGGGCATCCGGCTGGCCCGGCTGGCCGACGACATCCTGCGCCAGGACACGGACCCGGACGACCTTGCCTACATGGACGGCGAGGTGTCGCCCTACGCCGCGGCCCTGCTCGAACAGCTCTCGGCCATTCACCATGCATACGTCACCCGGCTCTTTGCGCGCGGCTGGACCACCCCCGGCCTGGACTGGCGGTTCGCCACCAGGAACATCGCCCAGGTGGCCGGACACCTCGCGGACACGCCCATGGTGGCCGCCGGGTTCTACGCCCTGAGCGGGGCCGAGGACACCCTGTTCCGGCGACTGTGGGAAGACGATATCCTGCACCCGGTCATCCACTCGGACCCGGCCCTGGCCACGGGCGAAGAACCCCACTGGTCCACCGCCGAACACACGGCCTGGCTGCACCGCTGGCGGGTCAAGGCCGTGATCCCGCCCGGCGAGGACGTGCCCCTTTCCGGCCCGGTCATCCGTTTCTGCGAAGGGTTCGACCGCCATTCGCAGTTGGCCGCCATGGCCGATGACATGCGCGAAGCCATGGCCGCCGGGAGCGGGTTGGACGACACCGCCGTGATCCTGCCCGACGAGGGCGCGCTCATGCCCGTGCTCCACCACCTGCCCGAGGACGATCCCAACATCTCCATGGGCTACCCGCTGGAGCGCACGGCCCTGGCCCGGCTGGTGGAGACCATCCTGACCTTGCAGGAGAACCGGCTGGGGGACGGACGCTACCACTGGCGCGACGTGGTCGCCCTCATCCGCCACCCCTACCTGCGACTGCTCGGACCGGAACACAAGCCCCTGCGCACCCTGTTCCAGGTCTGGGAGGCCGCCATCCGCAGGGGCGAACGACACATCGACCCCCTGGCCTGGGAGCCGCCCTACGCGGACGAGATTCTGGATAGCGTGGACCAATCCGTGGCCGAACCGCTGCGCCGGGCCGTACTCCATCACTGCCTGACCGCCTTTGAGCCAGTGGCCTCCCTCGACGACCTGGGCGACGCCCTGGCCGGGCTGGCGGCCATGCTCCACGCCCACGGCGAGCGGCTGTGGCACACCTATCTGGTGGACGCCGAATGCCTCTTCCGCCTGACCACCTCGGTGGTGCCGCAATTGCGCGGGGCCGAGGCCAGCCCGCTGCCTCTGAGCCAACCGGTCCTGTTCTCCATGCTGCGCAGCATGATCGGCCAGGAGCGCGTCTCCTTCGAGCCCGAGCCGCTGGCCGGGCTCCAAGTGCTCGGCGTGCTCGAAACCCGGCTGCTCCATTTCCGCCGCCTCTTCATCCTCGACGCCGTGGAGGAGCGGCTGCCCGGAACCAACCCCTTTGATCCGCTCCTGCCCGACCCGCTCCGGCGGCTGCTCGGCCTGCCCGACGCCCGCCAGCGCGACCATGTGTCCGGCTACAACTTCCACCGGCTGCTCATGGGCGCGCGCGAGGCGGTCGTCTACTACCAAAGCGGCATCCAGCCCGGCCTGCTGGACCAGAAGAGCGTGCGCAGCCGATTCGTGGAGCAACTCCTGTGGGAGCGGGAAAAACGCGAGGGCAGACTCACAGAGCCGGGCGACCCGCGCATCCGGATTGTCACCTTCCCGGCAGGGACCGTGCCGACCGGGCCTGCTCCGATCCCGGCCACCCAGGCAGTCCGCGAGGCGTTGTTGCGCACCCTGGAGACACGCGGCCTGTCGCCCTCCAGCCTTGATCGCTACCTGAACTGCCCCAAGCTGTTCTATTACGCATCCTTAAGCGGCGTGCGCCCGGTCGATGAGATCGCCGAAGAGGGCGACCGCAGCGAGTTCGGCTCCCTCATCCACGACGTGCTGCGCGAATTCCTGACCCCGCACATCGGCGTCGGGACGGACCTCGGCAGCCTCGACCCCGCACCGCTTGTTGCCCTCTACGAGGAACGGCTCAAGACGAGCGAACTGTTCCGCCAGCTTCCCGTGGACACCCGCATGGCCCTGCTCATGACAGGCCGCCACCGGCTCCGGGCCTTTGTCGAGTCCCAGGAACCGGCCACCCTGACCGGCCTGGAGCAACGGCTCGAAACCACTCTGGAAACGGACGGAATGACCATCGGGTTCACCGGGTTCCTCGACCGCATCGAGCGGCGCAGCGAGGGGATCATGATCCTCGATTACAAGACCGGGGGCGTGACCGTGCCCAAAAAAACCTTCTGGGGCGACGACCCCCTGTGGGCGCGGGTGGCGCACTACGATCCTGCCGCGCCGGACCCGCTGCTGCTGACCGACCTTTCGGCCAGCCTGCGCAGCGTGCAACTGCCCGCCTATCTCTACCTCTACAGCCGCGTCCACGGAGAAATCCCGCACGACGCGGGCTTGATCAAACTGGCAGAAGACGGCAGGATCGAACGCCTCTTCGGTCCCAAATGGCCCGACGACCACCGCAGCGAGATCGTGGAGGAGATGATTCCGCACCTCCTCGCCACCCTGGTGCGGCACATGACAGGCGCCGCGGAGTTCCCTGCCCAGCCGGGCAGACAGTGCGACTGGTGCGCCTTCAAGACCCCGTGCGGACGATAGGAGAAACCATGCAATACAGTCAGGGCACCCTTGGCCGGGTCTTCACCCTGCGTCTGGAGGACGGCGAGCGAATCCCGGACACCATAGAGACCTTTGCCCGCGAGCAGGCCATCGCCTGCGGCCTGTGCCTCATGATCGGCGGCGCGGACAACGGCAACCTCGTGGTCGGTCCCAGGAACGGCGATTCGCCGGTCATCGACCCCATCCTCCACGCCATCGGCGCACCCCACGAGGTGGCGGCGGTGGGCACTCTCTTCCCCGGCGAGGACGGCGCGCCGACGCTGCACATGCACGCCGCCCTGGGGCGCGAAGGCAGGACCGCCACCGGCTGCATCAGGCCCGGTCTCGATGTCTGGCTGGTGGGCGAAGTGGTCATCATCGAGATTTCAGGAACCGACATGATCAGGCGCAGGGAACCCAAAAGCGGCCTTGCGCTGCTGTGCAAAAAATAAGGAACAGCCAATGTATTCAGCCGACGTTGTCATATGCGGGGCCGGGATTCTCGGCCTGACCATCGGCCGCGAGCTGGTCAGGGCCGGGTATCGGGACATCATCATCTTCGACAAGGAGGACGCTCCGGGCCGCCACGCCTCGGGCCGCAACAGCGGCGTGCTCCACGCGGGCATCTACTACGACCCCGGCACCATGAAGGCCAAGATGTGCCTTGAGGGCAACCGCCGCATGCAGGCTTACTGCGAGGAGCGCAAGCTGCCGCTCTTCAAGTCGGGCAAGGTCATCGTGGCCCGCGAGGCGGACGAACTGGCCACCCTGGACGAACTCAAGCGGCGCGCCGAGGCCAACGGGGCCACCGTGGAGATGCTCGATCAGGCCGGGCTGGCCGAAATCGAACCCAACGCCAGGACCGTGGAACGCGCCCTGTACTCGCCCCTGACAGCCGTGGTCGATCCCAAGGCCATCCTGGCGGCCATGCGCGACGAACTGGAGCACAGCGGCAGGGTCCGCTTCTTCTTCGACACCCGGTTCCTCGCCCCCAGGCTCGACTCGGTGCGCACCACTCAGGGCGACATAGGCTACGGGCTGTTCATCAACGCCGCCGGGGCCTACAGCGACAAGGTGGCCCATAGCTTCGGCATCGCCAAAAACCACCGTTTGCTCCCCTTCAAGGGCATCTACCGCAAGCTCAAGAAGCCCGCGGCGGACAAGATCCGCGGGAGCATCTACCCGGTGCCCAACATCAAAAACCCCTTTCTGGGCGTCCACTTCACCCGCAGCGTCCACGGCGATGTCTATGTCGGCCCCACGGCCATCCCGGCCTTCGGACGCGAGAACTACGGCGTGCTCAGCGGCATTGACAGCGAGTTCGCGGCCATTCTCCTGCGCGACCTGCGCATGTTCATGGAGAACGAGAAATTCCGGGCCGTGGCCCTGGAAGAGCCGCGCAAATACTTCTTCAAGCACTTTTTCCGCGATGCCGAGAGACTGGTCCGGCACATCGCACCGGGCGACTTCCTGTCCAGCCCCAAGGTGGGCATCAGGCCGCAGCTGGTGGACATGGAGACAAGCCAGCTGGTCATGGATTTCATGATCGAGCGGCACGGCAACACCGTGCACATCCTCAACTCCATCTCGCCCGCCTTCACCAGCTCCATGTACTTTGCCGAGCTGGTAGTCAGGGAACACATCGGGAAGGGACGGGCATCGTGAGGCCCTCGGAGCGGGGCATGAGGCGCACACCGCACCGGGCCTCCTTGACTTATGGCTGAAAGATGCACATACTTTCCTTCTATTCTCTACACGCGAGACAATGAGGTACTCCAATGAAACTTCCGAATCTCAAATTCGGTGAGTTGACTGCCAAGCTGCCCATCATTCAGGGCGGCATGGGAGTCGGCATATCCCTCTCGGGCCTGGCGAGCGCCGTGGCCAACGAGGGCGGGGTGGGCGTCATCGCCTCCTCCATGATCGGCATGCGCGACCCGCACCGGGCCAAGGATCCCGAGGGCGCGGACCGGCGCGGACTCATCGAGGAAATACGAAAAGCCAGAGCCATGATGACCGACGGTCTGCTGGGCGTGAACATCATGTGCGCCCTGACCAACTACGGCGATATGGTCCGCACCTCCATCCGCGAGCATGTGGATGTCATCATCTCCGGCGCTGGCCTGCCGCTCGACCTGCCCGGCTATCTGCGCGAAATGTCGCTGGAGCTCAAGGAAGACGTGCGCACCAAGCTGGTGCCCATCGTCTCTTCGGGCCGCGCCGCCGGCATCCTGTGCCGCAAATGGCTCAACAAGTTCGACTATCTGCCCGACGGCTTCGTTGTCGAAGGCCCCAGGGCGGGCGGCCACCTCGGCTTCAAGGCCGAGCAGTTGGAAGACCCCGACTACCAGCTCGAAAAACTCGTCTCCGAAGTCATCGAGGCGGTGACCCCCTACCGCGAGCAGCACCACAAGGACATCCCGGTCATCGCCGCAGGCGGCGTGTACACCGGCGAGGACATAGCCAAATTCCTAGAACTGGGCGCTGCGGGCGTCCAGATGGGCACCCGGTTCGTGGCCACCCACGAATGCGATGCGGACGAGCGCTTCAAGCTCGCCTACATCGAGGCTAGGCAGGAGGACGTGACCATCATCAAGAGCCCGGTCGGCATGCCGGGGCGCGCCCTGCGCAACAGCTTCCTCGACGCCGTTTCCACCGGGCTCAAGCACCCCAAGAAGTGCGTCCACAAATGCCTGCACAGCTGCGCGGAGGACAAGTCCCCCTACTGCATCGCCCAGGCCCTGGTGAACGCCTACAAGGGCAGGCTCAAGAACGGCTTCGTCTTTGCCGGGGCCAACGCCTATCTCGTGGACAAGATCGTCTCGGTCAAGGAGCTCATGAACTCCCTCAAGGACGAATTCGAGCGGTTCCGCAAGTAGACCACCGACAATGCAAACAAAAAGACCTCCGCTAACGGAGGTCTTTTTTTGCGCCCCAAGGCCCGGCCTACTCGAAGCGGCGGGCCGTGATGATGGAGATGGGGTCCACGGGCACGTCGTCAAAGCCCTGGTAGGTCTTGGTCCGGGCCTTGCTGATCTTGGTGGCCACGTTCATGCCGTCCACCACCTCGCCGAACACGCAGTAGCCGTAGTTCTCGTCCTCGGTGCCGGCGTGGTCCAGATCCGGGTTGTCGGCCACGTTGATGAAGAACTGGGAGGTGCCGCTGTGCGGGTCCGCTGTCCGGGCCACGGCCACGGTGCCGGCCACGTTCTTCAGGCCGTTGGTGGCCTCGTTGGCGATTGCGTCGCGCGTGGGCTTGGCGGCCATGGAAAAGGTCAGCCCGCCCGCCTGGATCATGAATCCCTTGATGACGCGGTGGAACAGGGTGCCGTCGTAGAATTTGTCGTCCACATAGGCGAGAAAGTTCTCCACGGTCCTGGGTGCCTTGTCGGCAAACAGCTCTATCAGAATCTCCCCTTCCGGCGTTTCCAGAAGGACCATCGGGTTTTCCATCGTCTTCTCCGTGCTGGTGTTTTCTATTTTTCCCCTTTGCCGTCCTCTTTGGCCCTGGGGTGCGCCTGGTCGTATACCTGCATGAGGTGCTGCATGTCCAGATGCGTGTAGCGCTGGGTCGTGGTCAGCCGCTCGTGGCCGAGCAGCTCCTGCACGCTGCGCAGGTCTGCCCCGGCCTCCAGCATGTGGGTGGCGAAGCTGTGCCGGAGCATGTGCGGATGCACATCCTTGGGCAGCCCGGCCAGCCCGCCGAGTTTGGCCACGATGCGGTTGGCCTGCCGCCGGTTGAGCCGCTTGCCGCTGCGCACGCTCAGGAACAGGGCCTGCTCGGCGTAGTTGTCCCCAATGAGCGCGTGGCGCTGCTCCATGTACCGCCGGATGCGCTTCACCGCCGCATCGCTCAAGGGCACGATGCGCTCCTTGGAGCCCTTGCCGGTGACGCGGATGACGTCGGAATCCACATCGTTGAGGTCCAGGCCCACGGCCTCGCTGATGCGCAGCCCGGAGCCGTAGAGCACCTCGGCCAGGGCCAGATCGCGCAGCCCTTCGGGATCGGGCTCGATCATGGCCTCCATCATGGCCACGGCCTGATCCACGTTGAGCACCTGGGGGTGCCGCTTCTCCTGCTTGGGGTTGCGGATCGTGGCCGTGGGGTCCGTGGTGATCATCCGATGGCGCAGCAGGTAGCGGAAATAGGCGCGCAGACTGGAGAGCTTGCGGCCCATGGTCGCCTTGCCCAGGCGTAGCCGGTGCATCTCGGCCAAAAAGGAGCGCACATGGTCGCGGGTGACGCGCTCCGGGTGCTCCAGCGACCGCTTGGACCGCTTCAGAAAGCCGTCGAACTGCTCAAGATCGGTCCCGTAGGAGCGGATGGTGGCCTCGGAGTAGCCCTTTTCCACCGCGAGATGGGCCAGGAAGCCGCGCAGCATCTCGCCGCCCTTATATCTGGCGTCGGTCGAGGACATAGCTGCTCTTCGGGTTTTCCTTGGCCTTTTTCTTGAGGCCCATGGCGATGGACGAGACCTCGCCGTAGTGCCTGAGCCTCCCCTCGGTATTGATGACCACGGCAATGGACACGGCCATGAGCGGGAAGACCTTGGTCTTGCCCTCGCGGTCCACAGAGGTGATGTTGCCCCGCTTGCGGTCGTCTGGGTCGTAAAAATGGGGGACAATGTCGTCAAACGCCTTGATGATCCGCTGGCAGGCGTCCTCAACCCTGTCGGGCGGCAGGATGAAGACAAAGTCGTCTCCGCCCACGTGACCGACAAAACTCATGATGCCCAGGTAGCTGCGGATGGTGTTGACGATGAGCCGGGCCGTCATCATCAGCACCTCGTCACCGCGTGAGAACCCGTACTTGTCGTTGTAGGACTTGAAATAGTCGAGATCGCAATAGGCCAGGGCGAAATCCTCCCCGGCGTCGATGAGCTGCTGGATGCGCTGGATGATGGAGGTGTTGCCGGGCAGCTTGGAGAGCGGATTGGCGTCCAGGGCGCGCATGGCCCGGCACAGGGTCAGGTTGATGCGGTCGCGCACCTCGGAGGGGTTGAACGGCCTGACCAGGAAGTCGTCCACCTCGATGACGTTCCAGTTCCACGGCGTCTCCACGTCTACCGGGTCCACGCACATGACCACGGGCAGCTGGCGGTAGACATTTTCGCTCTTGACCAGGTTGGCCACCTCCCTGGCCGGAATGTCGGCCAGCCGGTTGTCCACGACAAGCAGGTCCGGCGGATCGTTGAACAGGTGCTCGATGGCTCCGCCGCCCCGCTCGAAGACGGTAAATTCCAGCACCTCCGGCGACCACAGGGAGCGGAGCATGGCCGCCAGCGACGCGTCGGGCGAGAGCAGGAACGCGGTCTGCTTGCGCTGGAACAGAGAGTGTTCGAGGGTCTGATTCATGGGGGCAAACCTAGCACCGGTCACCCGTCCCGTCAAAGGAAGACACCCGATTGCGCCCTCCTGCCAGGGCCACGGCTAGAAGGTCACGTCCGAAACCTCAAGGAACTGGTCGGCCATCTCGTCCATGACCTTGTCGAGATCGGACATGCGGAACTTCAGCTCCATCAGGGCCTCGGGGCGCAGATAGGCAGTCTGGTCGTCGCCGGAGTTGCCGAACTCGAACAGGCGCACCAGGAAATCGCCCAGGTGGACCACGCAGGCCATGGGCTTGTAGAACTCGGCCAGATGGGGCGAGTGGTGCCGGGCCATGGCCTCGCGGATGTTGGGCGGCAGCCCCCAGTGGCGGGCCAGCCAGGCGTTGATGCGGTCGTGGCCAAAGCCCATGACGTCCTTTTCGGCCTGGAAATAGGTCATGTCCTTGTCGCGCACGGTCTTGAGAATGGCCGAGTGCAGGTCGGGCAGCTGGACAGCCGTGACCACCTTGCCCAGATCGTGCAGCAGCCCGGCCACGGCGTATTCCTCCGGATCCTCGAATCCGGCCCGGCGGGCGATGATGTTGCAGGCCGTGGCGCAGCCCAGGCTGTGCTCCCACAGCCCCTTCATGTTCAGGACCATCATGTCGAAGACCGAGGTGGAGATGATGATGCCCCGGATGACGTTGAAGCCGAGCAGGACCAAGGCGTGCTGGATGGAGCTGATGCGGCCCGGAAAGCCGTAGATGGGCGAGTTGACCATCTTGAGGACCTTGGCCGAAAGAACCTGATCGCGCGAGATGACCTTGGCGATGGCTTCGCTCGACGCGTCCGGGTCCTCCACGAGCCGGGTCACCTCCTCCAGGACATCGGGCAGGGTCGGCAGGTCCGCCACCTGAAGGATCCTGCCCTTGACGCTGGTTTTCAGATCCTGGTCCATACTATGCCTCGTCTCCGTTCTCCCCGTTGCCGTCCTGCCCCGCTTCGAGCTCCATCTCCTGCACGGCCTTGGCCTTGGCCTCCTGGGCCGCGGCCTTGATCCGAAAATACTGGGCCATGCGGTCCCTGACCCGGACCATCCACTTGTCCTGCCCGTAACGGCGGAACAGGACATCGAGCCGCTCCATGCGCTCGGCGTACTTGGTGCCGGAACCGGCCCCGCCCATGTCCACCGGATGCCCCTGCACGGTGATGCGGTCGATCTTCATGTTGGTCAGGCGCACAATGAGGCTGTCCGTCAGCTCCATGCCCTCGGCCATGATGATCATGCCGCCGTCCTTGAGCACGGGACGGGCCAGCTTCATGCCCGGACGGGCGAGGTCTATGGGGATCTTCTGCATGGGATACCGACCCTGTTATGCGTCTTGTCCCGTTTTCACGGCTGGCCCACTGTACACGGCCCGACACGCGGGCTCAAGCCCGGAGCGGGTTAAGTCTTCTACGGACAGAAACGCGAGCCCCGACGGGAAAAGTGACGGCAAAGAGGCTCACGCCCCGCCCGATGCCCCACCCTGCGCCTCTCTGGCCATGTACCACATGCCGGGCAGCTGATGGACTGCGCCGCCCACCTCAAGCATGAGCAGCACGCGGCTCACCCGCGACGACTCCCAGCCCAGGGTCCGGCCCAGGGTATCGATATGCACCCGGTCTGTCCCGTCGAGCACGGCCAGGAGCTGACGCTCCTCGTCGTTCAGCGTCATCTCAGACCGTCTGGCCGCGCCTGGGCGCTTTCTTGTCCGGCTCTCTCCGGCGTCCGCCCCGCCCGTGGCCTCTGATTCATGCGTGGTCTCCGGTGTCTTGTTGGCCGGTCGCTTGCTGCGCTTCTTCTCGGCCCGGCTCGCCCTGGCCTTGCCCCCGGGCTCCACGGCGTCCACCCTGTTGTCCGCCTCGGCCACTGGTTCGGGATCGGGAATATGGGCCAGCTCCCTGGCAAAATCGTAACGCAGGATCTCGACAATGTCCTCCGCGCTCTCGACCAGGGCCGCGCCCTGCTTGATGAGCCGGTGGCAGCCGGTGAAGGTGGGCTGGCCGAGCGGGCCGGGCAGGGCAAAGACCTCGCGCCCTTGCTCCCCGGCCAGCCGGGCCGTGATCAGGCTGCCGCTGTTGTGCGCGGCCTCGGCCACGAGCACGCCCAGCGACAGCGCGCTGATGATCCGGTTCCTGAACGGAAAATTCCCAGCCCGTGGCGTGACGCCCGGCCCGAACTCCGTGACCACCAGCCCCCTGGTTTCCAGGGCGCGCCTGACATCGTGGTTGTCATGGGGGTAATCCACGTCGAGCCCGCAGCCGAGCACCGCGATGGAGCCGCCGATGCCGGACAGGCCGCCCAGGTGCGCCTGACGGTCGATGCCCATGGCCAACCCGGATATGACGGTGATGCCGATGCGGGAGAGCTGGGAGCTGATGCGCCCTGCGGCGTCGAGGCCCAGGGCCGTGCATTCGCGCGCGCCCACCACGGCCACGCCCGGATTCTTGAGCAGGGTCAGGTCGCCGCTGGCGTAGAGCAGACACGGCGGGTCTTCGATCTCCCGAAGCGCATCGGGAAAACGGACATCGAACCAGGTGATGACCGTCATGCCCGCACGGATTGCGGCGCGGTACTCCTCCTCGGCCTTGTCGCGCCAGACCTCGGCCTTACAGGCCCGGGCCATGGACCGGGGAGCGACATCGGCAGGCCAGGATGCGGCCTCGCGCACCGCCTCGAAGGCAGACCCGTAATGTGAAAGCAGCGGCTTCCAGACCTTGGGACCAAGGCGCGGGGTGTGCCTCAGGGCAAGGCAGGCGAAGAACTCTTTTTGCAGATCCATGGGGCCACGCACCGCTTGGTGAAACAACAAGGCCGGAACCGCATGACAATGCTGAATCCCGGCCAGATGAGATGAAAAATAATCCGGGGTCAACCTCCCAGACGGGTCAGCTCCTTGCGGGCCAGGGTGGCCGGGGCGGACTTGGGAAAGTCCTCGACCAGCGCCCTGAGGTAGAACACGGCGTTGTCCGGATCGCCCACGCGGTCATAGGACATCCCTATCTTGAGCAGGGCCGAGGCCGACTTGGCGTGCTTGGGGTACCGGCTGGTGACCTCCTTGAAGGTCAGGATGGCCTGGGCGTAATCCTTTTGGGAATAATAGGTCTCCCCCTTCCAGTACAGCGCGTTGGGGGTCAGCCCGTCACTGGAGTACTTCTTGAGAAATTCATCGAACGCGCCGCGCGCACCCTCGAAATCACCGCCGTTGTATTTGGCCAGCCCGGCGTCATACGTGGCCTGCGCTCCCATTGCGGAGACCTTGGCCGGGGCGGGAGCTGCCTTGGCCGGGGCCGGGACTGGCGACCGGCTGATCACCGTGGGTTCTGGAATGGTCACCGGCGCTCCGGGAACCTCGGCCCACGGCTTTTCCTCGCCGCTTTCGGCGGCAGGTCCAGGGGTGCCAGAATCGCTGCTCACCCACCCACCCTCTTCGGGCTTGAGGTCGTCGGGTCCGGATTCGTCCGACACCCACCCCTCGCTCCTGGGTTCGTCGCCAGGGGCGGCCACCACAACCTCGCCGCCCCTGAGCACGGCCAGATCAGACTCAATGCCAGCCAACCGTCTGTCCAGAGCCTCGGCAGCGGCAACGCTCTGGTCCGCCTGCTTGCGCTGCTCCTCGCGAAAGTTGAGAAAGTTCTCTTCGAGGTTCTTGATGCGCCATTCGGTGCTCGCCTCGGTAGTGGCCGCCGTCTGTCTGGTGGCGGTACAGCCGACCGCCAGCAGGCTGAACACGGCGAGCAGGCAGAGCGTCATGTATTTCATAAAGGAATTCTCCCGTCTGGCACGTTGAATCGTTCCATGAGAGATAGGCGATCAATGGATTTTTTGCAAGGTGTCCATGCAGAGGCACCACACCCTTGCCCGGCGCGCACCTTGCGGACACGACGATTTTCAGGCAAATATGCCACGCGGCCAGCGCACGGCCCAGACCGACAAGCACCCGGAGAAGATCATGAGCATTCAAGAAAGCCTGACCCTTGTGGCCATCATGCTGGCACCGGCCTTTTTTAGCCTGCTGGGCATGGCCGCCCTGGGCAGCCCGGCGGTCGCCGTTTCCAACGAATTTCTGGCCAAGGCCAAGGGTCGGGTATTCCACGACAAATACGGCCAGCAGACAGCGGCCATGGGGCTGATTCTGCTGCTGCTTTTCCTGGTCATCCAGGCCGCGGCCCTCGGCCTGCTCCTGGTCCGGTTCCCGCAGATGGCCAGTCGCGTCTTCGAGCCGGGCTCGCTGTTCATGATCTCGTTTGCGTCCATGGGCGCGTTCTTCGTCCTTGGCCTGGCCTATTGCCTCACCTGGAGAAAAATGCGCGACGCCAAGGGCGCGCACATGCTCCTGGGCGCAGGCGCTGCTCTGGCCGCGCTGGTCGGCGTAGCCGTGACAGTTCCGGCCAAGCTGCTGATCGGCCTGCCCGCCGAGGCCATGCAGGCTCCCCTGGGCCCCCAGTCCATGCTCTGGCCCATGGCGGCCATGTATATGGTCCTCTGCGTCGCGGCAGCCGCCGGACTGAGCTGCGTCCATCTCGTTCTCAGGCGCAACAGGGACGATTACGGGCGCGACTACTACCGCTTCGCCCTCAACCTGGCCTCGCGCTGGGCGCTGGGCGCCATGCTCGTCTTTCTCACCTGCCAGGGATGGCTCTTCGCCGTGCTGCCCGACATGTTCAGGACCATGACCCTGGGCACGCCGCTCGGACTTGTCTGGGCTGCGGGCTGCGGCCTGGGCCTTGCCTGCGCCGCCCTCTGGCTGATCACGGCCAGGAGCGACACCCCGCTGCGATTCAAGGGGCTGACCATGCTCGCCGCCTGCCTGCTGTGGCTCATGCACGCCATGAATGCCACCCTGTTCGTGAACTTCATGTCCATGCTCTAGCTCATCTCCACACTCTAGATCATCTCCACGACACGCAAAAAAGGCCGGGAAGCACGCTTCCCGGCCCTCAGAACATGACAAAACCCACTCTGACAGGCGGCTGAGAAAGGTTCGAGTGCTAGCAGGCTGTTGAAAAACGGCGATCTGCTGCGTTGCTGCAAATAGATCAAATCCTCGCGTACAGGAAGTACGCTTCGGCCTTGATCTTTTTTTGCGCCTTGCATCTCACCATTTTTGAAAAGCCTGCTGTTTTGAGATTCTCAACGACCTGCTAGGCTCGAAAATAATTAGGCAGGTGTCCCCATCATAATTCTAATTGTGAAGAGCCGAAAAGAAACTGTATTTCAATGCTTATCCATTATTTTTGGTTCAATGGTCAGGTTTGCCCCAGGCAGTTCGGTTTCAAATGCCTGCCGGATGGGGCTCAACCGTGTTTCAATTTGTTCAAGAGTATATGTAGAGAAAAAGCATAGATTTAACAGTATGAATAAGTCTTTGCCTGATCTTCGGGCCTTGTAGCCACTGAATCCATCGTATTGGTCAACGTTTTCCGCCAGTATTCGGAGTATTTGATAATGCTCAGGTTCAGGAATCGTGCGATCAAGTATTTCAGGCAGACTTTCTTTGATCAGGCCATAGGCGATGACAATCATGTAGCCTGTTATGAATAATGAACCCCACCGATCAACAATACGGGCAGATATTGGATCAGGCAACCATAACGCAACCAAGAAAACACCCAAGACAACAGCTGATGCGACTGTTTTTGCGATTCGGGAAGCGATTTGAGAGGAAATGATTACAGAACTCTCCGTTTGATTGGAGCGAATAAATGCTATTGAGAAGTAGTAATTTAAAATAAGGTTAATGGTGGTTGCAATCATTGTAAGCATTAGAGTATTGGTCGACATAGGTGAACTATCATCCATGGAAATAACTTTCGAGAAAATATACATGCTGCTCAGTATAAGTCCAAAAGCCACCAGCAGGTTCGTAATTCGTTCAATTTTTCCTGTCCCATATTCAAATTCACTAAACATCCCTCTGTGAGTACGTCTTAATACCACATAAGTGATGTATTCTATCGCGAGCAAAAGTGTATATCTGATTATTTCTGACAGCGCAGTCATTGAACCGGACATCAAGCCGGCACTCGTTATAAAAAATAAAAGGATCGTGTCCAGAACAGTCGCCCAGAGTACAGCGTTCTCTTTTTCACGTTGCTGAGTGGTCAGTGTACTTGTGGAGTGACTCATCGCAAAAAGACTCCAAAATATTGCTCCAAAAGACCGATTCCCTCAAATTCTGCATAGACTGTCCGACCTACGCCGCAGAATTTTTCCACTTCATTATAGAGTTGTCCGTCCTCAATTCGCACAAGAACTCGCCCATCCCGAGGCGATTTACCCGAGATTTCAGCCGCAAAATGGTTGGAGTGCCAGATGCCTGCTGAGCCCATGACCCGGATCACCTTGCCATTCATGAAGTCTTTTCTACCGAACAAACGCATCCGAACAGGATGGTCATACTCAATCAGTTCAAGGGTTGCATCATCAACAGCGACTATAACCATGAGTTGACTTCGGTCGATGTACGATAAAAGTCGTTCCCCTTTGGTTACTTCCATACCGTTTTGAACGTCGACTTCCCATATGACGGATGTTTCCGGAAGTACCACGGTTGCTTGGGATGACCCGCTGTTAATTCCTCCTTCCTGAAGAAGAGCGGAGGGTGTCTGGGGGCTGGAAGCCGTTTCAGTTTCGCTCATGCGCCTTTTGCAGGCAAGAATATCCAATTGTAGTGTGTCGATTTGTTTCTGAACATGCAGGATGCCATCTGACAAATCACTTGGGACCATTCCCTGGACTAACATGCGTTTACGGTGTTTGAGTTGTTCAATCTCAAGTTGGGTAGTTCGTACCAGCGCTTCGCCCTTTTGGTATTCGGCCTCAACCCGGTCAGCATCCTCACCTGTTGCCACAGTCGCCTCAACAAGTTGCAGAGTGCGTTTGCGACGTTGTCTAACTTCCTTCAGAGTGGCCCTTTCTCCGATTAAGCGAGCTTCCAGAATATTAATACTTTGTTCCAAATCGCGTATAATTCTATCGAGGTATTGCGCGAGGCTGCTTTGACTTTGCTTCAGGCTCTCCTCGAGTGAAGTGAGTTCCCTTTCGAGTGTCGTATATCGCCCCATGTTGCGCTTGTTGCCGAGTATCAATGCTGGTTTATCCCCGAGGATTGAACCTGGTTCAGCTGAAAGCGAGTTCACCACACCGTCAATGGGTGCTTTTACTTCATACAGAAAAGCGGTCACTACGCCGTTGCGAACCACGAAACGGTGCATATAGTTGATGATGGATGGCAACGGAAGTAAAGAAATGAGTAAGATTACTATCCATGTCGTTTGCTTCTTGAGGATCAATGCCTTCATTTGTGCGGGGCTCCATCTGGGATGGGTGACATCTTCGTTTCTTGTCTTCCAGGATAGAAGAAGGTCATACTCTTTTAATGAGTTTTGGTTTCATGCATCGGTTGAGAAAAAGCCATCCACCGGGTCCGATGTTCATTGACGGTTAGGCCTGAATGAACACCGGCCATCGCGAAGAGTCTCCAGAGTCCCTGGCCAATCTTCGACTATAAAATTCGTCTGAATACCCGTTTGTTCGCCCCAAAGACACCATATTTCAACAAAGAGCCCGTCGGTTCACCAATGGAAGGAACAATAGTCAATGGAGGGTACGCCTTGTCTATTGCCATTTTTTAAAACCGCCGATGATTCGGCTTGCGCCGTGCCGAATGAAGCCGTCATAAACAATGCACAAGTATGAAACATAAAAGAAAAGTGGGGGCTGTGGTCATGCATTGAATCGAAAAACAAGGTATCATATCTGAGCCTTTATAGATACGGGGGTGCTGACGAACCTCTTTTTGATTGACTCAATGGAGAGGGTTTCGCGGATGTTTGGAAATTTTGGCGGTAAAAGGATGTGTGCACCAGTATTTGTTGTACTGCCGCACAGGCGTTCGCGGCCAAAATCCGAGATCCAAAAATTTCATAATCTATTACAAGAGGCTGCGAGTGTGTCAAAAACATTTTTTCGTTTCTTCAATGTTCCTTGTGGAATTGGTCAATAGGGGAAACTCAGGTAGCCCTTCCAGCAAGAGGGTTGCCATGCTTGCGGACGAAGTTTTTGCTTTGGGCTTGGGGCTCACGCTACCACGGCATGATCGCTTGGATTTCGGCTCAAAAATGGTCGCGACGCGGTACCTTTTTCTTGTTTGCATATTCCAAATTAGAAAAACCTACAGGCCGAGCCATCCTTTCCCCCTTGCCGGTTGCTTGGAAGAGGTTTTTTGAAGCAACGATACAATCGGGCCTTTATCAGCCGCCAGCGCCTTACTTGCCGAGGGCCAGGGATGCGGCGGAAGGCTCCTTTCGGCCAAGCTGGGTCGAAAGGCTGTATATCTCGTGCGGGTCCAGGATCAGGACCACCGAGCCGTCGCCCATGATGGTCGCGCCGGACAGCCCCTTGAGGTTGAAATCGTTGAGATACTGCCCCAGGGGCTTGATGACGATCTCCTGACGTTCCAGGAGCCGGTCCACCACCAGCCCGAGCCGCCTGTCGTTGTCGTGGATGACGACCATGGGCAGCACGTCGCGTTCGTCCATGGATTGAGGCAGGTCGAGCAGCTCGGCCAGCTCGATGACGCCGAGCACCTCGCCGCGCAGGGTCACTGCCTTGCGGTTGTTGACATCCGAGAGCTTCACCGTCTCGATCTTGGTGGTCTCGGAGACCGCATCCAGCGGGATGGCAAAGGTCTCGCCCGCCACCTGGACCATGAGGGCGTCGATGATGGCCAGGGTCAGGGGCAGGGTCAGGGTCAGCTTGGTGCCCTTGCCCACTTCGGACTGGGTGTTCACGCTGCCCTTGAGATTCTTGATGTTGGTCTTGACCACGTCCATGCCCACGCCGCGACCAGAGATGTCCGTGACCTTCTCCGCCGAGGAGAAGCCCGGGGCAAAGATCAGGTCCAAGGCCTCGCGGTCGTCCATGGCATTGGCTTCCTCCTGCGAGATGACGCCCTTGCGCACCGCCACCTGCCTGAGCTTTTCGGGATCAATGCCCCGCCCGTCGTCCTCCACCTCGATGGCCACCGAGTTGCCCTTGTGATAGGCCCGCAGCCAGACATGCCCCTTGGGCTTCTTGCCCGCCTGGATGCGCTCCTGCTCGTCCTCCAGGCCGTGGTCCACGGCGTTGCGCACCAGATGGACCAGCGGATCGCCGATCTCCTCCACCACGCTCTTGTCGAATTCCGTCTCCTCGCCTTCCATGATCAGCTCCACCTGCTTGCCGCTCTTGCGGCTCAGGTCGCGCACCAGTCTGGGAAAGCGCGAAAACACGGTCTGGACCGGCACCATGCGGACCTTCATGATGGTGTCCTGCAAATCGTCTGAGATGCGGGCCATGGCGTAGGTGGTTTCGGTCAGCTGCTGGGCCACCACATGCACGTCCTCGTGGCCATCCTCAAGGGCGCGGGCCAGCATGGCGTACCGGTTGCGGTTGATGATCAGCTCGCCGATGACGTTCATCAGGTGATCGAGCTTGTGGTGGTCCACCCGGATGGTGCTCGATGCCTTGGGTTTTGCCTGTTGCTGGGCTGCGGCAGCCGCGTTTTTGCTGAGGGCGTTGGTCATGGAGGTCTTTGCCGCCGGTCGGGCGGACTTTTGTGCGGGTTTTGGCGCAACCCAGGACGGCGGAGCCGCAGGGCGAGCCGGAACCGGGGCCGATACCTCGAAATCTTCTTCCAGATAGTCCTGGTCCATTTCCGGCTCCGGAGCGGGTGCCGGGATCGGTTTGGGAGCGGCGGGCCTGGACGCGGCGGGCGGCGGCGCGGCGGGCCTGGGCGCGGCAGGTTTGGCCGCCTTTTTCCCGCCGGGGACGTTGATGCCCAGAGTCGGGTCCGGAACAGGGCTGCCGGTGATGGTCTGCATCTCCTTGAGCAGCATGTCCTTGAGGATGGAAAATTCCTGGTCGAGGATGTCGAGCATCAGGCTGAAATCGATGTTGCTCTTGCGCCCCTGGTCCACGAGCCCCACTGTGCGTTCGGAATATTCCTTGATCCCGGCAAGGCCCATGTAGCCCGCAGAGTTCTGGATGGTCTGGAAGGTGCGGAACAGGCTGTCCACTATATCCGCCTGCCCGGCGTCCTCGCGCAGCATGCCAAGGGCCACGGCAGCGCTTTCGAGCTGCTGCTTGATGGTCTGGAGGAACAGGGCAACGTCCTCGGGGTCATAGTCGCCAGGGGTTGCCCCTGCGGCGACCGGTGCCTTGGCGGCAGAAGCCGCACCGGCCTGCGCCTGGGGAGCGGGGGGAGCGGACTGCGCTCCGGCCGGGGATGGCACATGGACCTCGCCCTTGATGGCGGCCAGGGCCTCGGCCACCACCGCCACGTCGCCCTCCTCGGTCACCTTCTGGAGCAATTGGGCCATGACGCTGGTGTCCACCGGGGTGACCCTGTTGGTCTCGACATCCACCTTGCCCACCAACTCCTCGATCAGATCCACCGAGGAGAGCAGCAGGTCGATGAGTCCATGGTTGCATTCCATGTCGCCCTTGCGCACCTTGTTGAGCAGGGTCTCGGCCTCGTGGGTCAGGGAGTTGAGTTCCTTGAACCCGATGATGCCGCTGTTGCCCTTGAGGTTGTGAAAATAGCGGAAGGTGTCATTGATCATCTCCTCGCTGCCGCGGGCGTCGCCTTCAAGGGCGAGCAGACAACGGTTCAGGTTCTCAATGATCTCATGCGCTTCTTCAAGAAAATCGGCTAGATGCCCCTCGCCAACCGTACTCAGGCCGTACGGGGCGTCGTCGAAGTCGGGATCGGGCAGGGGGTGAAACGATGCTGTCATGACAACTTTTTCCGTTTTGACCGCTGCGGACGCGGGTTTCGGTTCGGGCTCGACGGTCTCCAACTCCCACTGGGGCTCGATGGTCTCGTCAGGCCTGTCGTCCACCTCGACATTGGCGACCCCGACGCTGGCAACCTCTCTGGAGCTTGGCGGCCCCTCGTCGAGCTTTCCGGCCAGTGCGGCCTCTATCCTGGCGATGACCGGGGCCGTGTCCACATCGCCCTCGACCCCGCTGGTTTCCAGGTTGTCGACCATGGTGCGCAGGGCATCGGTGGCCGAGAGGATCAGGTCCATGATCCCGCCGGTCACGCGCATGGACCCCTGGCGCAGCTCGTCCAGAATGTTCTCCGCCTTGTGGGCCAGCCCGTTGATCTTGTTGAGTCCGAGAAATCCGGACGCCCCCTTGAGCGAATGCATGGGCCGGAATATCTCGTTGAGCAGCCCAAGGTTGTCGGGTGCCTTTTCCAGTTCGAGCAGATTGGGTTCGATGGTCTCCAAGTGCTCTTTGGCTTCAACAAAAAAATCGGATAAGATTTCCGGATCGAGATAGTCCTGGTTCATCAAATACCCTCTGGCAGCTGGTGGTAGTCAGTCTTCGAACCTGCGCAGCGCTCCATTGAAATGTCTCGCAATCCCCGCACGCGGGTCATCCAAGCAGCATCTTGACGTTGCGCACCAGTTTTTCCGGCTGGGCGGGCTTGACCATGTACAGGTTGGCACCCACGGTCAGGCCGGTCTGAATATCCTTGTCCTGCCCTTCGGTGGACAGGACCACGATGGGGATATCCCTGTACGCCTCCTGCTCGCGAACGGTCTTGATGAAGGTCAGGCCGTCCATGCGGGGCATGTTGACATCGGAGACGATCAGGTCCACCTCCTTGGCGCTGTAGAGCTTTTCTAGACCGTCCAGCCCGTCCTCGGCTGTGGTGACCTTGAACCCCTCCTTCTTCATGATGAAGGCGACGAGATTGCGCACCGTCTTGGAGTCGTCAACTATCAATATGTGCTTCGCCATGATTCCCCCTTGAACCTTTAACACGGCATCCGCCGTTTTATCAAATCTTCCCGGCTGCCGGATTGTGCTCCGGGCCGGGCAGGGTTTCGCCCCTGGCCGGCGGCTCGCGCCCCGGCAATCCACCAGCGCTTCCCGCCCTACTCTTCCTTCTTGTAGATGATGGCACCCGGGAAATGAATGGGCTTGAAGGCGCGCGTGATGTTGTGCAGCGACTCGGAATGCCCGATGATCAGGTACCCGCCGGGAAGCAGATTGTCGTAGAAAGAGCTGATGACCTGTTTTTTCATGGCATCGTCGAAATAGATGATGACATTGCGGCAGAACACGATCTGGGATCGCTCGACCCGCTTGATCTGCGCCCTGTCGCGCAGGTTGATCTGGCCGAACGAGACAAGCTTCTTCACCTCCGGCCTGACGGTGTTGACCCCGTCGTTCAGGTCGAAATACCGCTGGGCGATCTCCTTTGGCGTGGTGCGCAGGGTGTAGTCGTTGTACACCCCTTTGCGGGCCGATTCGAGCACCCGCTCCGAGAGGTCGTTGGCCGTGATGCGGATGTCCCAGTTGGCGATATCAGCCTGGAGCAGGGCATGGATGATCATGGCGATGGTGTATGGCTCCTCGCCCGTGGAGCAGCCCGCCGACCAGATGCGCAGCTTTCGCCCGCCGCTCTTGGCCGCCTCGACCACCTCGGTCAGCACTTTTTCCTGAAACACCTGCAATTGCGGTGGATTGCGGTAAAAGCTCGTCTCGTTGGTCGTGATGACCTCGAAGAGCTTTTTCAGCTCCGCATTCCTGGCCGCGTCGTAACGCAGGAAGTTGTAGTATTCGTCAAAGTTCCTGAGGTTGAGCTTCTTCAGGCGGTTTCCCAGCCTGTTCTCCAGCAGGTACTTGCGGTTGTCCGCAATGTATATGCCGCACTGCTCATAGATGAAATCCCTGAGGTTGCCGAACTCCTGATCAGTGATCTTGAGTTCCTTGCCCAGAGAGATGGTCTTGGAAAAAAGCGAGGACATCTGGTTCGTCTACTCCTGGGCTTCCTGAATATTGGCTATGGCTTCCTCGGCGGCGTTGACCAGTTCATACTCGTCGCTGTTGGTCAATTCGAGCAGGGAGCGGAAGGCGGACTGGCCGCCGATCCTGCCCAAGGCTTCGACTATCTTCATGATCACGAACCGGTTGGGATTGTCGAGCATTTCGATGAGCCTTGGCACGGCCTGGACCGCTCCATGCTCGCCCAGGGCGTCAATGGCGCGGATCTTGACCCAGTCGTCCCCGTCGTTCAGGGCGTTGACCAGATGCGGCACAAAGCTCTCGGTGAAACACTTGCCCAGAATCTCGATGACCGTCAGCCGAACATCCTTGCTCTCGTCGCCAAGCCTGGAGAGCACCAGGGGCTGCCAGTCGTCGCTGACATCGCACTCCGAGGCCAGGGCCTCGATGGCCACCTTGCGGATGTCCGGCACCGCGTCGTCAATGGCCCGGCACAGGATATCCAGGTTGGCCGGGACGCCGAGCTTACCCAGGGCGTAGACGGCCATCAGCCGGCGGATCGGCTCGTCGCTGGCGAACATGTCCACGAAGCGCTCGCGTACATGCGGCCCGTTGATGGCAATGCAGGCCTCAAGGGCGGCCTCCTTGACATCGTCGTACTGGTGATCGAGCAGCGGGAATATCCTGTCCACCACCTCGGCCAGCCGGAGCTTTTCGCCCAGCAGATAGACCGCGCTCTTGAGCACTGTCCCGTCGGTGTGTTCGTCCAGAATCCTGATGAAGAAATCCTTGGAATGCTCGTTGCCCCTGTCCGCGGCAACGCTGACGATCTGGCGCTGGATGGGCAGGCCCACCTGCCAGAAGGCCTCCATGAGCACAGTGCAGACCGAGTCGCCGGACCCGCAGGAATCAGGGGAGATCATGGAAAGAACCTGGACCGCCACATGGGCCACGGCCTGATCGTCGCCAAGCAGCGCCTGCCTGAGGGCGTCGGTCAGCCCGATCAGCGCGAGGCAGCCGATGATGACGCCCAGCCGCTCCTGGTCCCTGTCCTGGTCCAGCGCGCCCGCAATGCCCAGGATGCCCTCGGAGGCCTGCTCGCCGCCCACATGGGCCAGCCCCTGGATGGCCGCGTCCTGGATCTCCACATCCTCGTCGCGGAGCGCCACCAGCAGATACTGCCGGAACCGCTCGCGCTCGCTGGCGTTGAGCAGGGTCAGGGACTTGCCGCCCAGGATCTTGACCACCGCCTTGACGATCTTGTTGCGCAGCGCGGTGGGCGATTCGTCCATGCGCTTGAGCAGCATGGTCACGGCCTTGATGTCGCCCAGCTCGCCCAGCGAATCGATGATCATGGAGGCCACCAGATCCGAGGCGTGGTCGAGCGCCTTGACCAGCGCGCTGACCGAGCTTGAGTGGCCGATCTTGGTCAGGGCCTCGATGACGGAATACTGCACCCACTCCTCGTCCTCTATGGCCTTGTTCAGGCAGGAGGCGGCCTCGGGCTTGCCGAGCTCGCCCAGGCTGACGGCGGCCTGATAGCGGACATTGACCTCCGGGTCCTTGAGCAGCGCGTCACACAGGGGTTCCACCGCCATGACGTTGTCCGTGGAGCCGAGGATGTCGGCCACGAAGATGCGGATGTCGGGATCGTCGTCGTGGACCAGGGCGATCAGGGACGGCATGTCCTGCCAGCCCACCTCGCGCAGGATGTCCATGGAAAGATTGCGCACCGGGGCCTCGTCGGACCGCAGCAGCGGCAGGACGGCCTGGACGGTCTCGCTGCCGCCTATCTTGCGCAGGGAGCTGTCCGCCGCCTCCTGCACGCCCAGGTGATTGGTCTTGAGCAGCTCTGCCAGCAGGGCCACCGCCTCGACGCAGTTGTCCTCGCCCGCCCGAAAAGCCCCCTCGCGGACAATATCCTTGTCGTCGCTTTTGAGAAGGAACAGGTATTCGCTGCATTCCGCCATGTGGTCAAGCCTCCCCCGAGGTAAGGTTTCGTCAGTCAGTCCGGAGCGCGGTCACTTGTACAGATTGGCGATGATGGCATCGGCCATGTCGTCGAGATCGACGATCTCGTCCGCCAGGTTCTCGTCCACAATGGCCTTGGGCATGCCGTAGACCACGCAGGTGGAATCGCTCTGGGCCAGGGCGCGCCCGCCCCGCTCCTTGAGCTCGCGCACGCCCTCGCAGCCGTCGCTGCCCATGCCGGTCAGGATGACGCCCAGCCCGCGCTTGCCCACTGCCTGGGCCACGGAGCTGATCAGCACGTTGGCCGATGGCTTGTACAGAGCATCGGCAGGCTCGTCGGTGACCACCACGTCCACCCGGCTGACGCGCTGGTCGAGGATGATGTGCCTGCCCCCAGGGGCCACGTAGGCGAATCCGGGCCGGAGCACGTCGCCGTTCTCCGCTTCCTTGACCGTGATTTTGCTGACGCTGTCAAGCCGCTTGGCAAAAGGCCCGGTAAACGCGGCGGGCATGTGCTGCGCAATGACGATGCTGGCCGGAAAATCAGCCGGGAGCGAGGAGAGGATTTTCTGGACCACGGGCGGCCCGCCGGTGGACACGCCGATGGCCACCACGTCGCGCAGCGGCCTGCCGCCGGGAGTGACAGCCACCCTGGGCGCCTGGGGCGCAGCCGGACGCGGGGCTGCCGCGCGGCTCGGCACATGGCGCATCTTGCGCGCCGCCACGGTCTTGACACGGGCGATGAGGTCCTTCTCGATCTTGACGATGTCGAGCGAGACCTTGGAAAGCTGCTTGGGGATGAAATCGACCGCGCCCAGCTCCATGGCCTTGAGGGTGGCCTCGGCCCCCTCGGTGGTCAGCGAGCTGACCATGAGCACGGGCCTGGGCGCCTCCATCATGATGTGCCGCAGGGCGGTCAGGCCGTCCATCCTGGGCATCTCGATGTCCATGGTCACGACATCGGGGTTGAGCTTGCGCACCATCTCCAGGCCTTCCAGCCCGTCGCGCGCGGTTCCCACCACCTTGATTCCCGGATCTTTGCCAAGCATCGTGCTGATGGCCTTTCGCATGAAGGCGGAATCATCCACGACGAGAACTTTTATCACCAATCCGTCTCCTTGACTAAATCCTGGCCACAATGCTCGCAAAGCAGGCCCCGCAAGAACAGAGCCGCCCCATCCATACCCGAACCGTCCATGGACGGCCATCGATTCCATGTGACATTTTCGACATGCTCATTCAACAACATATGATAGGCGGATTTACCCCCTTTGTCCATCATTGGCACGCCCTTCGATTTTTACCTTGCCTTTTCCAAACCGCTGGGCTAATCACCCCTCTCACGCCAACGGGATGTGGCTCAGTCTGGTAGAGCGCTGCGTTCGGGACGCAGAGACCGGAGGTTCAAATCCTCTCATCCCGACCAGGAAAGACAAGGGTTTACGAGTGTCACTCGTAAACCCTTTTTCGTTTTGCTACCCTATTGCTACCCGCCTTGATTTCACGACACTACTCTTGATTCGAAACTTCTCACCTCACCCTGGCCTGGGTCAGGCTTACAAACAAAACTTCCGCACTTCATGTCGTTGGCCTCAAGTCTTTGTTTTCCGCTACTGTGATCTGTTGGACGGTCCCCAAGAACTCCCCAAGTCTTTTCACCCATGTTGAGTAGTTCGTCAGCAGAGATGGTCCCTATAAGCCCATTGAGCTTGACAGCCTGAATTATGCAGCGTGGCTTTCTAGGCATGGCTATTTCTTCTTTTTTGCGCACCCATGGCCTTGGTGATCTGCAAGAGGCTCATCACACGAATGAATGATTTTACCATCATCGACTTTTTTAACTGTCTTAGTATAGCGATTATTTCTACGATTAATCTCCATATCTACTATTACTTCGCATTCATGATCGTAGTTGTATTCCTTCCTTACAATGACCTCGCGGTATCGGCGGCCATTCTCTTTTTCGCCATATATTCTGTATTCTCTAATGTCGACTGAACCAACACCTGTTGCAGTCGCAGAAATGTTTACAAAAAATTCAGTGTGGCCGCATTTGGGGCATGATTTGCAGTCTGGCTCATTGATTTCATTCCCGCATTGTTTGCATTCTTTCATATGGCATCCTTTGTTGAAATTTTAGTTTATGACAATTGTTTTCATTTTGTATATAAATGGCTGGTGGCGTGTTTAATCTGACAACAAAAGGAAGAAGGCTAATGCAACTTTTGACAATTGGTGAGTTAAGAAAATTTTACCGGACAAAAACCAATTCACCAACCAGGTAACTGGCAACACTTCTCGGCGTTAACAGGTCGATGAAAAACACCCCTTTTCCGAAATTCATATCATTCTGCCACTGATCGCGACAAGCCGACCGTTCAGCGCGAGACGGCGGCCTACCAACCTGCTCCAGACTCGCCTTCATGATTTCGAACGTGTCGCCCAGAGTCCTCATATCGCCGTGATCGGTAGGATGCGCCTCGACTCCGATGACGGCCCCGGTGGCCAGGTTCAAGGCGTGCTCCGGCTTGTAGACCAACTGGGTACGACCGTCCTTCATGCGCGCAATTCTCGCATCCGAAGCGGTCAGCGATTCCCAGTTCTTGTTGGACAGCTTTTTGCCTGTGCGTTTACGGTCCATTCGCGACAGTCCTCGCTGGTAGGAGTCTCCATGCCACTGTCCTCGGCCATGCCGTGCAGCATCTGCCGATACCCTTCGCCAGTGTCTTTGCGAACGATGGAACGCATGGCGGCGTTGGCTTCCATGGTGGAGGCGTCCACGCCGATGCGGTCGCCCTAGACCAATCCGGCTTCGGCGATGACGCCGAGCACCCAGGTGAAAACCTCCTGATGCAGCTCCGGGAGCAGGCGGGACCAGATGCGGCTCAAGTTTGAATGGTCGGGCACGGCTTGGCCGGTGTCCAGAAGCAGGAATTCGCGCAGGGGAAGGGAGTCGGCGCAGCGCCACTCGATGCCGCGCTCGGAATCGATGCCCTCGAAGTAGCCTAAAAGACGCATGCGGAAATACCGGCCCAGCGGAATCGAAGAACGGCCTTGGCGGGAAGCGTAGAACGAGGCACGACGGTCTTCGACAAAGCGGTCGAATCCAGCCTTGGACAGGATGTCTTGAAGGCGGTCATAGAAAACATGTCCCATAGACCTCGGGATCTCATCCCAGGCCACGAACATCTTCCCCTTCCGATCACCCTGTTTGCCCAATGCCATTCAATCCTCCCGTGCTTCAGGGGATTGTCATGAATTTGCTGGAGTTTTTCAACGGTCAGTTAGAGAATATCCCCTCTGATTTCTGCCGAGGGAGACTTCAATGAGCCCCCCCGCTCGATTTAGGTGTGATAAAAAATTGCGTAGCGCAAACATCCCTGCTACCACTGCCTCATGATAAAGCACCCTTGGCAGATTCGGATGCGCGAGGCAGGGCTCACAGCTCGCGACGTCTGCAAATTCACAGGCAAGAACCCATCCACTCTAAGCAGGCAGTTCAATGAGAATCGAGTAGAGCCGTATGTGAAGTTTGTGATTATTGCGTGGGAAATAATGGATGACAAGCAAAGAAATGATTTTTACATACAGCAATGGACTAGCTAACGAGTATGACAATTGTAACTGAGACTATAGAGCTGCTGCTTCACAATGAACAATCATTATTATATCTGAGGCAGGGGCTATGAATAGGCGTATATCAGCCATAGGCAGCAATTCTGCTACTATAAGAGATGAGCACGAACGTAAGCATAAGGGTCGCTTTACCGAGCTTGATCCAGACAAGTTGCGCGGCGGCTACTACACCTCGCTGGAACTGGCGAGATGGTTGTGCGCGTGGGCTATTCGCGATCCGAAAGAATCTGTATTAGAACCAAGCTGCGGCGATGGTTCTTTTCTTGAGGCGGCAAGTGCGCGTCTTGAAGAGTTGGGGACGCACGGTCCATCTCGCGCAAACCAACTTTGTGGGGTTGAGATCATACCGGATGAAGCCGACAAGGCACGTCGGCGGCTGAGGGGCGGTCTTGGCTATCGTGCTGACGATGTGGTCGAAAGCAGCGATTTCTTTGCGTGGTGGAGTCGACCGGGGAGGTCGACGTTTGATGTAGTGATCGGCAATCCACCCTTTATTAGGTATCAGAGCTTCCCAGAACCGCACCGCAGCCGTGCGATGAGCATCATGAAGCAACAGGGCCTATTGCCGAACCGAATGACCAACATCTGGGTACCCTTTGTCGTTGCAGCATTAGCAGTGCTTAAGGAAGGCGGACGTATGGCACTCGTTCTGCCCGCAGAGCTTCTCCAGGTAAGCTATGCTGCGCAACTACGATCGTTTCTGACCGATCGGTTTAGCCGCATCGACATAATCGCCTGTAATGAACTGTTTTTTGAAAAGGCAGAACAAGAAGTACTACTCTTTCTTGCCGATGAAGCGCGCACTGCCCCCTCGGATCTCTCGGTCAGCAATCCGTGTAAAGTCAATCTTACAGAAAGCGACTCAGTCGCCGACATAGTCAAGCGAGAACCGCTGACAGTTTTACATGGCGCATTACCTAAAACAGTTTGTCATGATAGCGAGAAATGGCTGAAGTATTTCCTAAGCTCGGACGAAATTACCTTCATGCGCGCGCTTCGTGCCAGCGATAACACGACGGACCTCGGCACCTTCGCCTCGGTCAATGTCGGAGTGGTGACGGGCAAAAACCAGTTTTTTGTGTTGTGTAAAAGCGATGTCGAAGAGCTGGGACTGGAAGAATATACCATACCTCTTATCGGGCGCTCAGCGCACCTGGAAGGTGCCCTTATAGATGAGGCCGGATGGCGCATGCTCGCAGATGATGAGCAACGCGTGCATCTTTTACACCTTGCCCCCATCAACGGAACGAAACCCATGGGCGCGCTCGCCCACTATCTGCGTCTCGGCGAAGAGCAGGGTGTAGATAAAGGATATAAATGCTCAATACGTAAACCTTGGTATGCAGTACCGTCCGTTTATATTCCAGATGCATTTGTATTCCGTCAGATTTACGACTTTCCGCGCATTGTTCTGAATCGGACCGGGGCCACAGCAACCGATACGATCCACCGTATGCGCAGCAAAGGCTCCGATCCCCAGGCTATCGTTGCCAACAGCTATAGTTATCTGACGGCTGCATCGGCAGAAATCGAGGGGCGTAGCTATGGCGGCGGCGTTCTGGAATTAGAGCCGACCGAGGCTGAAAAAGTGCTTATGCCAGCTACGCTTGTCGATGCAATACCAGTTGAAGAGTGCGACGCCCTTATTCGTGCTGGACGCCTAGAAACAGTGCTCGAAGAGAATAGCAGCTGCGTCCTGCGTGGACAGATGGGGCTCTCGAAAACCGAATGTAAGATGCTACGAGATATATGGAACAAAATGCGTACCCGGCGTCTTGCCCGTCGCCGTGCTGGCAGGAAAAAGAGGAGCTAATTATGACAGACGATGCGCTCCGTGAAGAGCCCGCTACTGGCGTTACTAGCGATGAAGCCAAAGACCAATCCCGCGCCCGCGTCGCATCACTGATCGAGCGCTTCCGTCGGAACGAAGCCGACTATCGCGATGCCGGTTATAATGAGACTCAAGCGCGCACCGAGTTTATCACACCGCTGCTAGAAGCGTTCGGCTGGGATGTGCATAACCTTGGCGGCCAGCCGCTCATCTATCGCGAAGTAATCGAAGAGGCGACTGTCGAGGTAGGTGAAGAGCGGCTGACCAAGCGCCCGGACTATGAACTGCGTCTGGCGAGACAGCGCAAGTTGTTTTTAGAGGCCAAAAAACCGAGTGTTCGAATTGACCGTGATCGTGCCCCAGCATTCCAGACTCGGCGTTACGGGTACTCTGCTAGCTTGCCGATTGCTATTGTCACAAACTTTCATCAGCTCGTGGTATATGATTGTACACCTGTGCCGAACGAAACCGATGAAGCACATGTCGCACGACTTGAAATGTTCGGTTACGAAGAATTTGAAACACGCTTTGACGAATTGTGGTTATTACTTTCGCGGGAAAGCGTCTATTCGGGTACTTTTGATCAGCATTTTTCCGTCGATACAACACGCCATGGCGCGCAACAGTTTGATGATTTTTTCCTGAATCAAGTTCGCGACTGGCGGGTTCGCCTTGCGGCTGACATTCACAAGAACACCCCCGGTCTGAGTTCGGGAGAACTTACATATGCGGTGCAACTTTTCCTCTCTCGCATCGTATTCTTGCGTATTTGCGAAGACCGGGGAATCGAGAAGTACGAAAATCTAAAAAACCTTGACGGCCTAGCCACTTTCGACGGGTTGATGGATTCTTTGCGCCGTGCGGATCAGTTCTATGACTCTGGTTTGTTCCGACTGGTTGATAACGATCCGCTGGGCATTCGAATTAGCGATGATGTGCTACAAGGTATCATCGCTGAACTATATTACCCTTTGAGCCCTTACACCTTCGCTGTCGTTGAGACCAAGGTGCTTGGAGAAATATATGAGCAGTTTCTCGGCGAAGTGATCATTGTAGCGGGTAGTACTATAGAAATCGAGAGCAAACCCGAAGTCCGAGAAAGCGGCGGCGTAGTGCCAACACCGAGCTTTATTGCCGATACTATTGTCGCCCGCACTCTCGGCCCTCTTCTGGCTGGCAAATCCCCGGAGGAGCTCCTACACTTCACTGTCGCTGATATATGTTGTGGCTCAGGGATATTCCTACTCTCGGCCTATGATTACCTTCTTGGCCACTATTTGGATTGGTATGTCGCAGGCGGGCCAGGCAAACATGCCGGACGAACTATCTACCAGGTCGGGAAAAATCTTTGGCGACTGACATTCGATGAGAAGCGCCGTATCCTGCTCGCGCACATGCGCGGCGTGGATATAGACCCAAACGCGGTCGAAATCGCACAGTTCAGCTTGCTCCTTAAGCTGATAGAGGATGAAAGCGAAGCGGCACTCGAAGAATATGTGCGGCGCATGAAACACGCTGCATTGCCAGCTCTTGATGATTATATACGCTGCGGCAACTCGCTAGTAAGCACAGCGGAGTGGGAAGCCGCCTGCGGGCCGCTGCCAGCAATGCTACACGATGCAATCAACCCCTTTGGCTGGGAAGAAGAATTTGCGGACGAGATGGCAGATGGTGGCTTTGACGTGGTAGTCGGAAACCCTCCCTACATCCGAATCCAGAATATGGTGGCCTACTCGGCTCAAGAAGTTGAATTCTACCACACTACTAACGCACCCTACAGCACCGCGCAGCAAGATAATTTTGACAAGTATGCACTGTTCATTGAACGTGCGCTCGGCTTGATCAAAGATAATGGACGTCTTGGTGTGATCGTGCCGAACAAATTCATGACGATCCGTTCGGGGCGCGCACTACGCGGCCTTCTGACACGTTCACCTATACTGGAATATATCGTTCATTTCGGGAGCAAGCAGGTCTTTGGGCAAGGCATAACAAACTACACTTGCATTCTGGTGATGGATCGTAGCGGCCACGAACAGGTTCGTGTCGAGCATGCTGGCAAGTTGGAGCAATGGCGCTACGGTCGACCGGGTGAGATATTGACAGTGCCGTCCACAGAACTAAGCGATGACCCCTGGGTATTCTGCCAAGAGGATGCTCGGTCGCTGTTCGCCCGTATTCAGGAAACTGTGCCGGGCAGGCTCCACGAGTTCGCCGACATCGAGGTGGGTGTACAGACCAGTGCTGATAAAATCTATCTCCTGCGAGAAGTTCGCAGCGATGCAAATAGTATCACGATACAATGGGATGAGCGCGAGTGGCAAATCGAGCGGGGGATTCTGCGCCCCTGCCTGCATGACACACCGCTCGATGGGTTTGGTCGACCTAAAGCCAATGCGTGGATGATCTTTCCCTACGAGATTGTAAACACTCCGTCAGGCAAGCTGCGGGCACGGCTGCTGCAGCCTGATGAAATGGGCGCGCTTTACCCGCAGTGCTGGGCATATTTGAACGCACGACGGGCGGAACTTGAACAGCGCAACATCACAGGCGGAGCTAAGGCTGAGCACCAATGGTATCAGTATGGTCGCTCACAGAGCTTGATCAAATTCGACCGGCCCAAAATCATTCTCCCGGTTCTCTCACGCGAAGCCCGCTATGCCTATGATGAGACAAACACGATCATCACTGGTGGCGGAAACGGCCCTTACTATATGATCCGGGCTAAAGAAGGTGCCCCGTTTTCGACGCTGTACTTGTTGGCCATTCTGAACCATCCATTGTGCGAAGCAATGATCCGCACGAACACAAGTGTTTTCAGGGGCGGATATTATTCTCACGGCAAGCAATTTATTGAAGATCTACCAATTCCGCTGTCGGAAGAAGAAAGGGTACTACGAGAAGTTGAAGAACAAGCTGAAGGCGTTGTAGCCGCAGTTGAAGCCCTCCGCGCGGCGCGGACACCGCATGAGCGCACACGCCGTGATCGAGCCGCCAGAAATGCCAGGGCGCGGCTAGAGGGTTATATAGATGCTCTGTTCGGACTGAGTCACGAAGATGCGATAGTTGTTGATTCGGTACCGATTCCTTCTTGAAAAATAGCGGCACAATCACATTGAGAAATGAAAACTATGGCTTAATCGCAGCACAGTCTTCTATAATAACGGGATGATTCGAGCGTGACAGGTGACACTCTCGCCCCAAAATAGAGAGGCATTCTGTTCTTTCGTAAATAGGGCGAGCGGTAGGAAAGCTACACTTGCCTTCAAAGGGCTACCTCACTCATTTATGTGTAAAGTATTTTTTTAGAGATTCTCCCTATGGTCCTCCATATTTCTAAGGATTGTATGCCATGACCGGGCAATATCCGCCATCACCGCTCCCGGCCCAACAGTCTTTCGTTGATCTTCTTGACGGCAAGTTCATGCACCCGGAGTTGCCGGAAGGTGGCCTTCTTGGCTTCAACCGGTATGTTCGTCTTGCGGAGATCGTCTTTGAGGAATTGGGTAAGCTCTCGCTGGAACGCCTCCCCCTGCTCGGTGACCTTGGTAATGAGATTGTGATCCAGGCGCATGTCAAGCGGGGCCTTCTGCTTCTGGGATTTCTCGAACCCCTCATTCAGTTGTTTCATCTTGTCGTCGAAGTAGTTCACGGTCGCCGTGATCGCCAACTCTGGCTTGATCTCCTTCTTTTCGAGGTCGCGCCCAAACCGCCGGATCAGATTGAACGCCTCCAGCCTGTCCCGGTCCTTGAGGCTCGAATCATTCTTGGCCTGCTCCCGCAGGGTGTTCAGGGCCTTGGCCTGTTGCCCCTGGAATTTGGTGACATGGACCTTGGGGTTGCTCCTGGATAGAGCGCGTTCAAACTGCCGTTGCTCTTTTTCCATCCGCTCCAGGACGATCTTCACTCGATTGAGCGTGTCCGGCTTCGGTCCCTTCATGTTCGAGTGACGGGCCTTGCGTTTCGCTGGTTCCCGCGTGGCGGCATGGGCAAGCCCTCTGTTGGTCAACTCCTGGGCCAAGGTTTGCCTGACCTCAAGCAATTGGGCCGGGCCGAGCCGAAGCTTTTTCGCCTCCTTGTCTGTGTTGGTCGTTTTGACCACCACATGGACGTGCGGGTATTTGCCGTCCTGGTGGACTCCCAAGGCATACTTGAATCCCTGTTCACCAAAGTGTTTCTCGGCGGTCGCCCTAGCTGCTATGAGCGTGTGCTTGAGGTTGCTGCTCGTGATTTCGGCCTTGGCCGAAAGAACCAGGTGCACGGCATGGCGCGGCGATTTCTGCGATTGGGAATGTAAAGTCCCCTTTCATAGGGCCAGTTAACGGTAGAGACTCCCGACAGTTTTCGGGGGGGTTGCCCAGAGGGCAGGGGGTACCCCCTGCCCTCTGGGCAGCAAAATTTATCGGCGACATATTCCCCAGGGATTCATGAGGACGTCCCTCGTTGTACTCACGGATAAAGTCCTCCGTAATGGCCCGAACTTCGCTCAGGCTGTTGAACACGTACAAATCAAGCACTTCTTCTCTGTAGGTCCGGTTGAACCGCTCGATGTATGAGTTCTGGGTGGGCTTGCCAGGCTGAATGAACTCCAGATTCACGCCATGCGATTCTGCCCAGGCCGCCATGACAGTCCCCGAGAACTCCGGACCATTGTCCATTCGCAACCTTTCGGGATAGCAGCCACGCTCTTCGGCGACCCGATCCAGCACCCTTACCACTCTTCCTGCTGGCATATTGGTATCGATTTCCACGGCCAAGGCCTCACGGTTGTAATCATCTACAGCGTTGAAAGTCCTGAAGACGCGACCGCTGTAAAGGGTGTCCCGCATGAAATCGATCGACCAGCAATGGTTTGGCGCAAGCGGCTGGGCCACTGCCGTCCGAGAGGCTTGCGGAAGCCGCTTCTTGGCCTTGCGCTTCAGGTTCATTTTCAAGAGGCAGTAAACCCTCCAAACCTTCTTGTGGTTCCAGGGCTTGCCCTGCTGTCGAAGGACGTTGAAAAGTTTACTGAAGCCCCATGTAGGCTTTTTCTCGGCCAGTTCAGTCAAGGCTGCGATGACATCGCTATCGTCCCGCGGGTGCGGCTTGTAGGCGTAGTAGCTCCTACTGATGCCCATGGCCGCGCAGGCCTTGCGCGAGCTCAGCTCAAACGCGTTGACCATGTGCGTGACAACTTCCTTGCGTTGAACTGGCCTCAGAGTTTTTTTTCGATTACATCCTTGAGCGCCATGTTTTCCAGGCTGAGGTCGGCGAACATCTGCTTGAGCTTACGGTTCTCCGCTTCGAGATCCTTCATCCGTTGGATATCGGATGCCTCCATGCCGCCATACTTTGACTTCCACTTGTAGTACGTGGCGCTGCTCACGCCGTGCTCGCGGCAGACATCGACGACAGTCCGTCCGCCTTCCACTGCCTTCAGGATCTTGACGATCTGGTACTCACTGAACTTCGATTTACGCATACAAAACTCCTGTCCCATTTTGGGCCAGAAGTCTCTACTTGGCAATGGACCTAGTTTACGGGGACTTTACAAGTGGCCTCTGGGCTCTTGATAACCACGAGTTTCGGATGTAGATGTCGTTTCCGCGAGCCTCACACGGTTTTTTTTGGGCGGGCAATGCCTGAAATCGAGCCTGTGAGATACGGACTGGGGTTGCGTTGTGGCGGTCCCCGGCTTGCGGCTCGAATGGGACGTGTTTCGGGTCTCTCACCCCGCATGGAGCGAGTCAGGACGTAATGCTTTTTAATTCAGTCGGTTTTGTGGCGTTTTTCCTGGCAACGGCCTGGTTGCATTTTGTTGTTCCCCGCAGGTTCAGCTGGATTCCCCTGCTCGCGGCAAGCTATTTCTTTTACATGTCATGGAAGGTGGAATTCGCCTTTCTGCTCCTCGCCTCCACCCTGGTCAACTATGTCGGGGCCATGCGCATGTCCGCGCTCCCGACCAAGGCAGGGCGAAAGAAGTACCTCCTGATCTGCCTGTTCTTCAATGTGGGACTGCTCGGCGTCTTCAAGTATTTCGACTTCTTCAGCCGCTCCCTGGTTGAGATGTTCCGCGCCGGGGACATCGCCCTTGACCCGCCGCTGCTCAACCTGCTGCTGCCAGTGGGCATATCCTTTTTCACGTTCCAGGTTACGAGCTATGTGATCGATGTCTATGAAGATCGAATCCAGGCCGAACGCCATGCAGGCCGCTTTGCCCTGTTCGTGGCCTTCTGGCCGCAGTTGCTCGCCGGTCCCATAAACCGGGCCGCACTGCTCATGCCGCAGCTCAGGGAGGAGCACGCCTTTCAATACCGTCGGGTTGTGGACGGGCTGCAACGCATGCTCTGGGGACTCTTCAAGAAAACGGTCATCGCCGACACCCTCGCCCTGCACGTCAACCATATTTTTGACCACGCCGGCGAATCGCACGGGCTTCCGGTCGTCTTTGGCGTGTTGTTCTACACCATCCAGATATATTGTGATTTTTCGGGCTATACCGATGTGGCCCTGGGCGCGGCGCAGATCATGGGATTCACCCTGACCGAGAATTTCGACCGGCCCTATTTTTCACGCTCGGTCCGCGAGTTCTGGCAGCGGTGGCACATCTCGCTGTCCACCTGGTTCAGGGATTATGTCTACTTCCCCCTGGGCGGCAACCGGGTGGCTGCGTGGCGCTGGCATTGCAACATAGTGATCACCTTCCTCCTTTCCGGCCTGTGGCACGGGGCCGGGTGGACATTCGTCATCTGGGGAGGCCTGCACGGAGTCCTTCTGGTGCTGGAGAACATGACCGGGGGATTTCAGAAAAAACTGGCCGACCGGCTTGCTCCGGCCCGCGACTCATTCCTGAACACCGCCATTCAGGTGGGCCTGACAATGGCACTGGTCAGCCTGGCCTGGGTCTTCTTCCGGGCCAACTCCGTCGGGCAAGCCGTGACCGTCATCAGCAGCATGGTCCCCATCGATGCCCAAGGCGGTCTCTCCGGGTGGAACCCGGCGATCCTTGGCGTGCGGACCTTCCTCTTTCACCTGTTTCTGGTCCTTTTCCTTGTGGGCGTGGAACTCACCGGCCAACCCGGCACGCTCCGGGCACGGGTGGCCCTCTGGCCGCTTCCGGCGCGCTGGTCGCTCTATGTGGCCGGGGTCTGGGCCGTAGGCATTTCAACCGCGTTCGGCGTGCACCAGGAATTCATCTATTTTCAATTTTAGCCGGATCAGTCTGGAATGTATGCGATTCATGCCTAATACTGACATACTGCGGTTCCTCCTCAAGGGAGTGGTCTTCGCCGCACTGAACGGAATGATCCTGGTCGGCCTGCTCCGTTTCTTTTCCGGGCAGCACCGGGATATCCGGCTTTCCTATGCCCAGAGCGAATCCAACCTCCTGACCACCGGCGGCAACGATCATTACGGGGCGGTCCTGCTCGGCACGTCAAGGGGACGTGTCCTGTCCCGCGATGGCAACCACCAGCAACTGGAACGGATTCTCGGTCGCCGCGTGGCCAATCTGTCAAAGGGCGGGGGCGGCGGACTCATGCCTGCCTATCTCCACCTTTCCCATTTCTTTGACCGTGGAAACAGGACGGACCACGTGGTCTATCTGGTCGATCCCTGGGTGTTCTTCTCGGAAATCAACAATGAAGAAAATGACTTTTTCCTGAGAGACGAGCCTTTTGAACTGAACATCCTGGGGAAGCTGATCCGTGGAGGCTATCCGACAAACCGGATTTACTCCTATCTGCAAATGATCATGGTCACAGACTGGGAAGGGGTTTCCCGGTATGCCGCGCCGGGATTGACCGATGGCACGCTCCGGCAGATCGACCCGATGACAATGGAAAATGCCCGGCAGCATTACCTCTCGAAATATGACCTGCGCAATTTCGCGAAATACAGCCGGTACGTGGAACGCATCAACGATCTGGTCATACAAAACGGCGCTGACGTGACCTACATAATGGTCCCGATTCTCATGCCTGATTTCCCCGGCGCAGAGGAGGTTGACCAGCTCCTGACCCAGGTCGCGGCACGGACCGAGGGCGTCACCTATTACAACTGCATCTCGGCCATGCATGATCGGCGCTTTTTTTATGACCACATGCATTTCAACCGGGACGGCATTGCGCTCTTTGCCGAGAAGGTTCTTCTGCCCGCACTCCAGGGAGAGGCCCCGATCCTGGCCGGCTGTCGCTAGGGAGGATCAGGGAGCGGTGCGCAGCTTCCGTTGCGCCTGATAGAGTGAGGGGAGGGCCAGCCCCGGACGGTTGAGCCCTTCCACCGTCATCCACTGATCGCTCCGATCCGAAAACGAATCGCCCAGGCTGACCCGGCCCGTCTCGCGGCGAACCCCGACATAAAAGGCCTGCGGCAGATGCTCGAACATGGTTGCCGGTGTGCCCGACGAAGTGCTCGCATAGGCCCAACTCTGCACAAAGGCATCCCCCTCCCACTCTCTGGCCCCGCCCGGAGTCCCCGGCCCAATGACGTTCCAGAACACGTTTCGCACCCCGCCGTGGGGCATCACGCTCAGATCACCGCCCGGACTGACGTTGAACCCGTGCATGGAGTCAAAGAGATTCTCGTAGGGAAAGAAGCCGTGAAAATCTATGGCGGGCCTGGGTCTTCCGTCTGACACATCGCCTTCGTACAGGGCGGTGCAATCCGTGAACACGTTGCCTGAGGCCATCATGGTCACGGTCACTGAATGGACGAGACGGCTCCGGAACACGGCCCGGGTGACCAGATTGTCATTGCTCCATCCCACGGTGACACCCGCATGACCATCGATCCCCTCGAAATTGATGTCCTGAAGGGTGATATGGGCTGCGTGGCTCAGGATGCACCCCTGAGTCAGATCCTTGAACGTCACGTCGCGGACCCATCCGTCCACCGCGTTGCTGATCCATATGCCGTTCCAGAGGTAATCCTGTTCCTTGGCAGTGCGCACCGTGACGCCATTCTCCTCATACGGCTTGTGGTGGCGATATCCGCCGGGCCATGCGCTTTCAATGCGCAGGTGCTCGATGCCCACACCGTGAAGCCCCTGGAAGGCGTATATTCGAGGCGCATGGCTTACGCGTTGGTCGAAACGGGCCGGCTTGGCCATTCGCACGGTTGTGGCATCGAGCACGCTCTCGATCCGGGTTATCCAGGAATGACGGCGAGCGACCGGACCAAAGGTGTCAGTCTGCTCCGGCACAAGCCGGTAGGGACGGGTCAGCTGGGCCGGAAGGTCGGGGGCATCAGGCGCAGGCGGGATCAGAGCGGCATCCTGCGCCCCGCCCGCATCGTCCTGGCATCGGACCACCACCATCATGCCCGGTCGAAGCAGGTCACTGTTCGAGACCGAGACCTCATATTGCCCGCGGGAAACATCCTGGGTGAAGACGGCCAGTTCACGCCCCGTCTCATTGCCCATGACGGCTATGGCCGCATGGCGGCGGGCCTCCTGATCGCTCGGCACGCTGCCCAGCCGCCGCACCCCCTCCTCGGGACCGGGAGCCCCAAGATAGACAGTGCTTCCGCCCGGCCCGGAGCCGCGTCCACGAAGGATCACGTTGTTATGGGTAATCCGCAGATAGGGCATATCAGGGGTGGAGTGGACCAGCACACGCCCTCTTGGCAAAAGCACCACCCCGCCTCCTGCCGCCCCGGCAGCATCCAAGGCAGCCTGGATCGCGGCAGTGTCGTCAACGGCGTCGTCAGGAATTGCATTGAACGGGGGGGCAGTGACATCATAGACTGGTCCCAAAGGTTCGGGAAGGGGCGAGTCTCCCATGGCGTAGCCCGCGCGGGAAAAGTCCGGGAGCTGGTTTCTCACAGGACCGTCTTGCAGAGAGTCCGTCCAGACCGCAGGCGTCCAGGAGCCTTCCGGGACAGCGGTCGGCAAAGCAACGGATGCAGCCGGTTCAAACCGAGCCTGCTCGCACCCGCCCAGGCAGACGAAGAGCCCCGCGAGTATCAGTCCCAGGGCCAGGCCCGCCGGGCCATACACAGTAAGATGGGTGTTCATTGGGCGCATTTTCAATACCTAACCTGAGCGATTCTCCAGCCTGATGCTGCATCCATGCTGACATATCATCTTGTTTTTGTTTATAATCACATCCAGCCATACCCTCATGATCGTTTCACCCATTTGGTGGATGGCCGGCTGTCCAAACGCAAAGGAATCAAAGCAAAAGTCATCAACGATGTCCAGGTCGCAAGCGGCTGCCTGACAGGTCGGGCCGGGCGCACTCTCTTCTGTAGTGAGAGCATACACCTGACACTGCCTGTTCTTCCCCAAATTCCCCGCCTCCACCCTTACCCTTTACTCTGATTCCCTGGAAGAGTTTATCAGCGGACTCCCCCCCCCGCCCCGCTCCAAAAGGGCGTTTTTCAGGTCATTTTGGTGACATACGCCCAGGCGTTTACGCGGATTCGGAAAACAGCCAGTAATTCTTGATAGTTCGGCTGTAACATTTCTGTTGACTTATTTCGCTCTTAGGCAGATTTAGCTTTCTTCAGGATCGTCATCAGTTCCTGACCGTTCATTTCCCGTTTTCATTGAAAAAAATTGCATTGACGCCAAAGGAATAACCGCAATGTATATGAGCAAGGTATCATCCGCTCGCCAGGCCAGCGGCGGTGCCATCGCGACCGAACGTCCGGACTATGGCATGGAGCCGCTGCACGACTACGCGCCCATCTGGATGAAAGGGTTTCTGGCCATCAGCCTGATCGTTCTCATCTCCCTGCTGGTGTTCAATTCTCTTGTGTATGTGGGACGGCTGCACCTCTCCCTGGCCATGCCCCTGAGCACCCTCTGGCGGGCCGGGGTCTACTTCCTGGTGGTCATGAATCTGGCCATGCTGGCGTGGCGCGTCCTGCTGGTGCTGCGCTACCGCCCGGCGGCCCCCTGCGCCGATGCCGAGCTCAAAAGCTGCACGGTGATCATCCCGGCCTACAACGAAGGCCCGCAGGTGCTTGAAACCCTGCGCAGCGTCATGTCCAGCGATTTTCCGGCAGACAGGCTCCAGGTGATCTGCGTGGACGACGGCAGCAAGGACGACACCTGGCTGTGGATGGTCAAGGGCGGCGAGGAGTTCGGCGACCGCGTCGAGCTGATCCGCTCGCCCATGAACCAAGGCAAGCGGCACGCCCTGAACCACGGATTTCTGCGCGCCACGGGCGAGGTCCTGGTGACCATCGATTCGGATTCCGTGATCGAGCCGACCACCCTGCGCAGCATGGTCAGCGTCTTCTGCCGCAACCCGCGCGTCGGGGCCGTGGCTGGCAATGTCCGGGTGCTGAACACGGGCGAGGGTGTCATCCCCAAGATGCTCGACGTGGCCTTCACCTATTCCTTTGATTTCATCCGCGCCGCCCAGAGCACCTTCAACACGGTCATGTGCACCCCCGGTGCCCTGTCCGCCTACGATGCCGCCCTGGTGGCCAAGGTGCGCGAAAAATGGCTGCACCAGACCTTCATGGGCCAGCCCGCCAACATCGGCGAGGACCGGGCCATGACCAACCTGATCCTCAAGGAGCAGCGGCTGGTCCACTTCCAGAGCGATGCGGTCGTCTTCACCAATGTCCCGGTGGAATACAAGGGGCTGTGCAAGATGATGCTGCGCTGGGCCCGCTCCAACATCCGCGAAACCATCGCCCTGTCCCGCTTCGGCTTCACCCGCTTCCGCCCCGAGCCTGTGCTCGGCGCGCAGGTGGACCTCGCCCAGCAGTGGGTGCGCATGGGTGCCAACGAGATGCTCAAGGCGGGACTGATCGCCTCCCTGATCACCTGGCCCGGCGTGACGCTCTACGGCCTGCTCGGCGGCATTTTCGTCGCCTCGCTCATGCCCGCCTTCTTCTACCTGATCCGGCACCGGTCCCTGGCCTGTCTCTGGGCCTTCCCCTACTCCATGTTCATGCTCTTCGGCCTTTCCTGGATCAGCCTCTACGCGCTGATGACCCCCCACAAGAACGGCTGGCTGACGCGCAACCTCGCCACCCAGGATTTCCGGATGCAGGAACCCCGCTGGCGCGACGATGTCGCCTAGCAGGGCCGTCCGCTGACGGACTTCCCCTAGACCTTGCGCCCCTCGCCGGCTTCCCGCTGGCGAGGGGTTTTTCTTTGTCTTGGTAGATTGTCGAACCAGACCGTTGCCAGAGGCCGGGCAGAAAAGCGGTTTCAGCGTTTGCCCGCGATCCGGGAACTGGCGTAGGGTATGATGCAAACCGAACCAGAGAAGAACCCCAGGTCTCTCTCTTCGCAGCACAACCGTGACCACGGTCAGACCCAGAAGCGCGGCCCGCACAGGGACCATGCCCATGACTGCCAAGATGATCACGAATCGGCGCAACGCGGGCCTGACCGGGTCGCACCCGGCCCGCATCGCGGCGCAGGCGAGCATTCAGACAAGGGCATGGCGCAAGGCCGATACACGAAAGCGGACCCTGCCGGGAATGGAATGACGAACGCGGAGAGTTCACAGGCATCGGGACGATTCCGTCCCATCAGGCGGATCGGTGCCTGAACAGGCCGATCATCGTTTCCGCCTTGAATCGAGGGGTGGAGAGCGGCGGGCCGGGTCATCCGGCCCGCCGCTCCCGCCAGAGGGGGCTATGCGGTTACAGGGTGAGGGTTTGAACTAGTTGCCGACCCCCTTACTTCATGTCCACGGCCTTGACCCATATGACAGCGTCCTGGGACAATTCCTTGCCGTCGTGCTGGGTGTCGGGGCCGATGCCCAGGGCGGCGAAGCCCCACCAACCGGCCTTGGGGATGCCGAAGGTAATGTAGCCGTTGTCGTCGGAGAAGATGGTCTGGGTGACAAAGGCGTCGTGCGGATAGGTGACCGAGGAGGCCTCGGGCAGGGAGTTGGTCTTGAGGTCGGGCATGTGGCTCAGGTACTCCACCTCGACCTCGGCACCGGCCACGGGCTTGCCCTCGGAGAGCACCTGCGCCTTGAAGACGTTACCGGTCCACAGACTGTAGGGCTTGATCATGGGCACGATCTCGCACGGCAGGCCGACGGGGGCAGCCCAGTTGCCGGGCACGCCGCCCACGTTCATGATCACCTTGGTGATCTGCTGCATGTAGACGCCTTCCTCTTTCTCAAAGTAGTAGCCCGGCTTCATGACCAGGACGTAATCGCCCATGGAGCGGACTTCCTTCCTGGGGATCACGCCGCCAAAGGCCGGGGCCTTGGAATGGGGGTTGGTCCACTCGATCTGCTTGAGGTAGCCTTTGAGATCGATCTTCTTGGGCTCGGAATCGCCGCGCTGGAACATGGCGTAGAACTCCTCGACACCGCCCATGTCCATCATGTGCCCGGCCTCGGCAGGGTGGGTGAACACGATGCGGACATCCATGTCCTCACCCTGCTCAAGGGCGATCTCCGGGGTGTAGACCATCATGAAGTGGGCAAAGGCGGAGCTGACCACCGTAAGAACGCAGACGGCTGTCAGCAGCATGATGAACCGTTTTTTCATGAAACCTCTCCTTGTGATGAAATTGAGTTTTATTCTCATTATAATGCCAAAAAAAGGGGCGCAGACGGCAACGCCGCCTTGCGCCGCCATTCCCTACTCCACGATGTCCGCGCCGTTGATGACCACGGTGTGTCCCTCGCCCGCGTCAAAGACCACAGTGTAGCCGCCTTCGGGCTTCTTGAAGGAATACTCGCTGTCCTGGCTCATCTTCCCCTCCATGAGGGTTTTGCCGTCCGGTGCCTTGACCGACATGCCAACCCCGGAGGCCGAGGAGCCGTCCGAGAACCCGCCCTCGCAGGTCACAGTGCCATCGCCGTTGTCAAAGCAGCTCATGAGCGGGCTGTGGGCATACGCCTGGCCGGAGATGGCCAGCAGGCAGGCCAGCAGGCCAAAGATCAACAATTTTCTCATTTTCACGCTCCTCCTTACGAGCAATTGTCCTTGCACAGTTTCTCTCCGGCCACGGAAATGGGCCGGGATTCTTCCCCTATCGGTATCATGGCCATGACCAGGGTGGTGGCCACGCACAATGCGTAAAACGCCCACATGGCCTGCATGCCGCTGAGTCCGAGCAGGCTGCCGCCGGTGAAGACCAGCGTGGCCACAAACAGGCCGAGCAGCGACTGGTAGCCGATGGAGAACAGCATCCACTTGGTGGAGTTGGACTGGTGGCGCACCATGATCGAGGTGGGGATGCACGGCGGATACAGGGCCATGAAGAGCATCAGGGCCAGGGCATGCAGCGGGGTGAATCCGACCTCCCCTTCCCGCATGCTCACCTCGACGGACTGGTTGGTGCCGTCGTGGCCGTAGATGGCCCCCAGAGTGGCCGCGCTGTTCTCCTTGGCCGCAAAAGCGGACAGGAGCGCGATGTTGATGCGCCAGTTGAACCCGGCATACTGGGTGACCGGCTCGATGGCCCGGCCCAGCACGCCGAGGAAGCTGCCCTCGAAGCGCTCCGCGCGGATTTCCCTGCGCAGTTGCTTGCGGGCCGAAGTAACGCTCTTGAGCGCCTTGTTAAGCGCCTTACCGTCCTCGCCCACGCGGCGGACCACGGCGAAATAGACCGGGTTGGCCTGCTCGAAGCGCGCGTTGATGACGTTGGACGCCTCCTGGTCGGTCACGCCGACCTTGGCCTGTTTGAGGGCCTCGTCATAGAGGATGATGCCGGTGACATCCACCGGCGTGATCACGCCCTTGTACTGCGTCTTGTCCACCTGGGCCATGAACTTGGTGACAACAGCGTCCTGCTCGGCCTTGAAATGAGCCGTGCGGTCGCTGCTCAGGCCGGGGAAGTTGATGAGCACGAAGACGACCACGGCCACGGCGGCCACCACGGTGACGATCTTCTTCATGAAAAGCCAGGTGCGCTCCACGGCGCGGCGCAGCACGCCGTCCAGGGTCGGCACATGGTAAGGCGGCATCTCCATGATGAACGGCGCGTTCTCCTTCTTGCGCAGCACCGTCATGGACAGCGCCTTGGCCACGGGCAGGGCCATGAACATGGTCACCGTGGCGATGAAGAACATGGCCAGCCCGCCCGCCTCGGGAAAATAGGCGTCTATGAGGATCAGATAGAGCGGCACCTTGGCCAGGCAGTTCATCATGGGCACGATCAGGATGGTGGCCAGCCGGGCGCGCTCGTCCGGGATCGCCTTGGTGGCCATGACTCCGGGAATGGCGCAGCCGCCCACATAGACGCCGCCGAGGATCATGGGCAGCGTGGACTGGCCGTGCAGCCCGAACCGCCGGAACAACCGGTCGAGAATGAACGCCATGCGCGGCATGTAGCCCGAATCCTCGAGCACGGCGATAAAGGCGAAGAGCAGGATGAAGATGGGCAGATAGTTGAGGATGGCCGTCATGGACTTGACCACCCACTCGCCCAGGGAGCGGACCAGCGGATCCTCGGCAAATCCCGCTGTGGGCAGGATGTCCGAGACAAAGCTCTCGATGCTCCCCCACAGGGGCCAGACTTTGACCGCCAGCCAGCCGCCAAAGACGATGGATATCTGGTACAGGGCGAGCAGGATCAGGATCAGGATCACGGGCCCGAAAAAGCGATGGCAGATGAACCGGTCCGCCCTGTCCGACAGCGAACTCGGCCTACCTGCCTCGACGGCCACCACTTCGCTGGCGATGCGCCCGGCGGCGGCGTGCCGGGCAAAGGCGATGTGCCGCTCTGCCTCGCGCCCCTCGCGCTCCTGAAACGCTGTCCTGGCAGAGGCCACCATGTCGAGCACGGTCTGGGGATCGGGGTGGATGCGGCGCAAGAGGACCTCGGCCTCGCTGTCCGCCTCCAGCAATTTCACGGCCAGCCAGCGCACGGGGTACTGCGCGCTCAAGGTCGGCTCCCCGGCCAGCACGGTCTCAATGGCGTGAATGTGCGCTTCGAGGGAGCCGTAGTCGATGGAGAATGGAGCCTCGGCCTTTTCGGCATGGGCGTGCTCAACCGCGATGCGGATATCCTCCTTGCCCTGCCCCTTCTTGGCCACGGTCGGCACCACCGGGATGGAGAGCAGCGCTTCGAGCCGGGCCAGATTCACGCTCTGGCCGCGGCGTTCGGCCACGTCCATCATGTTCAGGGCCAGGACCGTGGGCACCTCCATTTCAAGGAGCTGGATGGTCAGGTAGAGGTTGCGCTTGAGGTTCGAGGCGTCGGCCACGTCGATGACCACGCCGGGATTGTCGTTGAGCAGGAAATCGCGCGTCACCCGCTCCTCGAGGGAATAGGAGGTCAGGCTGTAGGTTCCGGGAAGGTCCACCAGCTCGACGCGCATATCGCCCAAAGTGAAGAATCCGGTCTTCTTCTCCACGGTCACGCCCGGATAGTTGGCCACATGCTGCCGCGCGCCGGTCAGCATGTTGAACACCGTTGACTTGCCGCAGTTGGGCTGACCCGCAAGTGCGACCAGAAGGCTGCCCGAACTCATTGCCGCTCCACCTCCACATGCCGGGCCTCGTCATGCCGGATGCTGATATTGTACCCGTCGAGATGGAGCACCACCGGATCGACCAGGGGTGCGTTGCGCACCACCTCAATACTCGCGCCCGGGCAGAATCCCAGGTCCATGAGCCGCTGTCCCAGCGCCCCGCCTGTGCGCAGATCGATCATCACGCACCGCGAGCCGGGCTTTATTTCGTCAAGAGTCATGGGTACCTTTCCCTGGCCCGGAATGACCGGACCCGTTTTCAAATGACATCGGAATGCCGCCTGATGTGTCAGGCCACCAGCACCTTCTCGGCCACGCCGCGCTCGACGATGATGCGACCCTCGCCCACGGAGACAATCATGGGACCACTGCCGTTGTTGAGCACGTCCACCTCGATGCCCGGAATAATCCCCATGGATTCGAGCCTGGTCCTTGCCTTGAACCCGGCGTCCACGGCCACCACGAAGGTGGTCTCACCGCTCGCCACACCGGCCAGCGTCCTGCGCAACAACATCGTTACCCCCTGCACGTTCAGTTCTCGGTTGCAATTGATAATGAATTTCGGTATCAGAGATAGACCCTGGGGCACTAGAGGTCAACAAAAAAACGCTGTTGACATTTGATCTCAAATCCGCCCTGATTTCTCGCATTGCAGGCCTGACGGACGACATGACGTGTCATTATGGAAACACACGACCAACACAACCGACAGAGACATGAAGTGAACGAGGCTCTCAAGACATTCAGACATTACCTGGCAGCCAACAGTCTCAAGCTGACCCAGCAGAGATTGCTGATCTTCAAGGTGTTTCAAAGCCAGGACTCGATGCTGACCTGTGAAGGACTGCTTGAAAGGGTCACGGAGATGGACGCGGGCATCAGCCGGTCCACCGTGTACCGAACCATCAAGCACCTGCACGACGCGGGCGTTGCCCGCTGCATCCGCTTGAGCGACGGCACCACCAACTACGAACCCATGGTCGACCACCACAGCAGGATGATCTGCGAGCGGTGCGGCAGGCAGATACCGCTGGTCAACCCCTACCTCGACTGCCTGCAGCGGGAGACCGCCCGGCAGCAGGGATTCACCCTGTTCCGCTTCGAGACAGTGCTCCATGGCCTGTGCCATGCCTGCACCCACGCAGACAACGACCACCCGGACTGCGCATTGTGCGCCTCCGGCAACGATTCACGGGAGAAGCCATGACCATTCGATGCTCCATCGCCAGCAAGGAAGACCCGCGCGCCTTTCTCAGACGCGGCATCAACTCCATGTTTGCCGCCGGCACGAACCAGGAGGAGACCGCCCCGCCGGTGGACACCGGGTCTGATCGGAAAAAACTGCCTGCGCCCACACCCACGGCCAAATGACCCCGTCTGGCGCAAAAAGAAAGCCGGGCCTTTTCAGGCCCGGCGTTGGAGCGATCCGCCGCGTGTGTGTGGGGGAGGGGAGACGGCGGGTCGCCCGAACAAGGTCAGGACCGGGCCGTATCAGCGCAGCCTGGGCACAGTCCGAAAAGAAACATGCGGTGACGGGTCAGAGTGAAACCGTATTCCACGGCCAGGGCCTCCTGCCTGCGCTCAATGGCCGCGTCAACGATCTCGACCTTCCTGCCGCACACGAGGCAGACAAGATGGTCATGGTGTTCATGCCCGTAGCGGTGCTCGTAGAGGGTCACCCCCTCGCCCAGGTCAAAGGCGTCGGCCAGACCTGAATCCACCAGCAGCTTGAGGGTCCGGTAGACCGTGGCCTGCCCGATGTCAGACATCCGCCTGCCTACCCTTTCGTAAAGCTGCTCTGCCGAAAAATGCCCCTCGCTCTCCAGAAAGGTCTCCACGATGGCCTTGCGCTGAGGGGTCAAGCTCAATGAATTGCTTCTCATGAAATCCAGAAACACCTGCTGGGCCGACTTCATCTCTTCTCCTTGTCCCTTGGTATCCGCATCCGGAGTGTCCGGCGTGTCCTCAAAACCCGACGGCAGCGAGAAACCGCGCCGAAACAACGCCCGAGGCAATGTGTTTTCTGGTGGTGTCGGTCAGTTCGAGCTCGCTGATGATATCGAGCGGCGCGCTGTCGTAGGCGGCTGTCAGGACCAGCTCGAAATCGCGGCGGAGCCGGACAAAAGCGTCGGCCACGTCGGAGAATCCGCCGCCCGGCCCGCGCCACGGCAGGGTCAGGGTGTCCTCGAATGATTTGCGCACATGGCTCGGCGTCATCAGCCGGTGCCAGCCAAGGGGTGCTCCGCCCCGCTCATCCTGGCCGGGATGGCAATACGACCTCCAGGCGGACGGCGGTGTGACAATGGCCTTTTCCAGCACCACCTGGGGCACGGCCAGCTCGATCTCGAAAGGTTCAAGCTCGATCGAGTACTTGAGCACGGGCCGGTGATAGCCCCGCCGCTTGGTGATTTCCCACTGAATCTTCATGCACTCTCCTCCCTTGCCGCCACTTCGATGATCTCGCCGAAGGGCGGGATGTTTCCGCCGCCGCCGACGCGCGCCCAGAGCACCGGATAGTCCGGCTCGCGCTCCGGGAAACGGGGGCATTCCATGTCCGTGAGGTAGACGAGGCAGGCCGGGTCCACGCCCTCGCCCTCCACCCAGTCAAAGACCGGGCGATAGTCCGTGCCGCCGCCTCCCACCGGGTCGATCTCAAGGGGCAGGTCGGCCCGACTGAAGGTTCGTGCCGAGGTCAACCGCACGTCGCAGCAGACCACATGGACCGTGGTGTCATAGGTTTCGAGCAAGCCTGAAAGCTCTGCCGCGAACTGGTCCATCTCCCGGTCGCCCACGCTGCCCGAGGTGTCCAGGGCCAGGACCACCTCCGGCAGTTTGCGGTGCGACAGGGAGGGCAGCACAATATTCATGTGGAGAAAGCGCCTGTTGGGCGGGGTCCAGCTGTAATCGTCCCTGGCCCGCTCGCTGATGAACCGCGACAACAGCTCGCGCCAGTCGAGCCTGGGGGCGAGCAGGTCGCGCACCAGCCGCGCCAGACCACCGGGCAGGTCGCCCGTCTCTCTGGCCTGCCGCGCGGCATCGGCCAGGGCTATCTCCCATTCCTGGTCCGTCTCGTCGCCGGACTGGCCGCCCCCGGTTTCATGGCCCGATGCGTCGCGCACCTCGCCGCTGCCGCCCGGATCGCCGGGCTGATCCAGACGGGTTTCTGCGGCTTCATCACCGGTCTCCCCGGGCTCGCCGATCTCGCTGTCTTCGGCAATGGCCGCCGCGCTGTCGCTGGCCTGCGCAGAATCGCCCTCTCCGCCTTCATCGCCCGCCCTGCCCGGCCTGCCCATCGCGTCGCGGTTCTCCTCCTCGCCCATTTCACGCCCTTCGCCCGCCTCGTCGGACGGCATGCCGTCGCCGCCCCGGCTGGCGGCCAGCTCGGCATACACGGCGTCGGCGCTCATGCCCTGGTAAGCGGGATTGTCCAGGTGTCCGGGCGGCAAGGTGAAACCCGCGTCGAGCAATATCCAGTTGATGGCGTGGTCGCAGGCAGCGTTCCACAGCCCGGCATCACGCCCGTTGCGGCGCACATGGTGCTGGCAGGCGGGATGCATGACCGTATGGGCGAGCATGCCAAGCACCTGGGGCTCGCTCAGCCCGGCCACATAGACCGGGTTGTAGGCAAGGGTGCGGCCATCGGTCCAGGCGGTGCGGCAGGCCAAGTCCTCGCGGGGGACCATGCGCATGCACAGGGAGCCGAAAAAAGGGTGGTCCAGCAGCAGCGAGGTCCGCGCCCGGATCACTTTCTTGTACGCCGTGCCGCTCATTTAGAATAACACGTCGGAGTTGGCAGTGGCCCAGTGCGAAAAGGCCGGGCACTCGACCACGCAAGGGGCGGTCCTGACCGAATCACGCACCAGGAGCACGGCGAACTCGGCGGGCAGCCGCGAGGCATAGGCGATGATGCTCTCGGCAGTGTCTGCCCCAGCCTTTCTGGCCAGCGCGCCGCACAGGGCGTAGAGTGTGGCCGGTTCTTCCGGGATTTCGGCCAGGTCCGGGCGTTCGATGACCGCGTCCGGGTCGGGCAGCTGCCGATAGATGCGGGAGAATCCCACGAACTCGGCAGCCGCGCCAGGGCCAACGGCGCCGCGCAGCAGGTCCGCCTCCACCTCCGGGTCCGGTCCGGCTGCCAGGACGCGGGCGGCGAACTCCCAGGACCGAGGCGAGGGGAACGCCTTGTCGTCGCGCCTGGGATCAAAGCTGTGCAGGAGGTTTGGCCGATAGCGTACAAAGGCGCGAACCTCCTCGACCAGCCCCTGTCCGGCGGCCCAGTCGAGCCACTGGTCCACATCCACGTCAAAGTCGAGGTGGACAAAGCGGTTGGACAGGGCCGAGGGCATCCTGTGGGTCACGGCCCGGTCGCCCTCGCGGTTGCCCGCTGCGATCACGGTCCACCCTTCGGGCAGCTCGTATTCGCCCACGCGCCGGTCCAGGATGAACTGGTAGCAGGCGGCCTGAACCAGGGGCGGCGCGGCGTTGAGCTCGTCGAGAAAGAGCACGCCCCGGCCCGACACGGGCAGGAAGGCGGGCGGGCACCAGCGGGCAGTACCATCCGGCGAGACCGTGGGGATGCCGCGCAGATCCACGGGGTCGAGCAGCACGGCCCGCAGGTCGGTCAGCTCGCACTCAAGCTCGGCGGCGACCTGGGCCACCACCTGGCTCTTGCCCACGCCGGGCGGCCCCCAGATGAACACGGGCTGACGGATGGGGATGAGCGTCCGCAGGGACGCCTTTATCTGACTTGGGGTCATTGATTGCCTCTCATTTTGCAGGGATGGCCGGTCAATCCACGTACTCGACGAGATTGAACCGGAGGTTGCGCACGTCTTCCATGAACTCTTCGCCGCACTCCATGGCGGTCTCGTTCTCCTCGTGGTAGCGCCAGTTGACCACGATGTTGCGGCCCTTGGCCGCCTCGGAATCGAGCATGTCAAAGAGGTCCATGAAGGTCTTGGACGACGAGCTGTTGAAATAGAGAATCTCCATGTTCAGCTCCACCCGATCGTCCCGAACCCGATCGAAAAAACTCTCAAGCCAGTCAAACACCGGTCCGTAGAAGCCGGAGCAGTTCTCCGGATAGGATTCGCCCCTGATCTCCAGGATGCGGGTTACGGGGTCGAAATCTATGTGCGGGGACGACTTGGTCGCCTGTACGCTGAAACGTGTCATGGCAGAACTCCTACTGGGCGACTACTTTCATGGAAAAGAACGAGGTCTCGCAATCCAGGGGTACGAAGTCGTAGTCCATGGGGCGGGACGATTTGCGGGCCATCTCGATAAAGCCGAGGCCCGCACCCTTGGACTCCTCGCCGGGCCGACTCCTGCGACGCTCGCGGTAATAGGCCTTGAGATCGTTGCGGCCCATGGCCCTGAGGGTTTCCAGCTGGCTGGTCAGCCTGTCCACGTCCTCGGCGCGCACCTTGTTGCCGCAGGCCACGAAAAAGCTGCCGTCACTCTCACGGCCCACCACCACCTGGCCGTGGGCCATCTCGCCCAGGCTCGCCGTGGCATGGTTGTGCCGCTCCGACGAATAGCGAACGATATTCTGCATCTGCTCGACCAGGATGGAGAAGACCCGCTGCACGCTGTCCATGCCCGCGTCCTCGGCGCGCATCTTCTCGCGCATCAGTTCGGCCAGCCCCTCGACCACGGCCTGGGAGACCGGGCCATTGAAGTAGAGGATCGTGCCTTTTCCTCTCATTTCTTCGTAATATTTGTACAAATTTGATGCCATGAGCCCCTCCATGCTAGACTTCTAAACCGAGCACAGTCATGTCGTCGCGGCGGCTCTCGCCGCCCTGGTATTCGGACAGGCACGCCATGAGCGCATCGCCCTGCCCGGTGATGGGAGCGGTCCGGTGCTCCTCGATGAACCGCATCAGCCGACTCCGGCCAAAGGGCAGCCGCCTGGGCCCGCCCACCTGATCGACGATGCCGTCGGTGGCCATGTAGAACCTGGCTCCGGGCGCCAGGGCCACCTCGACATCGGTAAAAACGAAATCGCGCGGCGACCGGACATAGCCGAGCCCGCAACGGTCCCCCCTGATGCGCCGGGCCTTGCCCCCCTCGACCGCATACAGGGGCGAATTGGCCCCGGCAAAGACCAGCCTGCCGGAACCGGGCGAGACATGGCACAGAGCGCAGTCCATGCCGTCATCCGAGCGGGTGCCCTTCTCGTTCTGGCCCAGGGCGTCCTTGATCAGCCGGTTGGTCCGGGCGAGCATGCCCGACGGCGAGGCGTCGCCCTCCCGCAGAGCTTTTTCGAGCAGCGACTGCACGATCAGGGTCATGAATGCGCCCGGCACGCCGTGGCCGGTGCAGTCGATCACCCCGATGAAATATCCATCGCCCCACGGCTTGAACCAGTAGGAGTCGCCGCCCACCACGTCACGCTGGCGCCAAAGCAGAAAATGGGCGGGCACAACCCCGGCCAGCGCGCGCTCGTCGGGCAGGAAGGCGGCCTGGATGTGCGAGGCGTAGTCGATGCTCTCAAGGATCTGGTTGCGCGCCTCGGCCAGGGACTGCAAGGCCGACGAGAGCCTGCGCTGGCGGCTGGCGATGGCATAGCCCATCCAGTGCATGTTGCGCTTGAGAGACACGAAATCATGCCCCTCATCATCGTCCGGGGGCGGCTCGGTCACCCCGTACTCGCCGCGCTTGAGGAGCTGGCACTGGGCATTGAGCTCGAGGATGTTGCGCAGGGCGATGACATGGCTGAGCCACTTGGCCAGGGGCACCACCAGGATGATGCCGACCACCAGGAAGCCGACCATGAAGTTGGTGACCGTCTCACGGGCGCCAGAATGGTAAATCACGAGGGTGGTCAGGGGAAAAACCACCATGGCCGCCAGCAGGAGCGCGGTCATCTTGCACTCCACGCTCAAAGCCGACACGGCATGCAGCAGACCGGTCACGACACGCACGGCTCAGGCCTCCCCGTCGTCGCAGGCAACGCCCCTGACCGAGCGGGGGCAGACGGATCGGCGGTATGTCTCCACCCGGTCACGGCCATTCTTCTTGGCCGCATACAGGGCGATGTCCGAATACTTGAGCAGCGAATCAAGGCTGTCCTTGGACTCCTCAAAGGACGCCAGCCCCATGGACACGGTCATGGAGACCGGTCCGCGCGGGGAATCCACGACCGCCCGGCGGATAGTCCTGGCAATGCGCACGGCAACGGCGCAGGCGTCTTCTGCCGAGGTGTCGGGCAGCATGACCGCGAACTCCTCGCCGCCGAGCCTGGCGGCCACATCCACCTCGCGCACGGACTCCCCGATCACGCGGGCCAGCTCCATGAGCGCCACATCGCCCACATCATGGCCATGGGTGTCGTTGATGGCCTTGAAATGATCCACATCAAGCATGATGAGCGACAGCTCGCCACCGCTCCGGCGCGCGCGGTTCAATTCGCGCCCGGCAAGCTCCATGAAATATCCCCTGTTCCACATCCCGGTCATGCTGTCGGTCCTGGCAAGGCGGCACATCTCCTCGATCATCCGCTTGCGCTCGGTGACATCCACCAGGACGCCCACCACGCCCGCCCGAACACCCTTGGCCTCGTCGCCACCCACCATGCTGGCGCTGATCTCGACCCACAGGCTCTCATCACCCGGACCGCAGACGCGCACCTCGTAGCGGCGGGCATCGCCAGCGGCGAGCAACGCCTCGTACAGATGAAAATCCTCATGGTCGCAAAAGATGCGATGCAGCTCGCCCACGGTCCGGATAAAGGATTCCGGGCCCTGGCAGCCAAACATGGCAGCCATGGCCGGGTTCACCTCCACGAACCTTCCGCCCTCGTCGCACCGGTAGATGCCCTCGGTCACATTCTCGAAGATGCTGCGGAACTTGTGCTCGCTCAGGGCGAGATTGCGATTGAGATCATTGAGGGTCTGCTGCATCCGATCGCCCATGGTGACCAGTCTGCGGCTCTGGCGGACAAGCTTCTCATACTCCCGGACCAGCGAGGCGAAGACGGGCGAGGAATGCCCATTGTCAGCAGTTTCCCGGACAGCCTCCCTGGCCATCTCAAGCACTCGCTCCTCTCGCGTGAAAACTTCTTTATGCATGATCACCCCTGGCGGCATCGCCGCTTGGCAATCGTGATATTGAAATTCATTTTCATTGTCAACGCATAATCAGGGATGGGGGTTCTGCGGCTCTTGCGGAATCCAGGCGGAATCCAGGCAGCAGCGACCGGAGGAGCCAAACGCGAGCCAGACAGCGGCTGCCAAAATGGAATACGAAGTCAGCGGTCGGTCAACCCGATATATTCATTGGGAAACAACGATGGATCGCCAGATACCGCTTCACTTGCAGACACAAAAAACGTATGATGATAGTTATGAATCGCAGAAGCCAAAAACCGGGCCGCAAGGGTCGCATGGTCGCGCTCCTCTGGTGTGCGAGTCTCGTCCTGCTCCTGGCCCCGCTGCTCCGCCCTGTCCCGGCGCACGGTGCGGACATCGTCGAGGTTCTGTCCACGGGCCAGTCTTGGGATTTGTTCACCAACCCCGACGGCACGGGACTCTACCATGAGATTCTGAACGCGGTCTTCGCCCTCCACGCCATTCCGGTGCGGCACGAATACGCCACTTCCGACCGGGCCGAAGAGCTTGTCCGCCTGGGGCAGGCCGACATGATGATCTGTGACGATATGGTCAGCCCGCCTCTGGTCATGGCCCGCCACCCCATGTACGAGAATGCCTACCATGTGTTTTTCAGCCGCGGTCGAATCCCGGACTGGCAAGGCCCGCAGAGCCTGCTCGACCGACTGGTGCTGAGTCAGCCCGGATACTACGTCCAGGAGAACTTTCCAGTGCCAGTGCGGATCAAGTATGTCGCCAACGGCGCCCAGGGGCTGGGCATGGTCCTCCTTGGCCGGGCCGACGCCTATGTAGACGACATGGCCTTCATCAGAAAGTCCATCGCCGAAAACACCATTCCCTTCGACATGCTCGACTACGAAATCAGACAAGTGGGAGTCCGCTCGTACCACCCGCTCTTCAACACCTCCCCGCGCGGCCAGGCGATCATGGAGCTGTATGACGAGGGCATGAGGACCCTGCACCAGAACGGCGGCCTGAAGGCCATCTACGAGAAATGGGGGCACCCCTACCCCGACTTCGACAAGTATTGAGCCAGACCGGCCCACACGGCTGCTGATATGACTTCTCCTTTTCCCTTTTTTTGACTATGTTGGGCAGGCCTGTGCCTTTTGCCAGGCAACCTCAACACCGCAGGGAAAGGACGCCATGCCCGCCATATCCACATCGATCTTCGAACTGCTCAAGATCGGGCCAGGCCCGTCAAGCTCGCACACCATCGGCCCCATGCGGGCCGGATTCGACTTCATGGAAAGCGTCCGCCAACTCCCTGACGCGGATCGCCAGAGAGCCGGGACCGTGGAAATCCGCCTGTTCGGCTCGCTCTCGGCCACCGGCAACGGGCACGGCACACCGCGCGCCATCATGGCCGGGCTGCTGGGCCACGAGCCCGACACCTGCCTGCCCAATGTCCTCGAGGAGTTCGACGACAGCCAGCGCCCCTTTGACCTCGACCTTGGCGGCAAGACCCTGCCCTACCACACCCGCGACATCATCTTCGACGCGGTGCAGCACGACTACCCGCACAGCAACACCATGATCTTCCGGCTCCTGAATGGGGCGGAGGTGGTTTTCGAGCGCATCTTCTTTTCGGTTGGCGGCGGCTTTCTGCGCTGGCCGGGGTGGGAAGAGCCCAAGCGCGGCCTCCCGGCCTACCCCTACGAAACCATGACCCAGCTCAAGACCCACCTGCGCGCTCACTCCATGCGCCTGCACGAGCTGCTGCTGGCCAACGAGCAGGCCATCACAGGCATGACCGAGGAGCAGATCTACGCCGGGCTCGACCGGATCACCGAGGTCATGGAAGGGGCCGTGGAGTGCGGCATCGTCACCGAGGGCGTGCTGCCGGGCACCATCGGGCTGCAGCGCAAGGCCCCGGTCATGTACAACCGGGCCAAGAGCGAATATTTTCAGGGTTCGGGCTTCCTCAAGGCGGTCAACGCCTATGCCCTGGCCGCCTCGGAGGAGAACGCGGCCGGACACTGCGTGGTCACCGCGCCCACCTGCGGCGGCGCGGGCGTGCTGCCCGCCATCCTCCACACCCTCAAGCGGCACATGGGAGCCACGCAGGAAGAAATTCGCCAGGGTCTGCTTGTGGCCGCCTGCATCGGGTTCCTGGCCAAGCACAACGCGTCCATCTCCGGGGCCGAGGTGGGCTGCCAGGGCGAGGTGGGCGTGGCCTCTGCCATGGCCGCCGCCTTCCTGGCCTACGCCCGCGGCTACCGTTTTCAGGTCACGGAAAACGCGGCGGAAATAGCCATGGAGCACCATCTCGGCCTGACCTGCGACCCGGTGGGCGGCTATGTCCAGATCCCGTGCATCGAGCGCAACGCCATGGGCGCGGTCAAGGCGTTCAACGCCTACCTCATCGCCTCGACCCTGGACGAGTCTTACCAGAAGGTGGATTTAGACAAGGTCATCCAGGCCATGGCCCAGACAGGCCACGACATGTCGCGCAAGTACAAGGAGACCTCCCTGGCCGGGCTGGCCATGAGCATGACCGAATGCTGACCAAGGCATCATGGTGCAAGAAATGATGGTGGCCAACTGATTCCTCCGAGACCAGCCATTTGACAGAATATTATTCGGCGGCCACCAGTTCCGCCTGAACCATCATTGCCCACAGGCGAAAATTCTGCTAGGAGACCTCTGGCCTTGTGGCTGACCACTTTTATTGGGGAGCGACCGTGATTTCTTTCAAAAATGTAAATAAATGGTATGGGGATTTCCAGGTCCTCAACAACATCAATCTCGATATCAAAAAAGGCGAGGTGGTCGTCATCTGCGGTCCGTCGGGCTCTGGCAAATCCACCCTCATCCGGTGCATCAACCGGCTTGAGCCGATCCAGGACGGCACCATCACCGTGGATGGCATGGCCGTGTCCGACCCCGCCACCAACATGACCCTGCTCCGGGCCGAGGTGGGCTTCGTCTTCCAGCAGTTCAACCTCTACCCGCACATGACGGTGCTGGACAACATCATCCTGGCCCCGACCATGGTCAGGCGCATGAACAGGGGCGACGCCACGGCCATCGCCATGGACCTGCTCAAGAAGGTGGACATCCCGGACAAGGCCGGGGCGTATCCGTCCCAGCTCTCGGGCGGCCAGCAGCAGCGCGTGGCCATCGCGCGCGGGCTGGCCATGCAGCCCAGGATCATGCTCTTTGACGAGCCCACGTCCGCCCTTGACCCCGAAATGATCAACGAGGTGCTCGACGTCATGAAATCCCTGGCCCGAGAGGGAATGACCATGATCTGCGTCACCCACGAAATGGGCTTTGCCCGCGAAGTGGCCGACCGGGTCATCTTCATGGACGGCGGCTTTCTCATTGAGGAGAACACCCCCGAGGAATTCTTCAGCAACCCCAGAAGCGACCGGACCAAGGATTTCCTCAGCAAGATCCTCAGCCACTAGGCTTTTTGGATACGTCCGGGCGGGTACGGTGCGCGCCTGGGTCTTCGGACGAACTCAACGATTGAAGGAGTGGAAATGAGAGTCCTCAAAATCAGTGTTCTGGCCGCCCTGCTTGTCATGGCCGCCACCGTGGCCTTTGCCGGTCCCACCTACGACCGGGTCATGTCCACCAAAGTCGTCAAAGCCGGCATGTCCAACCAGGGCATCCCCGGCGGTTTCATCAACGACAAGAACGAATGGGTCGGCTTCGACGTCGACATGGCCACCGAGATCGCCAAACGCCTCGGCTGCACCCTGGAAAAGGTCGTGGTCAACAACAACACCCGCGTCTCCTTTGTCCAGACCGATCCGCCCAAGGTCGACATGGTCCTGGCTAACATGACCCACAAGCGCGAGCGCGACCAGAAGATCGATTTCTCCATCACCTACTTCTTTGACGGCCAGAAGTTCCTGGCCAAGAAGGGTGCGGTCAAGGACGTCAAGGATCTGGCCGGGATGAAGGTCGGCTCCATGCAGGGCACCACCTCCATCGTCAACGCCACCGAATACCTGAAGAAGCTCGGCAACCCCGACCCCAAGGTCATCGGTTACGACGGTGAAATCGCCATGTTCGAGGCCCTGCGCTCCGGTCGCGTCCAGGCCATCTCCACCGACTCCACCATCCTGCTCGGCTACGCTGCAAAGGTTCCCGGCCAGTTCGAGCTGGTGGGCGACTTCATCTCTGACGAGCCTTACGGCATCGGCCTGCCCCAGGATGATTCCGCATGGCGCGACATCATCAACTTCACCATCCAGGACATGTGGAAGGATGGCACCTACATGACCATCTACAACAAGTGGTTCGGCCCTGACACCGACTACCCCTTCCCCATGACCGAAAAGATTGAGCTGTGGCCCTAAGCTGATTGCTTGAGCCAAACCTGGTCCCGGAGCACCCTGCTCCGGGACCTTTCTTCAGGGAAACGCATGTTCAAGAGATATATCGAGAAAATCTGGATCCAGAATATCACCCTGCTGGCATTGTTCGGTCTGGTGACCTATTATTTCGCCTTTGTCTTTGAATTCAAATACGATTTCAACTGGGCTGTCTTCACCACCGAAGGTCAGTACGGGCACATGGGCAAGCTCATGCTCGACGGCCTGGGGCTGACCATCACCATCACCATTTACTCCGCAGCCATAGCCCTTGGCCTGGGCACCATCTTCGGTCTGGCCCGGCTCTCCAGCTTCAAGCCGGTCTACTGGTTCGCCACCAGCTATGTGGAGCTTTTCCGCAACACGCCGCTGCTCATCCAGCTCTTTTTCTGGAATTTCGCCCTGCCCTATGCCTTTCCCGAGGAAATCCGCATCCAGCTCTTTGATATGAATTTCGAATTCTGGACAGCGACCATCGGCTGCGGCATCTTCACCGGCGCCTTCATGGCCGAGATCATCCGGGCCGGAATCCAGTCCATCCCCAAAGGGCTCCTGGAGGCGTCCTATTCCTCCGGTCTGAACTTCAGCCAGACCCTGCGCAAGATCATCCTCCCCCTTTCCTTCAGGGAGATCATCCCGCCCCTGGGCAGCGAATTCCTCAACAACATGAAGAACACCTCCCTGGCCATGACCATCGGTGTTGCCGAGCTCTGCTGGTCCATGCAGGAGGTCTATTCCCTGACCTACCACACCTTCGAGGCCATGACCGTGGCCACGGCGGTCTATAGCTGCCTTTCCCTGTCCATTGCAGGCATCCTGAATCTGGTGAACATCCGGCTCAAAATCCTACCCAAGGGCCAGGAGCCTTTCCTGCGCAAGATCGCGGACTTCATCTTCCTGCCCCTGAACCTCCTCGGCAATGGCCTTGAGCATATCCTGTGGCATTTCCGCAAGGCACCCGATGCGACAAAGACGCTCTCCCTCATGCGCCGGATGCTGCGCTTTTCCGGCAAGGGGTTGACCCTTTCCTCCAAGGGGCTCTTTGTGGCTGTCCTTGCGTATCTCACCTACAAAACCGGTCTGGCCGTAGCCGGATTCAATTTCGAAATCATTTGGAGCAACCTGCCGACGCTGCTCATCTGGCGGTTTCCCGATGGCGATCCCACGGAATTCTTCCACGGCCTCGGCGGTCTGTCCGGCTCGGTCCTCATCGCCGTCATCTCCATCATCGGCAGCTTCTTCATCGGGCTTCTGGTAGGCATGGGCAGGACGGCAAAGAATCGGATCTTCCGGATTCCCAGTACCGTGTACATCGAATTCGTCAGGAGCATCCCGCTCATTCTGGTCATCTTCTGGACCAATACCGTCATCTTCGGCATCGTCTTCAAGATCGACATCCAGACCTTCTGGGCCGGCACCATCGCCCTGACCTTCTTCTTTGCCGCCTATATCGCCGAAACCGTGCGCGGCGGCATCGAGAACATCCCGGTGGGCCAGGTGGAGGCGGCCACGGCTTCGGGCCTGGGCTACTTTCAGATCATGCGCAAAATCATCCTGCCCCAAGCCCTCAAGCAGATGCTCCCCGCCCTGGTGGGCATGTTCATCGCCGCCTTCAAGGACACCTCGCTGGTCTATATCATCGGCGTCACGGAGCTGACCCGGGCGGCCTACGCCATCAACAACCGGATCATGATCTACCCCTTTGAAATCTTCACCACCGTGGCCATGCTCTACTTCGTGCCCAGCTACCTCATGAGCCAGTACGCCAAACGGCTGGAACGCAAACTCAGCCCCGAGAACGTCAAAATCGAGATGTAGCCCCCGTGGGCACACGGAAAACCAAAGGAGACACCCATGAGCAAGACCATCATGCAACGCCTAAGAAAAGGCGAAGACCTCGTGGCTGAACTGGGCCGCGTCTGTCGCGAAAACGGTATCACCCGCGGCTCCATCCAGGTCATCGGGGCCATGGAGCAGGCCCGGCTGGGCTACTACCACCAGGACGCCCGCAAGTACGAGACCCACGCCATCGACCACCATGTCGAGATCCTGGCCGGGATCGGCAATGTCTCGCTGCTCGACGGCGAGACCTTTGTCCACCTGCACCTGACCTTGAGCGACGCCGCCTGCCAATGCCTGGGCGGCCACGCCATGGAGGGCAACATCATCTTCGCCGCCGAGGCCATCATCACCGAGATCCCCGGCGAGGCCCTCAACCGCGTCTTTGACGAACCCACCGGCCTCAAGCTCTGGGGCTGATCACACCGCAACTCCCCAACCAGACCACAAGCCCTCCCCGGCACCCGCTGCGGAGGGCTTTTTCATGCCCTGCCAGCGGGAAAACTTCGGTCGCCCGTGCGCAAATTCTGTACACTCGCGAAACAAAGCCAATAACATTCCTAGCAAATACAGGTGATTAAAACTTGGCATACCCTTTGCGACACTCCAGGCGACACAGTCCATCAACACCCGGAGGATTCCCATGCATCGCATCCTGCTCACTATCGCCGCCTGTTTCCTGATTCTGGCCGCCACCCCGGCCCTGGCCGCGCCCCCCGCGCCTGCGGACATGCGCCTCGCGCCGCCGCCGTCCATGCAGGCCACCAAGGCTCCGGTCGATTTCTCCCACGACCGGCACGGCAAGGCCGCAATCGACTGTGCCACCTGCCACCACACCTGGGACGGCAAGGGCGCCATCGCCAGCTGCGCCGCAGCGGGCTGCCACGACCAGCCGGGCAAGAAGGAGTCCACGACCTTCTACGCCGCCTTCCATGCCAAGGATTCCACGGCCAGTTGCCTCGGCTGCCACAAGGACATGGTCAAGCAGGGGCGCAAGGCGCCTGTGGCCTGCAAGGATTGCCACGCCAACTAGAGACCGGACGCACGGGTCGGGCAAGCCAGGCACCATGACATAACAGGGCCGACACGCACTCTGTGCGCGTCGGCCCTGATTCGTTGCATTCCGTGGCCGGACTGGTGTCCGGCAGCGAACGCTAGATGTTCGCCAGTACGGCCTCGGCCATTTCCGTGCAGCCCACGAGGCGGCAGCCCGGCTGCATGATGTCGCCGGTGCGGTAGCCCTGTTCCAGGGCCTGCTCCACGGCGGATTCGATGCAGTCCGCCTCCTCGGCCATGGCAAAGGAGTGGCGCAGCATCATGGAAACCGAGAGGATGGTGGCCAGGGGGTTGGCCTTGTCCTGGCCCGCGATGTCGGGCGCGGAGCCGTGGATGGGCTCGAACAGGCCGGGGTTGGCCTCGCCCAGGGACGCGGACGGCAGCATGCCGATGGACCCGGTGATGGCCGCGGCCTCGTCCGAGAGGATGTCGCCGAACAGGTTGCCCGTGACCATCACGTCGAATTGGGACGGGTCGCGCACCAGTTGCATGGCCGCGTTGTCCACATACATGTGCGACAGCTCGATGTCCTCGTAATTCCTGGCGTGCTCATCAATAACCACCTCGCGCCAGACCCTGGACACGTCAAGCACGTTGGCCTTGTCCACGGAACAGACCCGGCTTGAGCGCTTGCGCGCGGCCTCGAAGGCGACCCGCGCGATGCGCCGGATCTCGTGCTCCCGGTAGACCATGGTATTGAAGCCGAAGCGCTCGCCGTCCTGCATGCCGTCGAACCTCGGCTCGCCGAAGTAGATGCCGCCGGTCAGCTCGCGCACGACCATGACATCAAGCCCGCGCGCCACGATGTCCGGGCGCAGGTAGCAGGCTTCGGTCAATTGCTTGAACAACGTGGCCGGGCGCAGGTTGGCGAAGAGCTTCAGCTCCTTGCGGATGCCGAGCAGCCCTTTTTCGGGCCGGATGGCCGGGTCGATGGTGTCCCACTTGGGGCCGCCCACAGCGCCCAGCAGCACGGCGTCGGAATCCTTGCATTTGGCCACCGTGTCCGCCGGAAGGGGCACGCCCGTGGCGTCGATGGCGCAGCCGCCGATGAGCGCCTCGGTGGTTTCACATGCGCGGCCATGTTTGGCCGCCACCTTGTCGAGCACGCGCATGGCCTGGGCCACGATCTCGCGGCCAATGCCGTCTCCGGGCATAACGCAAATCTTCATGATTCTCTCCAGTGATTTTTCCGGTTCGTCCTGCGCCGCTAGGCGAGCCTGCGCTTGGCGTATTCCACGAGTCCGCCCTCATCCAGGATGTTCTGCATGAACGGCGGCACGGGCGCGCAGGTGATCTCGTCGCCGGTGGTCAGGTTCCTGATGACGCCGGTGGCGGTATCGACCTCGATCCGGTCGGTGTCCCTGATCCTGGCGATGTCGTCGCCCACTTCGAGCAGCACCAGACCCATGTTGAAGCCGTTGCGGTAGAAGATGCGGGCAAAGCTCTTGGCCACCACCACCGGGATGCCCGCGCCGAGGATGGAGATGGGCGCGTGCTCGCGCGACGAGCCGCAGCCGAAATTGTCCCCGGCCACGATGATGTCGTTGGGCTTGACGCGCTTGACCCAGCCCGCCTCAAGCCCTTCCATGCAGTTGGCGCCCAGCGTGGCGGTATCGGTGGTCACCAGGAAACGGGCCGGGATGATGGCATCGGTGTCTATGTGATCGCCCACCATGTGGGCGGTTCCGGTCACTTTCATCGTCTCTCTCCTAGAGTTTTGCGGGGTTGATGATCTCGCCCGCGATGGCGCTGGCCGCAGCCACCCAGGGGTTGGACAGGAAAACCTCGCTTTCGAGGGAGCCCATGCGGCCCTTGAAGTTGCGGTTGGTGGTGGCCACGGTGCGCTCCCCGCCAGCCAGGATGCCCATGTGCCCACCCAGGCACGGACCGCAGGTGGGCGGCCCGACAATGCACCCGGCGTCCATAAAAATCTCCATCAGCCCTTCCTTCATGCACTGCTTCCAGATGGTCGGCGTGGCGGGCAGGATGATGCAGCGCACCTTGGGATCGACCTTGCGGCCCTTGAGGATGGACGCGGCCTCGCGCATGTCCTCGATGCGCCCGTTGGTGCAGGAGCCAATGACCGACTGGTGGATGCGCAGCCCCGAGGTCTCGTCCACAGGCTTGACGTTGTCTGGCAGGTGCGGACAGGCCACCTGCGGGGCCATGGAAGTCACGTCGATCTCCACCAGCCGCTCGTAAACCGCGTCTTTGTCCGGGGTCATGGCCACATCGCCCAAGCGGCCCGCCTGGGCCGTATAGGCCAGGGTCTTGGCGTCCACCGGGAACAGGCCGACCTTGCCGCCCGCCTCGATGGCCATGTTGGCCATGGTCATGCGGCCCTCCACGGTCAGATTGTCCACGGCCTCGCCGGAAAATTCCAGGGCCTTGTAAAGCGCTCCGGCCACGCCGATGCGCCCGATGAGGTTGAGGATGTAATCCTTGCCCCCGACATACTGGCCGGGCTTGCCGGTCATGTTCACCCGGATGGTGGGCGGCACCTTGAACCAGGTCTCGCCAAGGGCCATGGCCGCGCCGATGTCGGTGGAGCCCATGCCCGTGGCAAACGCGCCCAGACCTCCGTAGGTGCAGGTGTGCGAGTCCGCGCCCACCACCACGTCGCCGGGGCCCACAAGGCCCTTCTCGGGCAGCAGGGCATGCTCCACGCCCACCTCGCCGCACTCGTAGTAATGGGTCACGCCCATGGCCTCGGCGAACTCGCGCACCACCTTGACCTGCTCGGCGGAGTCGATGTCCTTGTTGGGGGTGAAGTGGTCGCAGACCAGGGCGACCTTGTCCCGGTCAAAGACCTTATCGGCTCCCATGGCCTTGAACGACTTGATCGCCAGGGGGGCGGTGATGTCGTTGGCCAGGACCATGGACACGCGGCACTGGATGATCTGCCCTGCTCCGGTGATCTCCTGATCCGTATGTCCCTGCAGGATTTTCTCGGCTAAAGTCTGACCCATCACTTATTTCTCCTCTTTGGCTTTTTCCAGCCTGTTCAGTGCATTGATCATGGCCAGAGCGCTCGCCCTGATGACATCGCCGTCGTTGGCGCGGCCCACGGACTTGACGCCGTCGTGCTCGATGCGCACCGCCACGCCGGCCAGGGCGTCGGACCCCTCGGTCACGGCGTTGACCGAATAGAATTCAAGTTTCGGAGACATCCCCACAAGGGAGTAGATGGACTTGAACACCGCGTCAACAGAACCTTCGCCGAATTCGCTGGTGCGCCTGATCGCGACCTCATCCCCTTCGCGGCCAAATTCCATGACCATGGCCGAATGGGGCGGCACGATGCCGGTGCCGGAGAAGACGCTCATATCCACCAGCCGGAACCGGTCGCGGCGGCGGTAGACCTTCTCCAGGATCAGGGCCTCCACGTCCTCGTCAAAGACCTGCTCCTTCTTGTCGGCCAGTTCCTTGACCGCCTTGAAGAGCACCTGCACCTGTTCGTTGTCCAGCACGTAGCCCAGTTCCTCGGCCTTCCTGCGCACCGCGTGGGAGCCGGAATGCTTGCCGATGACGATGTCGTTGCTGGTGCGGCCAATGGAGGCCGGGGTCATGATCTCGTAGGTCAGCCGGTTCTTGAACACCCCGTCCTGATGCACGCCCGACTCGTGGGCAAAGGCGTTGGCCCCGACAATGGCCTTGTTGGGCGGGATGGGCATGCCGATGATCTGCGAGAGGCGGCGGCAGGACGGGAATATCTGCTCGGTGACGATGCCGGTCTCGACATCGTAGAGTTCCTTGCGGGTGTTCAGTGCCATGACCAGATCCTCCAACGCGGCGTTGCCCGCCCGCTCGCCAATGCCGAGTACCGTGCACTCCACTTGGCGCGCCCCGGCCCGGATGGCGGCCAGGCTGTTGGCCACGGCAGAGCCGAGGTCGTTGTGGCAGTGGACGCTGATGATCGCCTTGTCCACGTTGCGCACATTGTCCATCAGGTACTTGATCAGCTCAAAGTATTCAAAAGGCTGGGTATAGCCAACGGTGTCCGGGATGTTGACCACCCGCGCCCCGGCGTCGATGACCGTCTCGGTGACCTTGACCAGGAAGTCCCAGTCCGATCGCGAGGCGTCCTCGGCAGAGAACTCCACATTGTCGGTGTATGAGGCCGCGTGGCGCACGGCCTTCTCGGCCATGACCAGCACCTCGTCTGCGGTCTTGCCGAGCTTGTATTTCATGTGGATGTCGCTGGTGGCGAGGAAGGTGTGGATGCGCGGGTTCTCCGCCTCCTTGATGGCCTCCCAGCAGCGATCGATGTCACCGGTCACGGCCCGGCACAGCCCGGCCACCTGGACGTTGGAGACCGCCCTGGCGATGGCCTGCACGGCCTCGAAATCGCCCTGGCTGGCGATGGGGAACCCGGCCTCGATGATATCCACGCCCAGGGTCTCAAGCTGCCGGGCCATGCGGATCTTCTCGTCCAGATTCATGGTCGCGCCGGGCGACTGCTCGCCGTCGCGCAAGGTGGTGTCGAACACGTATACTCTGTCAGCCATTGCGTCCTCC